>JAUYIZ010000310.1 GCA_030688615.1 Desulfobacterales bacterium | reverse complement strand
CACGGGTGTTCTCGCCCGATTGGCGAATCTTCTGAGCCAAGTCCAGGCCCTCAACTACCTGCATTTCTTCGAACAAGATGTAAGGTCTTGCTTCACTTTGAGGGATCTTTCCCGTTATATTTTCCAGAGCATTTCGAATATCTGAAGGTCCTTGCGCATTTTGGATCAGATCGATTTGAGGCGATATCGCTGGGAAGTCCGGAAACGTGAACTGAAAGCCCTGTCCCGCATTCAGGAATTGATGCAGGGGGTCCCCGACCCAGGTTTCGAACAAATCGTCGAGGCCGGAATGGAACCGGAGAAGCTCCTGATAAGTCGATTTCAGCTGATTCAGCCTTTCCATTGCGAGTGCAATATCCTGGGCAAATTGTGATTGCATGACCGCATTCCTCAATTCACTCAGAGCGGCATTGACCGCATCGAAGGTCGGCAGCGCCGCATGAGCCTTGCGGTTCAGCGGGCAGAGCATCAAAAGCACAAGGACAAATAGAATCGCTGTCTTTTTCATAAATACCTCGCGGCATAAATAAGAAATGCCGCCAAAGCGAATAGTGTCATGACCATACAAAACACCGCCATCACACAAGATCCCTCATCCCACATCGCTCAACTCCATTGCGGTTCTTATGCCATTAGGGAAACGGGCAGCCAGTTGCTCTAACAGTTCCAGTTGGGTCAATCCCGGATGAATCGACAGCAGCTTCTTCTCCTCCACCGAATCCTGAGGGTCTGTTGTCGCCATCCAGTATTCGAGCGGTGTCGGTTCCACTTTGGCCACAACCCCTTCCTGATCGAACTTGATAAACACTTCCGAAAAGAAGCCCTGCCTCCCGTCCAGCTCGCGCACCGCCTGTATCTCGTTCTCATTGAAACCAAAGGCTGCGAGCCGGTCATGGCCTTTCTTGAGTCGCAAAATATATTTAATCGGGGAGTTATTGATCATGACCGCCGATATCGTAGCGTCGAGAAAATCCTCGGGGTTCTGTGATATCGAGAGAACCGCCGCATTCATCTTCCGGGCCGTCCGGTAAAACACCTCGACCAATTCCGTCCCCTGCGATTCTTTTAAAAGCTGCCAGCATTCATCCAAAACAAGGAGTTTCTTGATACCGACATTTTCAAATTTACGTTTGAGCGCAAAAGGAATGATCATGAGCAGGATTTCCTGGAGTTCGGGATAATGAGAGATTTTCCTCAGATCGAAGACGACAAAGCGGGCATCCATGTCAAAGGAGCCTCGCCTGTTCAGGAGCTTTCCATATTCGCCCTCGGTAAAAAGGCAAAGTTCTTTGGCGAATTGATAGGCTTTCTTCCGGTCCTCATCATCCCCCTGCGAGAATTGCTTTAAAGCTCTCTCGATGTCCCCCAACACAGGTGCTTCATTTGGCCGTAATGGTTGATAAGCCTGGCGAATGGCCCGTTCCAGAATCATTTTTTCACTGGGGGACCAGTTCTTCGAGGGCGCTATCATTTTGCGAAGGAGTTCTTTTAAGAATTGGAGAAATGTAGCATCTGCTTCTTTCCCCTCCGGGAAAAGGACTGCGGCACGCGGAAAGACATTAAAGGCAAAGCGCTCCGAGCATTCAACTTCCAAATAGGATCCCCCTATTAACGACGCGAGTCTCCGGTAGCTTCCACCCAGATCGATCACGATCACGTCCTGGTCGCGGGAGCCTGTGAGGAAGCTCAGGAGAAGTTGATTTGTAAAAAACGACTTTCCCGATCCCGTTGTCCCGAGCATAAGCGAGTGCTTGGCTTGCAGATTCGAATCGAAGAGATCAAGCTTCAGGGGCTCATTGCGGTATGTTTTCAGCACGACTCCCGGTTTCTCGGTACCCTGCCAATTTGCCTGTACGGGAAGCAAGTGGGCCAGAACTTCTGAGCGTATCAGAAAGGAAAGAGGGTTCATGTCGCCTTGAAGCGGTAAAAAAGAAAGAAAAAGCCGGTCATGATTCAATCGGTCATCAATCCCACGCGCATCCCCCATTCTCGTAAACGCCCGCACCGCTTCCCGGATTCGCTTATCCAGCTTTTCCTGGCTCTTTGCCCTAAGCACGACCGCCAATGAAAAATGAAAGAATCGATCTGATGATTCTGCGATGGTCCCCAAAAGTTCGTCGGTTTCACCGGCACGGGCGATGGCTTCATGATCTTTGCTTCGGGAAAAGAAACTCTTTGCCTTCGTATAGTTCAACTGCCGTTTGATTTTTCCTTTCTCCTTTTCCTGATCGGGAATGCCGATGGACATTGTCATAAGGTAATCCTCGCCCAGGGCGGACTCGAAATCCTTCAGCGACTTCAAGGTTGTTTCCTCGGGAAGCTCCACAAGATTGACCGCCTTATGAAAATAGCGATTGAGATAAAGAAAGCGGTCTTCCACCAAAGGCGCCGATAGCAGGAGTCTGGTTCTAAGCGACGACCGTTCGGGATGAGCAGTCCCTTTTTTCATAAAATAGGGGCTGAACGGTATGGTGTGCTCGGAATAATCCGGATTCAGTATTTGGTAGAGATACCGCAACAGATCATCGTCATTCAGCAATTCGAGTGAAAAACCAAGACTCCGAAATCCATCCGCTATCTCAGACGCAACTCGTTCCAGCGCTTGTTTACAGGATTGGAATTCAAGCCGGCTCAATCGTCTGGCTTTTTTCCCGAATGCGGCACTGAAATCAGGCAGGAATGACGAGCGATCCCTTTTCCCCTGCGGGCTGATGACAATAAAAAGAAAAACGTTTCTCTGAATGAAGGGGTGTTTTTGATAAAAATGCTCTTTTTCCTGAATAATTCTGGATGCCAATTTCTCTTCGACCGGTACCCGGGGAAGGATTTCCTGAACGGCCTCCTTTCCCGCCTTATCCGAAGAAACAACAAAATGCAGCATTGCCCCCTCCGGCATACGGTTAAGGAAACGCCGCAGCCTGACTTCAAAAGACTCGATCTCAGCATCATTTTGTAGGAGCAGGTCCCTCCCCCGGAATCGATAGCCCAATCCCATCGCACCGGAAACACCCACGGCGATCCCATCTTCGACGGAATAGAGATCGATTAATTTAAAGAAGGGCATCTGTTTCTCGCCACGTAAAAGATCCCGCGTCTTAAGCAGCAGACTACTTGTCATCAAAGATCTCCTTTTCAGCTTCTCTCGCGGCCCGATAATTTCGATTTGTCATCAGAAACCGGATCCAGGACTCGGTCCAATGCGGCGGTTTCCCTTTTTTGTAGAAAGTGAGAAAGAGATAAAGCCCCAACAAGATCAGCAGATTCAAAAACAGGTTCTTCGAGAACATAAACACAAAAAGATAAACCAAAAGCAGAATCATCAAATCCGGGAACTCCAGACCAAAAAGCTTGTTCCGGGCATGAATTTTTCTGTATCCTTTTGCGTTTCTCACCGCTTCTCCTTAAAAATGGGTTACGTTCTGAATAAGATCGAGGATGGCCCTGGAGAGCATGATCAGGGCTCCGCCACCTGCGGCAATCGCTCCCCGCCTCATTCCCTGTTCATCTCCCAGAGCCATGGATACCCCGGCAACTGCCATACCGATTACGAGAACCCCGGGGCCAACCGTCCGGATAAGGAAATCTCCAACCCGTTCCAGAAAAAAACGGAGATCTTCCTCAGATGCAGCTTGTGCCCAAGCAACACTGGCGAACCAAAACAAGGTCATCCAGATACTGCCTGCTGTGATGAATAAATTCCGGACTCTCTGATTCATTTATCCTCCTCGACTGGGAAGGAGGGCCGTTTGACGCATTTAGCCGGGCTTCGTTTGCCCCGCCGTTTGGTGCATCGCGTACCCTCCTCCATAGTATTGGTCAAAAACCGCCCGTAATTAACGGGTTCGTTTCATTCCTCAACCACCAGCCTGCCGAGAATGGCTTTTACCCGCCTGTGCACAGTGGGCCAACTGATTCCCATGACCGCAGCGATACGCCTCAGCGACAATCCTTTGCGAAGTCTGAGATCGCAAAGCTGCTTTTCCCACGCCTCAAGCGGCATTTCTGAAATACGCTCAAAGAGCATCTGACCGTTTTCCAGCTTTGCCGCCGTTCTCTTCAAGGTGGTTTTGATCCCTTCGACCATGGTGCAAATCCGCGCATCTGAGACCTTCATCAGCAATGCGGTATCACGGATGGTTCGGCCTTCCCTGAAAACGAGTCTGTAGCACCATAACTGTTTCCGCGTAAGGTGCGCGGCCTTGAGAAGTTCCTTGAGTGTTTGCTTTGCTTCATGACGCTGCTCATCTCTCAAGGCTTCGTCTTCTTGCTGGATCATAAAGTTCAGCGGCGATGCTGATACTGCTAACTTCTCGCGGACGTCGAGTTCAAAGGTGCTCAATGGTTGATTATTCACCGTCCCCTCAATTCTCATAAAATCAACGGTCCGCACTCTGGTTCTTGGCTTGTTATTCGATGTGTTTCTATTCTTTTTTGTTTTCATTTTGTCCTCGCATTCCGCCGCGCGAGGACTGAAAACAAAAACGGACGATCCGACGAATCGTCCGCATTGATCTGGTCATAACCAGAAACAAAAAAAAGAAATTTTTAGGGTGGTGAAATCAGTAGAGACACTGCTCCCGTGGAGGGAATTAGAAAAATACCCCTTGGGATTGCTTAGCTAGGTCTCGTTTTTGGATTGTTGAGGTGGGTTTAAATACTCAGGTCGTAGCGTGCGGATTAAATGGAGATCCCCCGGATCGCCGTGTTTGAGCCAGACCACACACGGCAATGTGGTTAAAGGAGTTGATGAGAATCCCCGTATGGATCTCGCTACAACCTATTTAGGTTCTGTCAATGGCGTGCTCACCGCCGTGGGCTCGCGCTCACCACAAGATATTTACTTGTTATTTTATACATATTTTTCATTCTGTCAATGCAAATATCCCATATCCCCATATTCAACCCTGCAGAACTCCAACTCAGCTCTCCTCTATAGGATGATAGATGTCAGCACGCACACCGAAGGTCCAGCCGACTGCCTCTTGAATCGTCCGCGTCTTGGGCGGTACCCTCAACGCATAATAGGTGCCTGTCGACGGGCAGCGTACTTTGACCAGAACCATGGGTTCTTCATCGCGACGCCAGACAATGCGGATCAGGGTCCGGTCGCCGTCTGTTTGCAGGGTTTTGTGCGGCACTTGGGCCATAAAACGCTCGTAGCCTAATTCCTGCAGGAACAGTAATCGCTGGTGGAAGTCCGGTATAGCAATAATGTCTTTAGCTGTCAGTTGACCGCGGGCGCTTAATTCGTACAGCCGGCCGGGCACCTGGCGATTGCGAATATAATAGCTCTGGCCTGTTAAGCGCCCCATTTCATCATACATGTGACACTCCCCATGCCGGCGGCCTTCCCGATAGGATTCAACCAATTTTAACTGGCCGTTCGGGTGCCACATTCTTCGCAGGCCGTGAAGCCGGCCTTTCTGGTACTGTTCCTGGCTGTCAACCTTGCCACTGCGGCACCACAGCATGCGTTCGCCGTGCAGTGCCCCGTCACGGTAAAGGCAGGCCTCTCTCGGCTGTCCGTTCACATGCCAGGTGCGAAAGGGGCCGTGTTTGACGCCGCAACGGTAGTATTCCAGGCATTCGCGGCGGCCGTCCCGGTACCAGCTGGCGCCCTGCCCATGCAGTTCGCTCCTTAATACAAAATAGCGAAAATGCAGCCGGCCACTTGCCCAGTAGCCGCAGGAAACAGCCAGGGCGCACTCCGGCTTGATGAGTTTATGAAAGAGCCGGCCTCTCTTCTCGGCATCCTCCGGTGTCCACTCAATCTGCGACACGTCGAGGAGGCCCCGCGGGTATATATTCACGTTGGAGTTTAACGCTGTAACAGCCGGGCTCAAAGGTCAGGTACCCATGTTCGGGGTGCATTAAGATGACTTTTTCATCGGGCTCGACTCGAAAATAAAGCCGCCCGTCCACTTCGTAAACAATACCGCCATCAAGCTCGTGAAAATGGCCCGTTACCTCACCCTCTGCCAAGACTCGATGCTTGAGTCTCGTCGCATTGAATGGGATATGGGGTATTTCCATGAGCAGTAAGTCACCCTGCCGTTTCATTTGCATAGCCCGCCTCCTTGCTGTTTTATGCCTGTTCGTAAAAAAGTTAAAATGGGCCGTTAGAATAACGAGACGGGACGACAACGTCTTGTCGTGTTGAAAAGGGGGTTTGATAATATGGGGCAAAACAAGGGCTGCGACAAAAGGATTTTCGGGGTGGGGTCAATGCCAAGCCTTAATATCGCAGCCATGCTCACCGCGTCACTTCGCCAAAGTTGTGAGTCGCCACCCCATTTTGTGCCAGACGCTCTGATATATGCTTCTCTCCCTCAGATTCTTTCATGCTGTGAGTCCCAATTTGTATATCAAATCGGATCTCAGTTTTCCACTCATGAAGAACGGTACGAAGTCTACTGCCTCCAATAACAAAACCCCATTCGCTTCAGCTTGTCGTCTTGCTTCATCGGTAAAACCAAAAACTGCTACATAGCAAAATTTGGCATCTCCAACGTGATGAAAATCTTTTTCGATCTGAGGCCAATCGACTTTGCGGTCCTTGTAGCATTTAACCTGAATTCTCCAGATGTCTTCTCCGAATATGCCATGATCAAATCTTGCTTCAACATCGATAATGGACCTGTTACCGCCAATGCGACCATCAATCTGGGCTCCTTGAGATTTTAGAAAGTCTGCCGCGACTTTTTCCCAATCTTGATCAGCAAATACTTCCACCTGTTTTAAGATGAGTTTTTTTAGAACTGTCATTGTATCCTGATATTCTTTGGTTTGCTCAGCTCCGGGCTTTCGGCCTGAAAGGAGCTGTGCGACATAATCGGTGCCGCCGAATATTGTCCAGAAACTCATGCGTGGGCCCAAAAGTTTCCCCTTCAATACCCCATAAAAATCCAAGATCGAGATGGGTTTGAGTGGATACTCGACCTCGCGATAATGCCAAACATCAATGTCGGTATTCAAATCAAAATTACGGTATAAGGGTTCAGACAATACGCGACAGATGCGAACGTGTTTATTGGGGGGATCATAGTAGAAAATGTAATCACCAATGGCGCACTCCTGGGCAAATCGGAAAAGTTTTCCGGTCGCGCTACCAATGGCTCGATTGTCCGAATAATTGCAGACATTGCTGACATGCTGCCACAACGCCTCTTTCGAACTGCTTGAAATAATATTCGAATTCACCATTTTCCATCCTAGCCCAACGATGGAGTGGGATTCACAGAACGGAACACATATTCCTCCGGAACCCAATTTAATTCCCCAAGATTTATTAGCCATAATTGCTCCCTTTTCAGTTTTCACGACGGTTACCGCCATTCCTCTTCTCTTGCCGGCGCCATATTGTTTCCTGATCTATCACGGGGAATATTCCATGTGACGTCTCCATAATCGGACCACTTTTCGCTTTCTAAAGTCCGTATAACTTCACGATCTGTATTCGAACCTTCCAGTATGGGATATAGTCTAAGCGCATCCCTATCGCCAAGAGAAAGTTCATGGCTTCCGTCAGTGACGAATACTTCACATCCTAGTCTATCTAATACATTCAGTAACCACCCGCCCCTTGCCTTTCCTCCCCCGCCGTGACCGCCACCATAACGAACATGGATCACATGGCTAAACTGGCAATGCGCTGGTAAGACCTTTGACGCACAAAAAGCCTCGTTTTCAACGAACGCATAAATAAGCGGCCGGGAAAACTCTCCCAGTCTATTTGAGCAAACTTTAATTTGAAGGAAAATTACACGGCCAGTTGTAGAGCTTCCTTGAGGAAAATCAACTATTTGCGAATCCAGACGAAAATCCAATCGGGACAATTCTTCGATAATTTCAATAGAGATTCGAGTACTACCGTCATCATGAATGATTTGATTATCGCGAAATGTTGATTCTGACCCGGGAAAGTAGTAGTCGGTATGAAGAAAAATATCCGGCAAGGGCGGATCAGGTTTAGTTGCTGGCGCTATTTCAGCAAATTTGGGATGCAGATACAACAAATCACGAAAATCATCTCCCGCTGAAGGATACCAGGCAATACGAGGGTCGCCCTTAAATGTGTCTAGAAAATATTTCAGTCCTCCGTTCTTTTCCCCGTTAATTTCATACAAAAAATCTTTTGTCAACATATCTTACCACCATTTCCGTGCCATTTTTTTAAAGAAGATTACAGCCGATAAGGAGATTGGCAGCAGACCGCAACTCCTCTGGTATGCCACCGTATCGGACAAATGGAAGGCGCATCCAGCCTCATTAACCTGGCGCGCCACATCATCTTTGAGCGAAACGATTGACCACCGCTCGGCATATCGGCGAATCTGTGCCAAGATTTCATCTAATTTCTGCCGCACTGCTGGTTCAGGGCAGTTTCGATCAGAGGCTTGGTAATCTGGATGAGCTGGCCCATGCCGCGCGCCACAACTTCAGGGTCGTCGTTTTTATTAAATGCTATACTCAATCTTATCCCATAACGAAACTGCTTATCCGGGAATGATACCGTCTGATTCGGAAAACACTTTTTCAGCGCAACAATACAGCCGCTTACTTCTTCCTTATCCGCCAGCCAATCCAGATCTTTTTGCTCAATATCCAAGGCCACGAAAGCAGAATCGCCGTCGAGATGAAATTCATAATGCAGTAAATTATTCCAATTCGGCACTCTCACTTGCCGAAATTTGCGTGCTCTACCTGTAGAGGAGAGCCCATCTTGAGGTAAACAATTGTACGCATCCACAATCCTTTGCAGATTTGGGTCAACCTCTTTGACTACATCCCCAACCTGATCTTCAACGATCACAAAATACTCGTCGCTTGATGCATGACGAAACCGAGTCAGCCGCATTCCTTCAAGCTTGTGCTTAACTGCAGCAGCAATCGCATCGTTGTGAAATGATGGGCCAACAAGAACGCCTTTGGGCGCCTCCAAGAGCTTGGCCACATCGTTGCGACCTGGGCTCATATCCGTGAGCCATTTCTCAACGGCATTCTTGGCACTCTCTTCATTACTCCACCCGTCAAGATAATCAACAAGTTGCTTAACACTGCCCGTTGTGACCTGACCCTGCTTCAGTTCAAAGATCTTTAAAACAGGGCCTTTTTCTTCATGCACTAGAGCAACGAGGTCGATGCGCCCCGCGTCACGGCTGCCTTTCCTAGTTGATAGTTGTTGCCGTATCAAGGCCGGAGGCATGCTTTCATCCGCCGGGTTCTCCCCGCATATAATAGATGGATTATTCATCAGGAACGCTTCCATATCATATTCTGACTTGAAGGGTTCCAAGCTACCCATGCGTTCCGTTTTGACTCGCCATATAAAAGAACTAGACATTCCAATCTCCTTTCACTGTTATATATCGAACACCATAAATACTATGCTGTTTATCAAACCAGCTACATCGCAAGCTTTCTTTCTTGCCGAGGGCTAATGCAAGAGTCTGCCAGAGACAGCATGTTCGTCAAGTGTTTCATTAATACAACAAAAGGGTGGCCCATTCAAAAACACTGGGTTAATAACGGAACAAATGACATTCCATCATCAAATACAGGCGGCATTACGCACAGGGCCAACCGAATCACACTAGCGAGGCACACTCTGTAACCTTACTAAATCCAACCCGGCACTTTTGAACGGCGCCAACTTTCTCTGCTCATTCTCTTAACTTGCTCAAATAGCTATCGCTGCCGGGATCACTGGATGAGGGTTGTAATTTTCAAGTTTAATATCCTCAAACTTGAAAGAGAATATATCCGTAACCTCCGGTGCTAAGGTAATATTTGGCAATGGCCGTGGTTTCCTTGATAGCAAAAGATGCGTCTGCGTAAGATGATTGCGGTAAATGTGCGCGTCCCCTAGCGTGTGAATGAATTCGGCCGGCTTGAGCCCGGTTACCTGCGCAACCATATGAGTCAGAAGCGCGTAGGACGCGATATTGAAAGGCACGCCGAGAAAAGCATCTGCACTGCGCTGATAGAGCTGGCATGAAAGCTCACCGCCCTGGACATAGAATTGAAATGTCACGTGACATGGCGGAAGCGCCATTCGATCAACCTCTCCAGGATTCCAGGCAGTAACGATTATACGGCGGCTGCAAGGATCCGTTTTGATTAATTCAATGGCTTTAGCGATCTGGTCCACGGAACTTCCATCCGGACAAGTCCAATGCCGCCACTGCTTGCCGTAAACAGGCCCAAGCTCGCCCTCAATATCTGCCCATTCGTCCCAGATACTAATCCCGTTTTCTTGTAAAAAGCGGATATTCGTATCGCCGCGAAGAAACCAAAGCAACTCATATACAACAGACTTCCAATGAACCTTTTTTGTGGTCAACAGCGGAAAGCCTTTGCGAAGGTCAAAACGCATCTGATATCCAAAGACGCTGATAGTCCCAACGCCTGTCCGTTCTGTATCTCTTCGGACGCCATCATTCAAGATATGACTTAGAAAATCCTTATAAACTTTCATTAAATCCGCGCCTCCCTGCGATAGACACCCAATCGGGGCCTGCATTCAAAACGATCAATCTTTTGCTTTTACCTGTTAATCGCGATTCAATAATGGCTTTGCCCCGGCATCGGTTCTTACCGGGACACATTTGCCGGATACCTGTCCCGCAGAGAACCGGTACCGCGTTTATATCAAAATGATAGACAGTTGGGAGATAGAGGAAAGCACACAACGCATGAGCGACAGCATCAGGTCACCCGCTGCAACTTCTTTTGCGGCCATCAGGGGTATCGTGCGTCGGGTCTCCGATCTTCATTTCTTGATACTCCCTCCAAACTTTCTTTTTTAGGCGCCGAAGTTGAGATCTTTGCGGTGCTTCAAAATTAGTACGATGCGGTCGCATTCTGTTTTGATTAACATAACTGAGCAGATTTTCATCATATTCATATTGTGTATTGCCAAAGTAGCGGAAGTCATCACTAAGTAAAACGTATGCATTCTTATACCCGGGATATTGCCCGACATCGCTATTTATATTGTTGCCGTCTGCATGATACACAGCGGTTCTTCTCAATGTGAATCTACCTCCGCTCCATTTGTAAATCGCATCCCGCCTTTTCGAATAGTCTTTATAATAGATCCTGCCACACAACTTTCCGGTCACCTCCGCTATGTAAATCAACCTGTTCTGTAATTCGCCATTGCCTCCGAATCCAAAAATCCAATCACCCACCTTAGCGACACGGCGAATGACAGGTTTACAGATCGCTAATGTTAAAAGATTATCCTGGACGCATGGCGCACCACCATTGTCCGTTGTCATCTTGTAGACAAAAAAGGCTCTCTCAGGCATGTCAGTTGTTCCTTTCTATTAATGAGACTCCTTGTTTTTGAAACCATTGATAAAACAGGTCCGCATTTAAAAACTGAGGTAGTCTGGCACTGCGTTGGATAAAACCATCACGAACATTAAAACCACCCCAAATATTGAGCAGGTCAGACGAGACACGGTAAGATGGCCGCTTGCCGGGGTCACCAGCGGGCGGCCGATAGGATCCAATCGGAAGGCACCTTTCCAGCCTGCCCGATATACCCCTTTTTGCTCTGATGATAATATCTCCCGCCGCTAATCTCCGGCGCGTATGTGCGTTTTCGTGCCATCGATTTTCGGGGATTAATCGCGCATCGATAATCTCCTCAATAACATAAAGACCGATGATCGCATAAACAAGCCGCTCATTGGGGCGTATATCCCGCAGTCCTGCATAAAAGGCAACCAGATCCCCCGGCTCAAGGTAGGATGTTATTTGAACGGCTCTCCCGCCTTGATCACCATAGGTAAGATACTCGAAATCGGGATCAAGATGCGTATTCCGGCCGGTAAGATGACTAGGAAGACTTTCACCGAACTGTTGAATAGCTTCCCCAAAAAGGGAATAGGGTTTTGCCAGATGATCATGCGTATCGCACGATTCAGGTATCGGGATATAGACAAACTCCAGAGTCTGGCTGTCCACCAGACCGTTACATCCCCCCGCCGTTTGATCAGCGCCAACTCGTATCAGCAAAGCGTTCATTCTAAACAACTCCCGTTCTTCTTTCTTGTATTGCAGTTTAAGTTGAAACTCTCAATAACCGAAACCACTTTCTTAAGCCGGCCTGCTGATTATTGCCAATCACATTGACCAACCCAGCCAACCTGCCGAAAGTAACTGGTGTTCAATGATCTTCCGGCCACTCAACCACGCCTTGAAGATGTGGGTACATGGAAAAGAAGTTTTCTTCGAAATCTAGTGGATAATCGGTATTCTCTTCTTCAATGTAACGCCTCTTTTCGTCACTTATATGGATTAAATAATACTTCACAATGAGCCGGGCAGCACGGATATCTCCGGTTTGATTAAAATAAGAATCAGCCGCGAACTCGAGCCAGCAATAATCAGAATCTGTCAGGCCATGAGACGGTTTAAGAAAGAGTTTTACGACATCCCACGGCTGCCGCGCGTGCGGCAGGCTATATTGGGCAGGCTCCCGGGTTTTGTTTTTCCTTATTTCGTTTATTTGTTTCCGGCTTCTGTCATAGGTGTCTGCGGCAACCTGCCGATAAAATTCCATTTCGCTTTCTGAATAAAAGTCGCTCGGCCTGATGAAATAGCCGGAGGGAGAATTCATGCTAACGAGCTCACCCGCCACAAAAACAATATCACCTTTCTTGATTTGATACATTTTGCGGTGGACATCGCGGTCAAAATCACCCAGGCTTCCGTTGATCTCAAAAGTGCCCGTGCCATCATAAATCACAAAGTTGTAACCTGTTTTTTCAAGAACGGCCGGTTTACCATGGCTTTCATTAGCCTGCAAGGCCAGTTCGCGTTCCAGTCTTTCCAGAGGCACCGCGCCGCGTATTTGATAAAGATCATTGTCAGACAAGATAACGCCCATGGCCACTTTTTTAAGGACTATGCCCCCCATCAATACTTTTTTACCCGCTTCTGAAAGCGGCATGCGCTTCTCAAGCGCCTGTTGAGAATTAATGGTCACGTGCCGGCGCACCGTACGCCTGATCTCAGTGTATCGGGTGCGTGTCATGGTTCGATTGGCAAACCTGTTCAACATAGCCCCAAGCTCCTTAACTTTTCCTCAATGCTTTCTAATTACCCTCAGCGCCACTTAGCCCGCTTTCAAGCAAAATGTGACGATACTTGATCTTCGATTCTATCTCACGGATGTGGCCGGCCTTTTCAGCCTTGGTGAGATGCGTTGTCTGCTTATCATTGGGCTTGTGGGTATACCAAATGAATTTGGGAAAGCCTTTGTACCTTGAACTCACATTCACAAGGCGGCCTCCGGCAATCTCATAGACCGCGTATGCGAAGTAATTGTGTTTATTCCCCATATAATAACTTGGCATGATGACTTCGGCCCGGCCGTCTTGATCCATGTCGACAAAATCCTCGGGGCCCGCGGCAACGCTCTCATAATGGATGTGGTCATAGCTTTCGGGGGCCTTTTTCATGAAGATATCAACCGATCCCAATAAAACCGCTAAGCCAACGCCGCGCGACCAGGAAATAACCATTAAATCGTCCAAACCATTGTTATCCAGATCAGCCCGGTAAACACTCGACGGCAAGGCAGGCTGATCGAAGCCTTCCACCTTCATCAGAATCTGCCCCCCATCTTTGATCAGGAAACGATAGGCACGCTGGGTATCGGCTGTTTCAGAAAGCTCGATCTCGAGCGCGCCCTCTTTGTAATAACCTGACCCGTTAGCGGCGGTCTCGGCGAACAGATCTTCGAGCGCAAACCGCGACGGCGCGCCCTCTTTGAACAAATAAGGCGGATAGTCATCCAGATAGGCAAATCCAAAGCTCGCGCAGACAACCTGCCGGCAAATCAAAAAGATAAGTAAGGCTCTCAACACTGTTTTCTCCGGCTTTTTAGAAGGTCATAACTTGCGAGCAGATCGGCCCATTTTTGAATAAAGGGGCCTGCTCCCGTTCGAATCAGGCTGTGCCTGAGGTAAACACACAAAAGACACGCTACGATAAGAAAATATTCCGACTGCTCTATGTTTTTCTAGATATGTTTATTTTGGCGCTTCTCTATATTGATCCACAAGTTGCGCGCAATCTTTCCAATACCCTAATCATCGCCATCGTATCGAGGGCGCAGTATTTCAATAAATCATTTCTTACGCACTCGCGGTCTTCGGCTGTGATATCTGTGCCGAATGTGACGCGGGCATACTCACGGCTGGCAGTGCCGCCGTCTCCGATGCCAAGGCCTTCGTATGATTCGCCCGTCATGGCCGGATAGACTTTTTTGATCGAGGTTTTGCCTTTTTGCCCGGGATCATAATAATCGAACTTGCGGAACGGGACGATCAGGTCCTTGAAGCGCGGTTCGATATTGTTCTTGAACCAGTCCGTGAAGCCGGACCAGACCTCGACGGATTCTCTCAAGCGGCACAATTCAAAGCTCATATTGTAGGCGAGGATCGTGCCGCTGGTTCCCAAAAGCCTTTTGAGGCCTTCGAGCAGAGCGGGTCTGGGATCCTGGGTGCCTTCGGCAAGAAAGGCATGGTGTTCGGGCTCCGCGTCCCAGCTTGTCAGGATGTGCAGGGAATACTGAAAAGGCACCTGCTGATAGGGCCTGCTGTTGTCATACACCGGAATGGCCGGCCCGACGGTCTCAAAATCGAGAAAATAAAGCGGGAGTTCGAGAGCCTGCAAGAACGCCTCGATTGCCTCCGTATTGACACAAACCTTCCCGGAACAATACGCCTCTTTTTGGATGGCCTGGTGACCGGAAAGCGCGGTCTCAGGCGGCACGTCTTTGATATCGAGGATGCCCGCATCGATCAAACCAAAGGCCGTTTCTTTGCGCATGTGATCGAAGGTCAGCACATTATGCTCGGGCAGATGCGCGAAACAGATCGGCTTGAGCGCGCACTCATAGGGCTTTTCACAATGCATGCCGATCGCGACTTCGGGGCACTCGTTTTCCCGGAGGGTTTTCAACAGGCGCTCAATCTCCTCTTCCACACCCGGACAGGCCTGATTCACCAAACCGGTAACATCTTCTTGGTGAAACAGTTCCCGGGGATCAATGGCGCCTTTTTTGACGTACCCATTATTAATGTGCATCAGGTGCGTATTGCGTATTTTGAGACCCGCGCCCTCATAGCAGTACTTTTGGAAGGCCAGGTCGGCAATGTGCTCGTCTTTGACGTTGGTCCCGCTTTTAACCTCGATCAAGTCCCATTGATCATCCTCGCAGGGATTAAGAATATCGGCTCGTGCATAAGTGTTTTTGCAAGAAAAACCCGCCTCAAACAGGGGCACTCTTTTAGGCAACAGCGCCTTTGTCTCGCGAATAATGGCTTCGAAATCAGTGCCGGGCCGGATGGCCACCCCGCCCGGGAAAAGTGTTTGCGCAAGCTCTCCCACAGCATGCCCCTGATCAAATATCGCCTGTGTGGCCGCATCGATCGGCGGAAAGGCCTCTTTCTGATGATAATGCATCCAAAGCAGCTTTGCACACTGCTGCCCGGCGAGATAGCGCGTCTTTGAAAGTGTGTATTCATTGTGTGACATGGTCTAAAGTCTACCCCTCTCCCCATAGGGAAGCAAGCGCGGTTCGTCACGAGACGGCCTCGCCCTGCTTCCACTAAAGTATAGCAATAGCTGGCGACAGCCTGTTGTCGCATCGCCCCATAAAGGCATGCGGTGCCGCGCGCACTGTTATTGCCCCCCTTCAGGCAGGCTTTTGTTTGTACTTTGTAAAAATGATCCGTTACAATAACGGCAGATGGCGACAACCGCATGTCGCTCTGGAAAAGGTTCTCCCTATGGCGAAAAACCAAAGCTACGATAAGAAGATTTTCCGGCTGTTGCATATGCTGAACAGCCTGAACAGCAATAGCTGTGTCTCCTCGCGCGAGCTGGCAAAAGAATTCAACGTCAGTATCAGAACGGTTCAGCGCGACATCGACCTTCTGAGCCTGACAGGCTTTCCCATCGGCCCCTCCCCCCACAAGAAGGGCGCGTATTGCTTTGCCGATGGTTTTTCGCTGAAGGATCCGCGTCTTACCAGTCAGGAAGCTTCCCTGTTGGCCTTCCTGTACGAGGTGGCCAAGTCATTCGGTGACACGTTCGAGGAATCCTTCAGCAGTATCCTGAGAAAGGTCTTTTATCAGGAAACGAGTTCTGTTTTCTATGCCAAGCTTCCCCGGGGGAATGCCCTGGGCAAAAAGATACCTTTCTTGGGGGAATTGGAGGAAGCCATCGAAGACGAACACGTGGTCGAGTTCGATTACCGGAAGGAGTCGCGCACAAAGTGGCTGCGTGTCGATCCGCTCAAGATTGCCTATTTTGACGGCCTCTGGTATCTCATAGGCCGGGTTCACGAGCAGGACTGGATTCTCACCCTTCGATTAGAATATATCGCCAATCTGAAGGTGCTGAGCAAAACGTTCGAAGTGCCGGCAAATCTCACAACGATTCTCACCCAGAGCCTGAACCCGTGGTTTTCGGCAAAACGCGATAAGACGGTCGTCCTTCGCGTGGATAAAGAAGTGGCCGACTACTTCAAAGGCAAAACCTATTTCCCCGATCAACGGATTGTGAAGGAAAACAAGGACGGATCACTCATTCTCGAAAGCAAGGTCTGCCAGTTCATGGAAGTCGAGCCGACGATCATGAGCTGGATCCCCCATGTTCATGTCAAGAATCCCGCAGCCCTCAAAAAAGAGATCCACTCCCGCATCAGGGCCTATCTCGCCTAATAGCATTTGCCTAAAATTGAGAAGGGGTTCCCTTCCCCGGAAGAATAAATGTGCGTCGTTTCGTTGGGCATGGCCATACATCCAATCAGCATGACGAAACCATGATGTCGCTATCAAAGTTTAAATTATTGATAAAGCGGATTTATCCGCAAGCAAGGCTTTCAAGCCCCGCGATCAGTCAGCGTCAGACCATTTCATCGACGAACCGGCTCCATCTCTCCTTCGCCCATATTTCAATCCGGTCATCGACCCCGACAATCACTATTTCACTGTCAATACCGGCATAGTCTTTCAAAGCTCGAGAGAGCGGAATATCAGGGCAAGCATCTTGCGCGCACTCGATTATCTGTGGGTCTCGATGGGATGCCGATATCATCTGCTTTTCGTTCCGGTCAAATGCGGCACAGACGAGTTCGCTTGCTGATTGCGGCCAGAACGGTTCTATGAATAGAAACAAGCATTTATCGAACCCTGCCATAAGATAAACCTTACCCGGCTTTATCTTCTGAAAGTAGCGGCATATCTCAGGCGGCAAAACGATTTGTTTACCTGTAACCCTTGCACGATATTCGCCATAACAGCCCTGTATATCCCTTGCCATTTTTCCCCTGATTCCTCTGAGAGTAAACACTCAAAACCTGCTCCCGTTCAAGGAGATGGGCCAAAACCCATGATATGCCTTTGCTCAATTTTAATAAATAGCCCTCGCGCTCAATCTCAGCCCCTGCTATAAGATCCTGCATCTCAGTGATGCGGCTGCCTCAATAGAATACATCAGCCAGGCGACATCGTAATGTCGCGATCAAAACAAAATAACCAGCAGGCGTCATTACGGTGTCGCTTGCGCCGGCTATAATAGGTTCCGGCTGATAGCGATTCACGACTTTTAACAATCAACAGCATTATGGCTTGAATAAGGAGGCACAATGACATCAAATACCAGTACTGCGCAATTGGCAGCGCTTCTTTCTCGCATTGATGACGCGCGGGCATTAACGCCCGAGAAGTCCATGTGGGGCGTATGGAAAGCGGAAAACACACTTGGCATTGTTTGGTATGAAACCGGAAACCGGAAGCTCGACTATATAGCCGGCAAAACCCTGCATCGCTCAGATGATCTTCTAGAACGATCGCAGCGTGCGCGCAAAAACAATACCGGCTTGATCCGCGGGTTTTTGCTCAAGGCGAATGAACAATATGTGCTGCTTGTCCAATTGGCGGATTTTCTAAAGGAGAAAGCCGAGGGCAACATTCTTGCCGACATGGTCACTAAGCTTTCCAAAGCATGCGGGCATCCAATCTCAACGGTAATCAGCGAACAAAGCCAAATCCTGGCGCAATCAATTGCTGGACAGCACTCGGCTGAGAGCGAGTAGCGCTGGATTTGGGCGTACCCAACGGGCCCATAGGCCAAGGTCTGCTTCAATTTTTAAAATAATTGGGATCTTCTGAGTTTAGTGTGGGTCATTAGTGACCGGTCGGACGATTTAATCGCTTGTCAGAGAATAAGTTAGCCATTCAACTGCTCTTTGAAAACTTGACAGGTTTGGGTGAGATGGGTAGGGTTCAGAAGATCCAAACATTATAAGCCTTCCTCATGAAATGGTGAGAAAAAAACGGTCCTTTTGGAGCCGGGCACAGGGGGCATGGCAGAATGCCATGCCCCCTGCTCTCTCACCGGCCGAGCGTGCGAAGCTCTCGGACGAAGCTACGTACTGTCCGGAGAAAGCTTTCGAAATCGAGTGGCTTTTTGTCAGGATAGATCGGCTCCTGCGGAGGGACTGGCACCCCTGCGGATGTGGCTACGGGCGGGGCCGAATGATGCCAGTCTCCAATGATGGGCTTCAGTGTGAAATAGCCCATCAAAAAGAGCGGAAGGAGCCAGAAGGCCACGTTCACTATTGCGATGAACGTGGCTTTGACGACGAATACGAAGGTTCCCTTCAGCCGAGCAACGGCCTTCTTGATTTCCGTTATGATGAAGGTTTTCATCTCAATCCTCTCCTTCCAACATCACGGTCATCACCGGAGCTCCATCATCCCCCGGGCCAATCTTTGCCCACATGGAAACCGGCTCTGGCTTAGCCTTTCCCTTGCTTGCAAACAATGGCGCAAAATTAACCGTATCGCCCTCGCATGTCCGAATATGCATTCTGAACACCATCAGCATATCCCAGACTCTTCCTTCAAAGTCCTGACATGGAGTACTGGTATCATTCAAAACACCATAGACACCCTGCGTGACCGCAACAGGAAATTTAAAACCGGCTTCCTTTGCGGGGTCCGTGATGTCGACTAATACGCCATCCTCCAAAGCCTGCATTCTGCTGTACTGATAAACCACATCCGCATCATCAAATATGTTACTCATGATTTTATCCTCCCATTGGAATGTGTTCTGATTTTGATGGTCATTTACATGTCTTACTCAGGATCAGCTGCACCGCATCCTTACTTTGATATTCCAGCTCATGCAAATGGATTTCTCCGGTTTCCATGTCTTTGACTTGAAGCACGATTTTTGCCCGATGGACGGTCATGTAACTTAGTTCCCGTTGGTCAAACCGGGCCTTGAACTGTTCGATCCAACTATTGATCGTAAGTGCGCTCATGGATGTTCCTCCTTTCTTGCGTTTGGGTTGCGATTCCCTTTTAGGACTTGAGGGAACAGGAGAGAAAGCAACATCTCCTGTTCCCTATTTGGAACTTCAACGAATGACGATGGACCAACCGTGTGACCGGAATTTTTCGATCATCCCACGGTGTTGCGGCTCATCCTGTTTTTTGATTACGAGCGTTTTCATAGGCATCTCCTTTCCTTGTTTGCATGGCTACAACCCTTTTCAAGGTTTCGCGGTGAATGCGTTTGATCTCTTCGAGCGGGAGCCATCCCCAGTGGCTGCGGAGTTTCCCCGTAAGCTCTGCCAAACAGTCCGCGTAGTACGACTTATCCTCCGTTTCCAGAATCTCCAGGATGAACATGGCGAGCTCCGGTCACAGAAGACCGTGTTCGCGGAAGGAGAAGTAATCCGACTCACCGTGGATGATCAGGTGGTCGAGGACGTTGATTTCGAGAAGCTTTCCAGCATCCTGGAGCTTCTTTGTGATCTTGCGGTCTTCCGCAGAAGGCTCCCCGCGGCCAGACGGGTGGTTGTGCAGAAATAACACCGCCGAGGCGTTCGAGAGCAGGGCTGTCTTGAAGACCTCGCGGGGATGGATAAGCGCTTCAGACAGGGTGCCTACCGAGACCCGGTCCCAACAGAGAGGATGGTTGCCTTTATCAAGGTGCAGACAAACGAATTCCTCCCGGTCTCTGGTGGCCAGATAGGAGAAATGCTTCGCAACTTCCTCCGGGGACTGCATCGACGGGAAGTAGGTCACATCTTTCTCCCGCACATACTGCGCGATAATGCGTTTCAGGTATTTCTGATTCATGGCTGTTTTCTCCCTTAAATGAGAAGGGCGGGAGAGACACATGGTCCCTCCCGCCCTTGGTTTTGGAATCAGGAAAAGCTTTGGCTGCGCTGTTCTTATTGCTGAAGTGCGGCCTCGCTTATTCCATATTCCACCCTCTCGAGTCCCCGTTTCAGTTCTCCCAAGAACTCGGCTCCGAAGGTCAGACCTTTTCTCGTGGGCCTGAATTCCTGGTCCCGCTCGGAAAAGAAGAAGAGCCGGATATCCACATAGGTCTTCTCCTTGTATTCCCGCAGCGACACGCGCACTTCTTCGGTTTCACTTTTCTTGAAGTTGTGAACCACTTGATTTTCCATGACATTCCTCCTTGAGTTTTATTTGGTGGTTTTAGAATGAATCGCTTTCCTTCTCTTTTTTTGCCGGCACCCACCTCCTTTCCTGTTTAAAAAGCAAAAAGGGGAAGGCCCTAATCGCTTGGGACCTTCCCCTTTTTCTGAATTACTTTGATGCCTGTTAATTTTCTATTTCTTTAGCTCACGGGCTTTCCTTTCGATATCTTGAACAATCGCTAATGGCGCATCGATGTCCGGCGGCAAATCATCTGTTTTGACCGTCTCGGTTTTCGGCTGATCCTCGGCTTCAACTTTTTCAACCGGCGGATCCACTTGCTTTATCTTGTGAATAGGTTCGTACTCGCCCCTGAAAACCGGATGGCCGAAGAAATCCAGCTTCACATAATCCGTCCGAAATGACGGGCTTTTCCATATGACGACGGCCTCACCCCGTTTCAAACTGCGTATGAGATCGGGATCCACCCGGAAGGTCTGGCCCTCCCGGATCGAACCCACGCCGGTAAATCCCTTTCCAAGAAACCTGTCTTCTGTCTGGTATGTCGAGATCATGGTCTTCCGCGTCCCGCCGATACGAGTGAATTTTTCGATGGACTCGGGATCATCCTGTCTCAGGATGATTTTGATATTGGTGTTTTCGATCACTTGCTGCTGGAAGGCAAAATCGCGTCGGATCACGAGATCACCAAGGGATTGATGCAGAAGCGTAATGGCAAAACCGCTTGCCCTTGCCTTATTCAGGAAATCAATGAAATTCAGGTCCAGGAAACTGGATGCATCGTCCACGAATACTGGAAAGAAGTGGCGTTTGTATTCCCGGAGATGGGACTGGATATAACTCGATACCGTGCGGATGTCCTGCAGGATCATCCGTCCCATCCTTTTGGCAGTATCCCCATACCCCTGCAGGTTCAGCTGGAAGTAAACGATGCGGTTGTTCTGATAAACATCAAGGAGATCGATTTCCGGATCATCCACGTCCACAAGCTTTGAGAACTCGCTGCGAGCGGTGAGAAAGAGATCCGCCATCAGACCGGAGAGGAATTTAGGGTTGTTCTTGAATTGGTTCACCATCTTGCCCAAATCCGACTTGTAGCCCTCGTCCTGCGTCCGCTTTACCAGCTTCGATAGTGCGTCCAGATTCGTCAGGTATTCATGGAGATCCTTGAACTTGACCTTCTCACCCTGTGCCACAAGCACGTTCAGGAGCGTTAAACAGGCCTGCTCGGCCATACGCCGGTAAAACTCTTCACTCCATGGCATGCTCCCGATGATCTTGTCTTTGAGCTCGGTGGCATTGCCCCGGAGAAGCGGATTGTAACTATGCGATTTCTCAGGATGCGCCAAGGAGAAGAAATAGAAGTCCTTTTCTCGTTTCTTCTCGAGGACGATATATTGGATCCTGTCCAGGAGCTCCAAATCCCCCTTTCCATCGATAATGATGGCACCCTTCCGCTGGGCCAGGTCCTGGGCAAGCAGCGGCAAGAGAACTGATTCTGTTTTCCCTGTTCCCGTGGAGCCGACAACTTCTGCATGCATCAGCCGTTGATCGTTGGTCAGATAAAGCGGGCGGCCGGTGTGAAAACTCTCGCCCAGGTAGGCCCGTTTTCGACCCGCGATGAGGCGGTTTCTCCGCATTCTCAGAGGATTGGGTGTCTTCCTCATGTCAGCCCGCTTGAACATCCCCTCCCGGCCCTGGCGTATGAAATAAGCGATCAGGATAAAAACGGGCATGAGGATAACCACATAGGCGAGATAGAAAAGAAGTACCTTGAAGCCAAGAAGCTCTGCAGGATAGCCTGCGTTTGAGTCAAAGGCCGATAGATAATGACTCAGCCACCGGGTAATACCGATTAAGCCGAGAGATGCGGCGCAAAGGCCGGCCAATGCCCAGCACTTGGCCCGGGCCCCTGATCTTTTGGCAAGAAATTCGATCAGTCCATTAGCTAACGCTAAGGGAATTGCCGCAAAAATCCATCCCAGGACCTTGACCAGAAGCGATTCCTGTCGGTCCGCTGTCTTCGTCATGGCTCATGGAAGGATCCTGTTCAGAACGAAGCTCGCTCTTTTATTTTCGAGCAGGGCCTCTTCCCTCTTCTGAATAAAATCTTCATACGTGATGAACCACAGCTGCTGGGCATCATATTCGAGCCCCACAAGCCAGTCCTTGGTGTCGCCATCGAGAATCATGAATACCAGGTCATATTCCGGGCTGCTCTTGTAAAAGTCGAAGAGGTCCGTATAGCGTTTCCGTCCCTTGGTAATGTAGTTTTCGAACTCGATGGCGATTTTTCGACCATGAATGGACAGGATGCCATCTGGAACGCGGTTGAGCCCGCCGCGCTCTTTCAGCGACCGCTCGCCTGTCCATTCCTTGAGCCCCATGAGTCCGAAAATAAGCCGTACCGTCATGACTTTCAGGTCGTGATCGATGTACCGGTCGAAATACGGCCCTTCCGCATAGAGGCGCATCCCTGCATCGAGATTCCGCCGGCGAAGCTCATCAAGGCCCTTTTCCGTAAGCAGATAAAGGTTCAGGTTCTTCTTTCTCGAATAACCTTTCCGCAAATATTCCGCCCTCGTGAGCTTTTCAATCCGCCGGTAACAAGCGTTGGCTTCTTCCGAATTATCCGTCCAAAACGCCATCTTGAGATGGCTGTGCGCCGCGTACCGGTGCTCATGAATCAGTCTGAAGATTTCAATATCCCGCTCGTTGAGAACGACCGGCTGTTCTACTTCCGTCCCTTTGCTTTCATCCATGCATCTTCCCCGTTCTACGAGAGTTCATGCCCAGCGAAGGAACGGAGGCAAATCCCTCCGTCCCTTTTAACGAGATCATTGGGCAAATCGACCAAGCGACCGGGTAAACGACTCGATCGCGTTCAGGAAATAACCGGATTCCCGGATCGTTCTGCTCACATCTCTGGGCGGCACTCGATTTTCAGTCGCAATCATCTTCACTTGCGGCTTCTGATAAATAACCGCCGGCCGCACATTCACTGAACTCGCTGCGACCACCGGATTACGTGCTTCGTTTTTCGTCACCACAAACACATCTTTAAAAGATGCTTCCAGCTTGTCGGCACCTAAATTCAAGAGAGAAAGAGTGGACAGTGCCAAAAAGAGCACAAATCCAAGACTTATTCCTCTTTGGATCGAAATACCAAGTCCTGCAATCATCCCAGCCAAATTAAATCTAATAGCTTGGATCATGTTCCGGCTTTGACTGACGTCGATTGTTTTCATCTTTCATCTCCTGGCTTTAAGACCATTTATCACCCCAAGTTTTAAGATTGGGTTTTGGATTTTGAGTTTTTCTCTTCATAGTATTGGGCAAAAACACCCCTTAATTAACGACTTCGTTTCATCTGAGAGAGAAAATCAGAAAGATTTATGGGCATGCTGTGCTTCGTGAGCCGTACGCCTCGACCACGGTACCTTCAACCCAAAGAAGAGGGACCGTGGTCGAGGCGGCTGTACAGCCCAAAAAGGTGTACAGCGGCGAGCGAAGCACAGCAACGGGAGGGCTTTAGAATCGATCAGCGGGATTAGTTCTTGAGATTCGAGGTTACAGGCAATAAATTTTCTTGGTGTACAGGCTGGGCAACCGGCATGACGAGAAGACAATGGAGAAAAATATGATGATAGGCCTTGCAGCCCCGGCAGTATTTCCGGATTCCGGCAATCGGCTGCGTAAAATTCTTCTTACAATCGTTACACCAGAACTGAACGTGCAGAATATCCGGCCTGCCTTCGACGAGTGAAGAAAATGTCGGAAAGGTACGCTTTCCGCATTGGTCGCAGTGGAAGCGTTCCAGGACACTCAGCCAGAATTCTTGCTGGATCTCAAAGAATACTTCCCGGCATCCTTCTGTCGGACATCTCACAGGGCCGAAGGGTGGATCTCCGCGATGGCCTTCGCCCTTGCTGGATGATTGGGCAACCTTCTCCAAACATCATCACCTCCCTTTTGGTGGAGTCACTGAGCTCTTACTCAGCGTCGGACAAAATGAATAACTTATAAAGATGCCTTGGAAAATCTGGGCACCGCAAAGCAGGTGCCTTTCTGGCGGGTCTAATTGGCGGGTATCTCTGTTTTCGTCGCACTGACAGCGTTTTGAGGCCTCTGCGAGATGCTACCATCCTAGCGCGGATTCTTAGCCAATGCAATATTATTTATGCAAAATATTCATATTTATTTGGCTTAAATAGCAAATTATCTCATATGAATAGATTAATAGCCTTAACGTTTTATGTTCCAATAGGTTATGAATATTTTGAGAATATTCGAGGGCGGGATGATGCGAGTAAGAAAGATTATGAGTCCAGCGCGCAGGTGGTTCAAGGGGATACCCGCCAGGGACTCCCCGGATAAGTCGCCTTATCCTTCACCACCCCGCTAGCGTCACGTCCTGGAGCGGAATTAACCGACAGGACGCTTCTGCGCAGAATAGAAGCGATCACCGCCCGGTTCAAACGAACCGGGTCTAATCCAAAGTTAACCCACAACTTACAAAATTTAAACGGGATATGTCCCGTGGACTCATATCCCGTCCGGCCCGATCATATGCAAAATCACAAGGATATGATCGGGCATGGAAAATATTGAAAAAAGATTTGGAAGAATTCTAAGACGTTTGAGGGAGGAAAAGGGGTTCACCCAGGAGCAGTTTGCCCATCATGTCAACATTGACCGTAGCTACTACGGCCAAATCGAACGCGGTGAAGTTGCGATCACGATAGCAAAGCTTGAATCCTTGGCCTCTGGCCTTGAGATGCAACTAAGTCAGATCTTTGGCAGTCTCGAAAAAAAAGAAGTTCAATAACACACATGTGTTCGCTTACTATAATCGCCCATCAATAAAAGCCCGTATTGTTTCCTGTTGTTCCTTTGTAGGGATAATTTCTCCCGTTTCCATTTTTACGATATAGGATTGCGACACGCCCATTTTTTGGGATAACTCAACAATAGTCATTTTCTTATCTTTTCGGAGATATTGCAGCATCTGAGCATAATTTGCAAAGTAAGGCGCTGGATCTTCAGTCATTTACTTTTCTTTTTTTTGGCGATGTTGGGACGATGCTTCCTTCTCTGCCTTCACGACAAAAGCTGCCGCACATCCCCCTTCTACTCCTATCCTGAGGGTATCATAGCCTTCAGAAACACACCTTCAACCCATGTCAACGCGCACAGTTTTTTTCATAATTGCGTTTAACCACCATTCTTGATTTCGTCCTGGGCGCGAATCTCTTGTCTTCCACATTCGCTGCAATTTTAGCAACGGATGCCTGACAAGTAAGTCGGTAATTTTCTTTTCGTCGAAATCATTAAAATACCTTCCGTTGCGAAAGCCTTCCGTTGTTCCATATTTGAATGAGGCGTAAAGAACGCCACTTTTTTTAAGACTCCGCATCAATCTCTGCAATACATCGTCCATTTCACCGTCATGCACATGCAACAAAGAGGCGCACGCCCAAATGCCATCATATTCATCGCCTGCCTCCAAATCGAGAAATGTCATTACCTCAACCGGTTCGCCAAGAGTTCGGCTCGCAACCTCCGCCAGGGTCTTGGACGCATCAAACGCCTTTACGGAAAACCCTTTCCTCTTGAAGAACACGCTATCACGCCCGGAACCACACCCAGCATCAAGAATCCTCCCGCCTTTCGGCAGAAAAGGGAGGAACTCAGCATAGATATGAGCCATATCTACACTTCCGGTATCAAGACTGAACACGCTGGCATTTTGCTCGTAGAAGAGCACCGTTGGATCAGAATGCTGAGGGGTATTCATCTATCGCTTCCCAAGTGTGAAGTAGCCTAACGGTTGCGCTACTGTGTGTTGTTTGTAAATATTTTCGGCGTTCGGATTCAGCCTGTCCCGTTTGGTTCATTAATGTTTCCCGCAGTGGGTGATGGCTCTCGATAAAGAATTGATTGCGACTGTGTAAGCGTTCAAGATAGCGGACATTAGGCACAAGCATGGACTTCCCCCCTACGCCTCTGTTGCAGTCCTGGCAGGAGAGAACGAGATTCCACACCCCATTTAGATTCATTTGAATGAACTCGGAAAATCGCGTCAAACCTATCGGGAAAAAGTGGTCTACCTCCACTTCCGTTTCTGCCCCAGAGATAACAATATCCTTGAAACAATAAAAGCACTTCCCCCTTTGATAGCCGTTGAGCGCAGCGCGACACCCAGTAACATTAATTCGTCGCTCCACCGTCTCCACAAAAAGCGATTCCAGTTCGGGACCGTATTGCACCGCCAGCATGCTCGGAGGTAATTGCAACGACCAGGCAGTTTCAACCAGCCGCCATCGCGCTTCCACCTCGCTCGGAAAATTAGCGCCTTGAGATCCACTCCCCAACAAGAATAAATCGTCTGTTAGGGTAATACCTTTCTTCGTTTTTCGTTCATCTACAAAGAATTTTTTTGGGACCAGAGCATTGTTCACTATATGAAACGCATCAATCACATTGTTAAAGCCTTGAGCAACCGCCGCATCGATCAGTTGTTCCTGCGTTTGCTTGCCTTTGTTGAAACCCCGGCAAGCATCCAGAAACTTGCTGCTATTCATAACGATCTGTTTGTCAGCCTTCTTCAGATGATCGGTCAAATGGCGTGTGTATGGTCCAGCGAGCTCTTCCAAGGTGACAAAAGTCTTACCCGAAGGCATTAATTCAAGCAGAGCCTTCGCTAGAGCGAGTTTGTATGTGGCAACATTCCGGCCAAGTAGAATGATCCCGCGCCAGTAATTCTCTGTCGTTGGTTCTATCTCAAGAAAGGTGGCCATGCCTGGAGTCTTAGCCTATTTCTTCGTCCTCTTAATCTGCCGCATCATCCTAATAAACTCTTACAAATCTGTTAATTGTTGAGTAGACATGCTTCTGTTTTTACTATTTCTCAGCAGAGCAATCAAAATTTTACTGTCAATAAGATCGTGCAGGAAAATCAACCTTCATCACCGGCATCGCCATCAAACACAATTTCACCGGTATCCTTTGAGATGATTATGGCACGGCTGGAACATAGCATCATTTTCCCTGGGTGGGCCGAACACAGAACGCACCAGACATCATCAGGATGCCATTTCCGCGCATTCGCAACGTATGCTAATGAGACACTAATATCGGCAGCACCGTGTGTTATGGAAAAGAAGTGAAACCCAGGCCCATGATGCTTTTCTGCAATCTTAATTGCTTCCGCCTCGTTAATCATTTAAACCTCACGGCAGCACGTGCAGCAGAGCGCGTGAGCGGGGCTTCTTTTTCAATGCTATCTCGAATACGCATATAAATCTTCAGATATTGCTTGAGAACGCGAACAACATCTTCACCCATTTCACGACCATCAAAGAATTCGGGCAACTGCGTCTTGAAATTTAAGCCGAGCTGAACGGATTCAGATGGCAAAGTAACGCCTATATCACTGTTACTCAGGAGCAACCGGCGTTTACGATGTGTCGTCTGACCGCATGCATCTAGGAACCATGTCTTTGAACCCGTAGAATCGAGATTTAAAAGACACAGTATTTTCTTCTCAATCCGCCAGAGGTCGCGCAGAGTATCTTCGCCGATATTCATGATGCGCAAATAAACAATGTTGCGAAGAAAATTGAGATACGCATCGGAGTATTTGGCCCCCTGGAATACAGGGAGCTCAAAGCGGGATTGAAGCCCTTTAATATACATAACAGAGCGATTTAAAGAGTTCACTATATCACCAATTGCATGCATGGAGATTATTATACTCCACCTGCAGATATTTACCTATTGAAAGACAACGGGGGTGTGTTCAGACACTCTCTGCTAATATCATTGTATTGTCATGTCACATAAAGAGTAAAAGACGAGATAGTTTCATCAACAAAGGAGCTTTCAGTTTCGCTTTTCCACCCTACGAATAAACGCCTCAATCATTTCTAAATTTTCCGTATTAACCGGGGATTGGGAAACCAGGATTTTCTTACAATTCCTCGCCGCCTCCATCGCTTCGCTAGTCTTCCCAGTCTGTTGTGCTATTGTGGCCCAGATAAAATACACGCTGTCATCTTCTGGGAATTTCTCGAGTGCCCTTTTCAAACAGGCCGTAGCGTCAGAATACTTCCCTTCATTGGCGAGTAATTGCGCCTTCATCGTGGCGCCTTTTGACAGGCCTTTTTCTAACTCCATAAGGCGATCGCAATAACGCAAGGCCGCAATACTATTGCCAACGTTGGTGCTGAGCTTCACGAGAGAGATCCATGCAAAGTCATCCGAGGGATTGAGCTCAACAACTTTATTGAAACAGTCGGCCGCATCCTCTCTCTGTTTCAGTTGCCAGTAACAAAGAGCCAGGTTGTGCCAATGGTTTACGACTTTGGGCCGCCTCTCCGTTAAAACCTTCAAGATTGAAATCGCATCATTTACCGCCCCCTCTTTCATCATTAGGACTGCACTATTACCAGCATTAAAAACAAGTGTCTCTTTTTGTGGGAACTTCACGATAGTCCGCACATACAAGTCGGCACTTTTGGAGTACTGGCCTGCATTAAAATAAGCGAGGGCCAGATTCATATAAGCACCGGTGTTCCCTACGTCAAACTCCAATGCGCGGGCATAAGCCACAAAAGCTTCTTCATAACGCTTCAATCGGTCATAAAGAATTCCAAGATTGTTCCAGACCGGGGACCCACATGGAAACAATTCGACCGATTTCAAAAGCGCTTGTTCTGCGTCCTCGGATCGGTTTAGTTCCAAAAGAATTCTCCCTTTCTCCGTCCATCCACAAGACGCTTCGGGGTACTTATCCGTATACTCCTCGATCAGCTTAAGGGCTTCGTCGTGTCGGCCAAGGCTATTTAGAGACTGAGCGCGGGCATATAACTCAACCGCTAAATCGTCTTCGGAAGGTCCTTTCTCAGGGAGTAGCTTGAAACCCATATCAGCTGCAACTTTTTGTATTTCGCCGAGTAATTCATCATACCCAGCATACCGAGCCTGTGGATCTTTACGAAGACATCGCTCAATCATCTGGTAAAGAGGGGTATCGATTTTTTGTGGACTACCGTGCAAGTGAGCTTTTATAAACTCGGCTTGTGGGTCCTTTGAATCCGTCGGCATAGCATATGGGTACCGTCCCCCAGTAAACATTCCGTACATAATAATTCCAAACGCGTAGATGTCGGCCCTGTGATCGACCTTTAGCGGCGTAATTATCTGTTCTGGAGACATGTACGGGAGAGTCCCACCAGAAGTCACAAGATTTGCACTGGAAAGTTTGGCAAGGCCGAAGTCGGTCACCTTAAGGACCCAATCGCTATCCACCATGATGTTCTCAGGCTTAATGTCACGATGAGAACGCATTCCATTTCTGAGGGCGTACTTCATCCCGTAACAAAACTGCGCCGCCCAGTTCAATATCCAGAAAGGATTTAATGGCCCAGCGGAAATATAGTCATGAAGATTATTGCGTCCCTCCGAGTCTTTGGCTATGTATTCGGCGGCCACAAACAAACGAAAATCAATGGAGTCCACCCAATGGGCCTTAACAATGTTTGGGTGCACCCCAACCGCGACCCAAGCCTCAGCTTCCTTGCGAAACTTTTGCTCAAAATTCGTGTTGGCTCTAGCGTCTTGGTAGGTTTTTAAAACAAATGGGCAGTCCCATCGCCTGTTTTCAACAAGGTAGACGACACCCATTCCCGACTTTTGGAATCCTCCGAAGATGTCCTTTATAAGGTAATCACCGCCAATGCGATCACCAACTCGGTATGCCAGGTTGTCGTTTTTGTTACTCTCGTTGTCTTTCATTGATCTGCATCTCGTGGACGTTGAATAAAACTTGAAGATCGTGGGTTATTTTTTGGGGGTGTCTCCCGACATCTCCATAACACCTCCATAACACCAATGACCAATGGTCAGCCGCGAATCCCAAATCGATATGTCGATCTGCGTTTCCATCAGTCGCTTCGGCAATTTCCGGAGCTTCCCTGCTGGTACGGTGTAGCGCAACGTCCACGGGTGACCCTCTGCCGGCAGAGCCACTACTTTTCCCCCACACCGGAAAGACAACACCCCGCCTTCAAAGCCCACCTCTAACAACGCAGTATCGTCCTCTATAGAGATCTGATCTCTCAGAGCTTTCAATGCCAAGCGTAGCCAATCACGCTGCACCAGGCAGCAGGGCCTGGCCTTATAAGCAGTTAGATCCACGTACTGAGGAAGAAGGTTCTGATGCTTTCTACCTTCACTTAGCCAGGCCACCTCTTGCACTGGTTGAAAGACTTTATCGTCAGCGCACTGATCTAGGTTCCACGCGATCCAAGCCGCGCATTGTTCCCGCGATCTCATGAGTTGTGGCATTTCAAATTGAATCTCACTCACGCTCCGTTTGGAAGCAAGCACGCCCGTGAACAACACGACCTTCTGAAAACTCATATTCATTGCAAGACTGGCTTTCAGCTTAAACTTCCCGAAGTTAAAGCTTAAACCGGGCATCGTATCTGAAAGAACGGATGCGTCCTCCACGAATCCCAAATCCCGAAGAATGTTCCATGCAGCCATACGATCAGTCATGTTGCTCACCTGTTCGCCATGTGCGACTGATACTCATCATTCATTGTTTTCATGAACGCAGGAACTTCTTTTATGGAGGGCAGGTTAAAGCTTTTCTGATAATGGAATAACGGTTCCTTCCCTAAGTAAACGTCAGGTGCTACTTTAATAAGTTTGATCTCGCCATTTGTCTCAAACAGATACTCCCTGATCTCTGCCGTCGCGCCTTCAACACGATGCCAGTACGGCGTATTGTTATCCGGCTCAAGAAGAACCCCTTGAACGCGCTTTAAGACCATGTGAACCTTTCCGTTTTCTTTTCTGAATCCAATATCCGCATCTGACCAACCCTCCCCCATGCGGGCAAGAACCTTGTGGGATTCTTGGATGGTCAGCTTCCCAGATCTGAACAGCTCCGCCATTTGCGCGTCCGCGGCACTAGACTCATCTTCAAACAGACTCTCAAGATGCGGCATCATCACCGGTGCCCCCGCGGCATCAAAAACTCCGGTAAGGCCGAATAATCTCATCGCCCCACCGCTACAAACGATCACGTATTCTTCCTTACCGCCACCGTTCAGATCTACTTTATAGACCCGGTAGAGTTCAAACCCGTATGGAGACAGCACAAATTCGCCTAGTGGCGTTACGCGAAGAGCCTTCTGGTCAGGAATGAATGGGCTGTCTTTCCCGATGCTGGAATTAACCACATTGATGACCTGCTGGATAGCCCCTAGATCTTTAAGTGGCTGTACGTTCTCTTCGCTAACGGCATATCCTGAGGCGCAACAGCTGAGGAATAACGTCATTAAAAATAAAGCCTTTCGTAGGCCCATGCTTTTATTCTTCCTCTTTATCCACTCGATCAAATGTTGAAATCCGCAGTGATCTGACATGATGACATATACTTATCCAAGGATTCCTTTCCAAACAATAACCGCCCCTTAGGGGAATCTTTGGGAACTCGGTACGTAATGACGCCGGCCTTTATTAAATCGACATAATGCCTCTGCATCCATCGGTAGGTCTGTCCTAGATATTGCGCGGCCTCTCGCATGTTGAAATACCGAACATCAAACACCATTTTCAGCACTCCTCTCCGTCACTCCTGCTTGGCCTTCACTTTCTCCAGAGCTGTAGACAGTTTTTTAAAAAGCTCGGTCATATCCTCAAAAAAATCTTTTATTTTAAGATCATCGCAAATATGCCCTTTTTTATATCGAAAACCCTTATTCCCTCGCGGATAATTATGAACGAACGCATTACGCAGATTATTAACCATCCGTATTTGGTTAACCCACAAATCGATGCCTGTTTCCTCCTGGATTTCTTCCAGTATGGCTATTTTTCGAGAAAAATCCAACTTGGACAGGAAGACAACTTTTATATCCATTCCGACGCCAGCATTTCCCCTCGCATACCTTTTTGCAATTATCTGATCGATGTCCCCTTCGATAACATAAAAAACCTCTAAAACGCAGTACATCACCTCCTGCCAAGTAAGATCGAAACCAGACTGCGCTTTCATTTTCCGCAGCATCCTCTGATACTGCCGGACCACTTGTTGCAGCTCTTTTTCGTGACTCATGCCAATAACCTATTGATCTCTCCCAGCCAAGTTTCTCTATGAACAATACGTTCTTTTTGAAGGCTTTGGTTTAAAATCTCCGCCTTTGTCTTTTGGGATAACTCTTCCCAGTCTTTATCAAACACATAAGTAGCATTACCAAAATAAATACTTTCAAGAACGTATATTCGTTTATTTTCAAATCCAAAAATTATGTAGCCATGGAAACCAGCTTTCCCTGTCGCTATAAAGTCCGGACCGCTGGCATTTATCCGTTCGATACGGGCCATAATAAGCGATCGAACATCTTTTTTAGCCTGCTTTATCAACGGCATTACGATCTTACAGATCTTTTTCCAGGGGTACGAACCTTTCGGGAGAACTTCCCAGTTCAACCTTTGCGCTTGCACCTTAAATGCCGGAAGCAAATCCTCATCAAGTATCTCAAACTCGCCAAACACTTCGAGAAAAAGATTGATCGCGTGTTTAATGCGCTCATGGTCCGACTGTTCATTCCAGAGTTTGTCGGAAACACAAAGTTTCTTGCCATCTGCGTTGTTGCGGATTTGGAGCTCAATGCTTGGGGGAGGAATAACACGCCTTGGATATCGTTGATAAGCGATATTATTTATCCCAGAATGTTCATAACCGCCCCAATCCTTCAAGTGCCACTCCACTTGCCGGTACGCAGTCTCCATAGGCTGATCCTTTAGTGGAATTTCCTTTCCCTCTGCATTAAAAAGAGATTGCGGGCCAAAAAATGGTGCTGGCAGGACTTTTTCACCGGCATTTAGTTCTTTGGTAAAACCTGCTCTTTGAAGAACTTTTTCATGCCCATCAATACCAGAGAATGATACGAAAAATGCTTTCCCAGCAGCGACATGGCTTACATATTGGCTGACATTATTGACTCTTGTTTTTGAAATTTTCACCTATTCATCCTCATTTCAAGTTCTAAACATAGGTTTAGTAATCTAATGTATTTTGATGTCATATTCTCCTTTCGTCCCAAACAAAGGTTTCATTCATGTTCTTT
>JAUYIZ010000305.1 GCA_030688615.1 Desulfobacterales bacterium | reverse complement strand
GCCTGAAAAGGCTCCGGAGTCTGACATGTTACGGGCGGGACATCTTGGCGAAAAACTGTTCGGGTCTGTCGGCGAGACGAGCCAGAACAGCCTGTGCCGAGAACTCCGCAAATGTTTACGCTCGTGGGAAAATGATTTGGGAATGTTCCGGAAAATTTCCGAAAAAGGGCAATACCCGGGAAGAGATGAGATCAAGGATGGGCTGGCGCTTACCGAAAAGCTTCTGGATTTCCATGATCCGGTTGAATTTATAAAAGCGTTTATTAACGATGAAGACCGTCTATGGGATGCAATACATCATTTTGCCGGTTTGAAAAATTTTTTTAAAAACCAGATTTATACATGGGATACTCTGCTTAGAGCGGTTGAGGATTTTAACCCGAATCGGAAGGAACTTGAAAAAAATCATGATGTCAAGGAAGCACTTGACGCCCTCCAGGCAATATTGGGAGATCCTGAACCGTACAGCATGATCAAAAACATTCGAGATCTCATATGCATCGTGAAACCTGCGATACGTCTGAATTTTCTTGGGATTAAATAAGATTGATTCTGAACCGAAGTCGGCCAAACGGCATCGATTAGAAAGCCGGTTGACATTGAAACACGATTGTTAAAAAAAGGATGCGATTAAAAAAACACTAAATATCGGGCAACTAAAATCCTCCCATTAACCAAACCCTTCAGTTTAGGAAATAGGTTGGGGCTTTGGGGCTAATTATCGGATTCCTATGAGCTTAAACAAAAACTGTTCCGATCTATCCTGGTTTTTTATGGAATCCTTTGGAATACTTCTTAATGTCAGAAACGACATTGCCTGCAATAACCAGGGCACCCTCCCTTTTGGCCTTGGCGATCATCTCATCCCGCAAAGAAGCCGCCTGGGCATCCATACCGAAAAAAGTCAACGTAATGAAACTCAACAGTAAAACCGATTTTTTATTCATGACTGTGCCTCCAATTGTTTAGATCAGCCAGGCTCAATTCGTCTTCGTTATTTTTTCTTTTTAGCTTTACTTCTCACCACCGGTAATCCCATTGCCTGAAAAAGCTCTGCCAAGATAGCATCTGCATGGGCGACATCTTTCCATGTGGAGTAGACAACTCTCTTGCCTTTAAGAATTTCATTGATTTCGTTTCCTTCAAAGTGCGGGTGTCCTGTAAAATCCACATCATCGAGAATGTTCTGGGCTTCCCGGGTGCTTGTCCATGCCACAAACAATATAGCTGCGTTGGGATGCTCGGACTTTTCGGGAACATAGATTAATTCACCTGCTCCAACCGGAACCGGCTCGGGAAATACGATACCAAGAGATTTGAACCCATCGTAAACTTGGACTTTTTTAACTTGGTTTCGGGGCATCCCGCATACTATATGATATGCACCGGCTTTGAGTTTTTCTATAACCCTTGTCTGGCTGCCTTCGAAAACCGGTTTGTTGGCTGCCCAACGCTTGGCGTAATCCAGGGTTTTCTCCCGTCCCCACTGGTCATCCAGATAGAGCCGTTCCAAGTGTCGCGGCTGATCGGCCATGGCAATCTTGCCTTTCCATTGGGGATCGGTGCAGGTTTCCCAGGTGAAGGTTTTAGCTGTTTCATCCGTAATGAACTCACGGTTGTAAGCGATCCCATAAACAGGGGTTCTCAGGGATATCCCGATATTTTCCGGGTGAATAAAAAACTGGGAAACGCTTAATTCCGACCAGTTTACTACACGAGGGAGTTTCGCATTGATGATTGTGGGTATCATCGTTGAACTCACCGTAGCGACATCAAAGTTGATTATACCGGCTGACATTTCGGTTATGATTCTCTCCCGCTCGCGAAATCCTCCAATTCTTTTAAAGCTTACGTTAAGAAACGGATATCGTTTTTGAAACGCCGCGATGTACAATTGTCCCGCAGGCTTTCCATGCTCCTTTTCACGCAATGAGATACCAATGGTCACGGATCCTTCTTTTTTTGCACCTTCGATGTAAGGGGAAAGTGGGTCTGCGTACGCGTAAAAAGGTTGCTCAGCACACAGAATGCTGTAAATAATGAGAAAAAACAAAATAGTTACCAATCTCTTCACTGGAACCTCCTTATAAATTTTTGGGTTAGTAAAAGTTACCTTGGCCCTGATAAAAGGATAGCACCGGAAAAAGCTGAAACTTTTTTTGGTTACCAAAATTATGCTGTTGCTCCTTTTTGGATCATTTTCAGGACCTGGTCTGTACTTCGAACACGGGCCATGCGGGGAAAGACTTTATCCATGAAAACAGACATGGATTCGGAATCCCGGTTGCTGCAGGCATCACGAACGATAATTACATTGTAGTCCAGGTCTCTTGCGGAATACACTGTCGAAGCGACGCCAATATCTACAGCGCCACCGGAAATAATTAGCGTGTCGATTTTTCTGGTCCGGAGCGCTAAATCAAAATAGGTTTGATGGAAGGTACTCCAGCGATACTTCGGAATAATGTAATCCTCCTGTCGTGGCACCAACTCGGCGATAACCTTCTGCCCCCAGGAGCCTTCCGTGGCTCCGTGAACTGACGGATTGCATTCCCCGTTTGGCCAGGGGTTCAACTGCATGTCCGTGTCCGTTAAGATCAAGGACCGACTCTCGCCGTCCGGACGATGATTTGCCATGGCATAAAATATAAGGATACCGCTCTCACGCGCTGTCTGCATTAAACGTATTGCATTATCGATTATCGGCTTCTTACTCTTTCTTGTCTCTTCTGATGCTCCATGGTAGTAAACGTTGAGCATATCGAAGAAAAGAAGGCCAGTTTTTTTAGTGTTGAGTTCATCGATGTTCATAATTAAGTCCTCCTGTATTGGTAAGATGGGTGACACAATGCGATCGCTTCCCGAATTCATCTGCCGATCAGTGGTCCGAAGATATCCTTAGCCAGTGCAAGATATTTCTTCTGGCCACCAGTCAACCATATATCCGTGCTGCTGGCGGAAACAAAGTACTTCTCTCCGGGAATCCTCATATTTGCGGGGCTGACTATTCCTTCAGTGGGAATATCAGTCCTGGCAGACATATATCCCGTTGTCCTCTGGATAAAGTCCTGTCCCTCTTTACTTAGAAGCCAGTTAACATATACTTTGGCTGCGTTCGGATGGGGCGACTTGGCCGCTATGCCTACGATTCCACCACTATAATTTAAGTAGGCGCCTTCTTTCACGATCACAGGGGCAATATGCGCACCGACCTTCAACATTTGAGCAACGGGGGGGCCTCCCAGCGAAACAGCCACAGCATATTTCCCCTTGGCAAGCCACTCTGCCAGTTGACGCTCGTTTCTGCTTAATGCAACATTTTGCGTGGCCACCAGCTGGCGATAGTAATTCTCATCGGTCACTTTATTGATAAGATTCCCGGCAAAACTTTCAAAACCGCTTCCCGCAATACTGGGGTCGTTCCATACAATCTTTCCCTTATATTGGGGCCTTAAAAGGTCCTGCCACGATTGGATTTCCCCTGGCTTTACCAGGTCGGTGTTGATGGTGATATCCCGACTCGGATATGCATAAAAATAGAAGGAATGTTTGGCATCGTCAAACCATGGAAGCCGGTCCAGTGTAATCCAGAGCTTTGGGTCGATGACTTCCGGCAGTATCAGCTTGTTGTCCATAGGCTCTGTTATGCCCATTTTTTTGAAACCTATTAAGCTATTACCTCCTGAAATGACAACATCGGCAAGATTCAGCCCGGCCGTTTTTTCCCTGTTAAGTTTTTGTCTCAATTCATTGCCCCTGCCGACAATAGCATCCACTTTGATTCCAAATTTCTCCTGGAAAACAGGCGCCTGTTTTCTTACTGTCGTCCCCAGGGAAGAAACATACACAGCCACCTCGCCTTCTTTTTTACCGGCTGCCAGCGTTTTCTGCCATTCCGCCTCCCATTGGGCTTCAGCCTTTACATAGCCCATTAAGATGACGGCAACTGAGACTGCCAGAACCATTACGATAAAATATTTTCCGCGTGATTTATTCATTTGCTGATCCTCCTTGGTTAGATTAGTTGAATTAACCGGTTTTTAACCTCGAAAATTTTGTGATCGGGGTATACCGCCCGAGGTGGCTATAATATTGCAGCAGACAATAGTGTAAAATGAATCTTGATTACCACAGTACTGGGTCGAAAGAGATCAGAATTAGATGTAGATTAAGGAATTTATTTCAAATATCATGGGGAACCCGAAAAAACAAGATTAAAATTAACTGATGGGTTAATGCTACCATTTCATCTTGGCATAGATTGATTATCCTCAGCGCCGGCAAAACCTTAAAGCCTGTTTTTTTTGGATATCGGGGATCTCAAAATAATCAGAAAAATGTGTCCTTAATCCGAAATTAAAGAGGTGGACGATGCGCATTTCCGTTTATAATGTTGTATGGTCCTCGAAATCCGTCCATCATTGACTACAGGAAGAAGTCCTCAACCCCGCTCACCAGAAAAATCATCCTCAAAAAACTGAACCTTTCATTCGGTATTCGACGGAAAAGTAATTCGGATAACTTGCCAATTTCCGTACCCAAAACCATGAAACAACAAATCAACCCGCATACCTTATCTTGTGCTTGAGCCAGTCACCTAAAAAATACAGATATCATTTCAGGCGATTGAATATCACATGATGCCAGTGCCTTGTGTTAGATTGAGAATGTTCCCATAAAAACGCGCTTATAGAATGCGGTGTCAACGTGCCATTATCACCGCGCTTTTCATTACAGATATCATAATCTTCGATCAGGTGGCCGGTCAAGTGAATTTACACCCCGACCGCCGCTCCTGCGCCTTCAAAGAATCTGCGGCGGTC
>JAUYIZ010000301.1 GCA_030688615.1 Desulfobacterales bacterium | reverse complement strand
GCGATTCATTTCAGCCGGACCGCTTCCAGGAAAATCGCTGGTCGTTTATGATCCCTTGTTACGTCTCCCAATTGATGTATTTCCTTGTGAAGATGGTCATGCACAAGAACGGTCCCTGCTAAAAACGGTATTACTGACCATGACTATCGGAGATTATAAATGAATGAATTTCGCCCAGCAAAAAAACGAATCACGGTTTCGGTTGGTGAATCTGTGCGCATAATTCGTGAGCTACAAGAATTGAGCCAAAACGAACTATCGAAGCTAACAGGCATTCCCCAAGCAACTATATCGGCAATCGAAAATGATCGTGTCCAGCTCGGGGTTGAGCGCGCTAAAATTTTGGCCAGAGCCCTAAAGGCCCATCCGGGAGTTCTCGTCTTTCCAGGTTGGGAACTTCCTAACGAAGCTGCGGCATAACCTCGCTGCTTCACCGGACCGGCTGGACCGCGCCGCTCAAGCCAAAAGGATGCAGGAAAGAACAGGGAAAGAACTGTTGACCCCCCGTTGCCTTCTGTAGTACTTTACCTGCAATCGGGCAACGGCAAAAATCTTCAAATAGCCCTTTACATCGCCCAAGAAGATGTTATTTTCTTTCTGAAGCGGGCATAATAAATTGAAGCCATAAAAAAAGAGACCTTTGAAAAATGCTCAATACGGCAGCAGAAAATAAACTGAAATTGATCGACCCCTACAACCGTTTCCTGAACTATCTGCGCATTTCCATTATCGACCGCTGCAATCTTAAATGTATGTACTGTGTGCCCGACGGCAAGATACCCAAACTGTCCCATCTGGAAATTTTGAGTTATGAGGAACTTCTTCGGATTATCACGGTGGGTGCGCAGCTGGGGATCTCCAAGGTCCGGATCACGGGCGGGGAACCGCTTGTGCGGAAAAATGTTTTTCCGTTTCTTGAAAAGATCACCGCCATCAAGGCGCTCTCGGACGTGTCCCTGACCACCAATGGAGTTCTGCTCATAGACAGCGTCGATGCCCTCAGATCCGCCGGGATAAAACGGATCAATGTCAGCCTGGACACTTTAGACAGGGCAAAGTACAAAACCGTCACCGGCCGCGACCATTTCGATCGGGTCTGGGCGGGCATCCTGGCGGCCCAGAAGGCCGGCTTTTATCCGATCAAACTGAACATGGTTGTTTTGAGTGGCATTAACGAGGATGAATTTTTGGATTTTGCCCGCTTGTCCTTTACCTATCCTTTCCATATCCGGTTTATTGAATATATGCCCATTGGAAATCCCCGCATGAAATTCAATCGGGACATTTTAGCTCCCGAAATAAAACGCAGGCTGGAAGCCATCGGGGAGCTGATCCCCGCTGAAAAAGAGGACCTGAGCGGTCCGGCGGAACGGTATCGATTTAAAGGCGCCATGGGTGAAATCGGATTCATTCGTCCCATAAGCCGCCATTTCTGCGGCAGTTGCAACCGGCTGCGGCTCACCGCCAGCGGCCAGATCAGGACCTGCCTGTTGTCCGACGACCAGGTGGACCTGAAAGGGCCCATGAGAAAGGGGTGCTCGGATAACGAACTGGCTGAAATCCTGATCAAATCCATTCGCCACAAACCCTCGGAACACCACCTGCTTGCGGATCAGGAGCCGAAGGTCTCCAGTGAAATGTCGGCCATCGGCGGCTGACCGTACCCGCTGGAACTGCGCCCCGGGGACAAAAAAGCCCGGGCTGCGGATGGACCTTCACCGCCCCGGGCTTTTTTTTATTAATAAGCTCAAAAATGTTTGGACATAAACGCAAGGACTCTTTGACAGGATTAACTGGATCGACAAGATATTTTTAAAAAAATCCCACAAATCCTGTTGATCCTGTCTAAATATTAATTACTTCGTTAGTAAGACATGCGGACTAATCGTCCAGATCCACACCGGCAGACTCCTGGCCTTTGGGTTTATATTCTATCTTTCCCTCTTTGATCAGCTTATCGATCCAGGATCCCTTTAAGGGTTTTACGGAATACTTGGGCCACGGAAAAACCTCCGGTTCCTTGAGACCCAGCTCCTGGATTCTCATTTTGCCCAGCTTGGCCATCATGGCGACATGGGCCGTGTGCCGCCCGACGTTCCGGATGGACTTCATATTGCGCCAGCCTTTGGTGGGGGGAATGGTCCGGGTCGCCTCCTTGGTGATGGCGTCTTTCGCATAGACCCCCTTGGCATCACAGCTGCTGACATAAGCGCCATGGGATCCGCTTTGCGGATTCGGATCCTGCCGGGTCGGCCAGGAGCCCAGGGAAAACATCCCCATGGAGATGGCCCAGGCCCAAAGATCCTCGCCCACGATCTCCTGGCCGGCCTCATCCCCGCCGCCCACGGTGATCATCCCCATGGGTTTGTTCCTCATGTTGCCGCTGTAGCGGGTAAAAGACATGGGGCCGAACATATGGGTCTTGTCCATGAAAAGTCTTGCGATGGCCGTCACCCCCAGGGTATAAACCGGGGTGCCGAATATGACCCCGTCGCTTTCATCCATCTTGTGCAATACCTTGCCGCTGTCATCATTATGATGATAGCATTCCAGGCCTCCCTCTGCCGGATGCCGCCAGCCGAAGCATTTCATGCACCCCACACAGGGCTTGACTTCATAATCCTGCAGCCAGAGATATTCTGTTTCCGCATATCCCATGGACTCGGCCGTTTTTAATGCCTCCTTGACCGCCAGTTCAGTATTCGCATGGCGGGGACTGGCACAGATACCTAATATTTTAACCTTTAATCCTGTCATGATGTTTTCCTCCTTGACCTTTGTTTTAATTAACCTATAAATAGTTAATGTGTTAATATAAATTTACCAGACCGCTGTCAAGTATTTTTTATCGGTCCGGTTACAGCCGCCCCCTGCCCTGCAATACCCCGCGGCCGGAAAAATAATTGACAACCGCATGCGTAATGAATAGAAATTGGTGGGTTCAACAGATAACGCGTCAATAACAAAAGAACAACAAGCTCAAAAAGGAAGCGCAACCATGGGTGTCCCCTCAATATATACCAAAGAAATGATTGCTGAATACACACGGAAAGGCTACTGGGACTCGGTTACCATTACCGATACATGGGATCAAACCGCCGCCGCATTTCCGGACAAAGAAGCCATCGTGGACGTGAAAACACGGCTGACCTGGGCGCAGACCAAACAATGGATCGACCGGTTTGCCCTTGCCCTTCTGGAACTGGGTCTTAAAAAAGATGAGGTGATGGTCATTCAGCTGCCCAACTGGGCCGAGCTTATCCTTACCCAGGTGGCCTGTGAAAAAGCCGGTGTCATCTGCATTGCCGTGCCGCCGGCCCTGCGGCACAGCGAAATCGAGTACATCGTCCGTACGGTGGCGGCCGCCGGGATTATCATCCCCCTGGAATTTCATAACTTCAACTATTTTAAGATGGTTGAGGCCATCCGGCCCGGGCTGCCCACCCTGAAACATGTTCTGGTTGCCGCAGATGCGGTCCCGCCCCACGCCCTGTCCGTAAAGAAAATGTTTCAAACCCCGGCCAAGGCCGAGGACCCGGACGCTATCCTCAAAAACACCAGATTCAGCGCCTTTGAGTTTGCACGGATCCAGTTGACGGCCGGCAGCACCGGCTTTCCAAAATTCATCGAAGCGCCCATCTGCGGGCGCATGCATTGCGCCAGGATGTGGTCCCAGGCCTGCCGGCTCGGCCCGGAGGACGTCTGCGGCGTATTTGCCGTCGGCCCCGGCGGACCTAACTTTGTCGGCATTGCGGGAACTCCGCTGGTGGGGGCAAAAATGGTTCTGCTGGAAAGCTTCGACGCGGCCAAAGCCCTGGCACTCATCGAAAAAGAACAGGTCACCTGCGTCGGTCTGGTGCCCACCATGCTGGCAAAAATCATCGAACATCCCGATTTTGACCATTTCGATCTGAGCCGCCTGCGCGTGATGATGATCACGGGCGCGCCTCTGCCGGCGCCCTTGGCCGAAGCCGCGGACCGAAAAAAGCTGCCCATCGTCAACATGTACGGTTCCATGGATTTCGGCGGAATCACCATGCCCGACATAACTTCCCCCAGGCATACACGCCTTTTCACAGCCAACAAACCCATCCCCAGCCTCCAGCTGAAGATGGTGGATGAGACCGGAGCCGTCATCCCCGGGGAAGATGTCGGGCATATCCTGGTCAAAGGGCCGACCTCCACTTCCGGCTTTTACAAAGACCCGGAAACCTCGCGCCAGACATGGACGGAAGACGGATGGTTTCCCACGGGGGATCTGGGCAAAATAGATGAAAACGGGAACCTGGTCATTGCGGGGCGGCAAAAAGATGTGATCATCCGCGGCGGTCAGAATATCTATCCCGCGGAGATAGAAAACCTATTGCTGGAGCATCCGAAAATCGCCGCAGTCGCCATTGTGCCCATGCCCGACGAAGTTATGGGTGAAAGGGCTTGCGCCTATGTCGTCCTCCGGAACGGTCAGCAAATGGATTTTGAGGAGATGGTCAATTTTCTGAAACAGAAGCATATTGCCACTTACAAGCTGCCGGAAAGAATTGAAATCACAGATGCCATCCCCCTGGTCCCCGGCGTCGGGAAGGTGGACAAAAAGGTGCTGGCCAGACGCATTGCAGATCAGGTGAAGGGGGAAACCGCCGCTTTTTCAACCGTGAACCGATAACTGTAAACCGTGAACGGTTACAAGAATCGATATCGTGTATCCGGTCTAAACTGGGCAGGTGCGCGAACTTACGGGGAGGTCTTCAATCGTTTCATGACCTGTCTCAGATGGGACTTCACCTCTGCTTTTGACCCCTCCGTCAAGTCCGAAAGCGCATCCACCAGAAACTTGTTTTTATCGTCCATTACGTTTTTCAGGGTCTGGAGGGCTTTGGGGGTAATCTGAAGCAGTTTAATCCGATCATCATGCGGGTCCGGCCGTCTGAGGATAAACCCTTTTTTCTCCAGCCGGCGTGCGATGCCCGTCATGTTGGCACCGGAAACCAGCATGATTTTCCGGATATTGGTGAGGGTGTTTTCCCCGTTAAAGGAAGATTTCAGCGCACGAAGCACCGTATATTGGGGGAAAGTCAGCCCGTAGTTTTCCAGCAGGACCGTATATTTCTTTTTAAGACTTTCACTCACCCGCACGATGGCAATCACCATCTTTTCATCCGGTGTCAGATCGTTGATATAATCCCCTCGCGCCATAAAAATCACCCCTAATCAGTTTTACCTGATATATCCGCAATCCAAAACAAATAGCAAGCATTTATTCCGCTCCCGGGGCGGGCCCGGAAATTGCATTCAACTTTTCGCCCTTGCCGGTTCCGCTGCCGTATCCAGGGGCATCCGGGCGGAATAAAGTCTGGCTTGTTTTTCTAAAAGATGTTATATCAGCGGAAAAAAATTGACAGGGGGGGGTATCCGCCAATGGCTGTTAAAGGACTGAGAGAATGGATCGCAACGCTGGAAGGGGCCGGCGAATTAAAACGCATCACCGCCCAGGTCGATTGGAACCTGGAACTTGCGGAAATTGCCAGACGATCCCATGGGGGCCCGGCTTTGTTGTTTGAGAATATCAAAGATCACCGGCATACCCTTTCCACCCGCCTGTTCATAAACGGCCTTTCCAGTTTTCCACGGATGTGCATGATGCTGGGGTTGCAAAAAGACACCCGTTATCCTGATTTGATCAAGGCCATCAGAGATCGGATGAAAAACCCTGTGCAGCCCGAAATCAGGCAAACCGGCGCGGTCAAAGAGCATATCATCCGGGGGGATCAAGTCGATCTGCTCCAGTTTCCCGTCCCCAAATGGCACCCCCTGGACGGGGGCCGGTATATCGACACTTTTTCGGGAACCGTCACACGGGATCCCGATACCGGCGAGATGAACTTTGGTGTTTATCGCGGAATGGTCGCGGGCAAAGACAAGATTTCAAAACTGCTTCAACCGCACCAGCACTGGGGACTCCACTACCAGAAATACCAGCGCCTGCAGCGGGAAATGCCCGTGGCGGTGGTTCATGGCGCGGATGATATCCTGCCGTTTGTGGGCGGGAGCGCATTTTCCCACCCGCCGGATGAATACGCCATTGCCGGCGGATTGAAGCAGGCGCCCCTGGCCCTGGTCAAATGCGAAACCAATGACCTTCTGGTGCCGGCGGACGCCGAGTTCGTGGTGGAAGGCCGGTTGTCCACCGACGAGGCCTCCTTCATGACCGAAGGGCCCTTCGGAGAATTTACGGGCTACTACGGTTGGAGCCGCAAGCGGCCCGTAATCCAGGTGGACTGCATTACCCACCGAAGTGACCCCATATTTCGGGGCAATGTTGAAGGCGCCGGGGAAGGCGTGGTCAGTGAAAGCGTATTCATGGGCAACGCTTCCCTGTCGGCGCTGGTATGGGACCATCTGGAAAAAGCCGGGGTGCCCGGGGTGCTGGATCTGCGCATGCGACCCGGCCCCCTGACCGTCAAAATCCGGAAGATGTATGCCGGCCATGGCCGCCAGGTGGGCGCAGCAATTTTCGGCTCCTGGCTGAGCAAGGAATTTCTCAAATGGGTGATCGTGGTGGATGAAGATATCGACATAAGGGATATGAATGAGATCAACCGCGCCATCCGTGACCGCATGGACCCCAAAGATGACATCGTCATATTTCCGGCAATGGGCGGATGCACCCTGGACCTGGCATCGCCGAGTGAATTAAAGGACGAGATGAAATACGGCGCGACGCCGCAGAACAAAATGCTCTTTGATGCCACCATCGACTGGGTCAAACATCCCGTGCGCGAAGAATACGGCGGCCGGCGGTTTCCGCCTCTGAGCACTGAAACGCTCCCGGAAATCAAAGACCTTGTGACCCGCAGATGGAAAGAGTACGGCTTCTAGAATAGGGTCCAAGGACCCAAGGGGTAAAGGATTCAAGGGTTTGTTTTCTAAAGACTCTATCAGCGCTTTTAACACTCTTCCTTTAGCTGCTGCTTTTTTTTAACCGTAAACCGGTAACTGTAAACCGTAAACTGTTTTCTATGTCTTTGGTCAGACTTTCAAATCATTGTAATTATTTAGCATTTCACTTTAACCCTTGAATCCTGGACCCCTTGAACCCTTTGGAATCACCCCGACTCAATTGGAGTTTCCGATTTATTTTGTCTTAATTAACACCAATTGCTCGGGATAGGGTCCACTTTTAATATTGACTTTATATTCCCGCTGTGGTCTATACTTTCCCGGAAAAATTTTGTGTCATCCAATAAGGAGGAATTGACCCCATGGCAAAAAACAAAAATCCGGAGAAAGATCGTCTGGCATTGGAAGTGGACACCTACGATCAGTGGCAGAAAGACCAGAACATTCCGATTATCAGGGGCTTTTTCGTCGAGGACATCAAGACGGTTGAAGTTGCCCCGTGGGATCTCAAGGGGGGTCTCGGCGCTTTTGTCAACCTGGATGGTTGCGGCGATATCAACGACGCTTATGTCTGCGAAATTCCTCCCGGCGGGAAACTGAAGCCTCAAAAGCACATTTATGAAGAGATGGTTTACATCGCCTCCGGACACGGAGCGACCACCGTATGGCAATCCAAAGGCAAGAAACACTCTTTTGAATGGGGCCCCGGGAGCCTGTTCGCCATTCCCTTAAATGCATGGTACCAGCACTTTAACGGCAGCGGGAGCGAGCCGGCCAGATATTTTGCCGTAACCAACTCCAGTTTTATGATGCGCCTTTTTCACAACGTGGATTTTATATTCGGGGACAATTATTCTTTTACCGACCGTTTTGACCCCGACAAGGACGATTACTTCAGTAAAAAAGGCACCTTGCACGGCCGATTCTTCCTGTCGACAAACTACGTCGACAACACCCACACCGTTCAGCTATACGACTACAGTGAGCGTGGCGCCGGGGGGACCAACATCAAATTCGACCTGGCCGGCAATACCATGGGCGCGCACATTTCGGAATTTCCCGTGGGAACCTATAAGAAGGGCCACAAGCACGGTCCGGGGGCGCACGTGATCATTTTAAGCGGCAAAGGGTATTCGAATCTCTGGCCCGCAGGGACGGAAATGCGGCGGGTGGACTGGAAGCAGGGAAGTGTGGTGGTGCCCCCCATGGACTGGTTCCATCAGCACTTTAACGGCGGCGCCGAGCCGGCCAGATATCTTGCCCTTCGCTGGGGAAGCTTCCGCTACCGATTCATGCGGCCGGAAGGACAGACCTCAACTTATACAAGCATCAAGCTCGGGGGCAATCAGATCGAGTACGAAGATGAAGATCCGCGGGTGCACAAGGAATTCGAGGCCGGTGTGAAAGCTGCCGGCGCCAAATGCAAGATGGGCGCCTTTCACCCCCGCTGCACGGCAAAATAACCGGCCGGAACAGACCCTCAGATCTGATTTAACAGGATGATCGCATCGTGTTGTCCGGGGAAAAAATCGAAGACAGGTTGCGTCTGCGGGTTGTGGTCCGGGGGGCCGTGCAGGGGGTTGGGTTTCGTCCCTTTATCCACCGGCTGGCCCGCAGGATAGGCCTCTCGGGGTGGGTCAAAAACACGCTGCAGGGAGTCAGCATAGAGGCGGAGGGAACCCAGGGACAGTTAGAGGCATTCCTGCTCGGCATGCAGCGAAGCAAGCCGCCCCGGGCATTTTTCCAGAGCCTGGAGTCGTCTTTGCTGGATCCTGTCGGGTTTCAGGATTTTACCATTCTCCAAAGCAATGCCTCCGGCGATGCCACGGCGATCGTGCTGCCCGACATTGCCACCTGTCCGGACTGCGTACAGGAAATCATTACTCCCGGCGTGCGGCGTTATCGCTATCCCTTCACCAATTGCACCCACTGCGGACCCCGCTTCAGTATCATCGAAGCTCTGCCCTATGACCGGGGCAATACTTCCATGAAAGCCTTCCAGATGTGTTTGGCCTGTCGCTCTGAATATGACAACCTGTCGGACCGGCGCTTTCACGCCCAACCCATTGCCTGCCCGGCCTGCGGGCCTCACCTGGAACTGTGGGATTTCCGGGGCTTCAGCCTGGCGACCCACGATGACGCTCTGCGTGCGACCGCCGATGCCCTGCGAAGCGGGGATGTCGTTGCGGTCAAAGGGCTGGGCGGCTTTCAGCTCACCGTGGATGCCCGCAACGATCGGGCGGTGCAATTTTTGCGCGCGAAAAAGCCCCGGGAGGCAAAACCCCTTGCCCTGATATATCCCTCGCTGGCGGCAGCGGCCAGAGACTGCGAGATCGACGATCTTGAAGCGCGCCTGCTCACTTCGCCCGCAGCGCCCATAGTGCTTTTACGGAAATCATGCGGTAAAACGGACGTCGCACCGGCGGTCGCGCCGGGCAATCCTTACCTGGGTGTCATGCTGCCTTACACGCCGCTGCACCATCTGCTCATGGCCGATCTGGGATTTCCCATAGTGGCCACCAGCGGGAATCTCTCCGACGAACCGATCTGCATAGACGGGGTTGAAGCCCTTGAGCGGTTAGGCGGCATTGCCGGGCTGTTCCTGGTGCATAACCGCCCCATCGTCCGGCATGTCGACGACTCCATTGCGCGCCTCATGATGGGCCGTGAAACGGTGTTGCGCCGGGCCCGCGGATATGCGCCCCTGCCGATCCGCCTGAAGACTCCCATGCCCCCCTTGCTGGCCGCGGGCGGGCATCTGAAAAACACCATCGCTGTCGCCGTGGGTCAGGACGCGGTAATCAGCCAGCATATCGGCGATTTGGAGACTGTGCCGGCCCATGAGGCCTATCAGCGCGTCCTGGCGGATTTCCATCGACTGTATGCCCTTTCTCCGGTTGCCGTTGCCTGCGATGCGCATCCGGATTATCTCTCGACCCGATATGCCGGCCGAAGCGGCCTGCCGCTGGTTGCCGTGCAGCACCACCTGGCGCACGTCTTATCGTGCATGGCGGAAAATGAACTGGAAGGACCGGTGCTCGGCGTTGCCTGGGACGGCGCCGGTTATGGTCTGGACGGCACGCTCTGGGGCGGTGAGTTCATACGCGTCGAGGATGAACAGGTGCGCCGCGTGGCCCACCTGCGCCCTTTCCCGCTGCCCGGGGGCGACAAGGCGGCCAAAGAGCCGCGGCGTGCGGCTCTGGGCATGCTGTACGCCCTGTACGGCGATCCTGTTTTTCAGCGCCACGACCTTGCGCCGCTTAAAGATTTCACGCCCCAGGAGTTGGCGACCTTGCGCGGCATGCTCGCCCAAGGCATTAACTGCCCGATGACAACCAGCATCGGGCGGCTTTTCGACGTCGTGGCGTCCCTGAGCGATTGTTGCCAGCATATCCGTTTTGAAGGACAGGCGGCCATGGCCCTGGAATTTGCCCTGGAAAGTTTTGCCACCCATGAGACCTATCACTTTGCACTCATCCATTCCCCATCACCGGCCATATTGGACTTCGCGCCGGTGATTGAGGCGCTGCTGCAGGATGTTGCCGCTGGCGTTTCCGCCGGAATGATCTCGGCAAAATTTCATCATGCGCTCATTGACGCCATTATCGCTGTCGCGCGCCACAAAAACTGCAAGCAGGTGGCGCTGACCGGCGGGTGCTTTCAAAACAAATATCTGACGGAAGGCGCAGTCAAGCGCCTGCAGGCGGCTGGATTCCGGCCCTACTGGCACCAGCGCGTGCCCCCGAACGACGGCGGCCTCGCGCTCGGGCAACTGGTCGCCGCAGCGCACAGAAAGGTGTGGAGCGATGTGTCTGGCAATTCCCGGTAAGATTTTACAGGTAAACGATGAAGAGCCCTTCTCCCGCATGGCTGAAGTCAGTTTCAGCGGGGCAAGGAAAAAGATCAGCCTGGCTTTGGTTCCCGCGGCCAAGGTCGGCGATTATGCCTTGGTGCATGCCGGCTTCGCCATCAGCATCCTGGACGAAGAACGCGCCGCGGAAGTGTTTCATTACCTGAAGCAATTAGGCGACGCGGCAGCCGGCGAGGAACCGGAATGAAGTATATTGACGAATACCGCAGCGCGGATGTGGTGCACCGGTTTGCTCGCGAGATAGCCGCCATCATGAAACGCCCCTGGTCGATCATGGAGGTGTGCGGGGGCCAGACACATGCCATCGTGAAGTTCGGCCTTGATGAGCTGCTCCCCGCCGGCGTCACCCTGATCCATGGACCCGGCTGCCCGGTTTGCGTGACGCCGCTGGAGATGATCGATAAGGCCAATCTTATCGCTGCCCTGCCCGAAGTGATCTTTTGTTCCTTTGGCGACATGCTCCGCGTCCCGGGCACGGCAGGTGATCTGATGACCGTAAAGGCCAGGGGCGGCGACGTACGCGTGATCTACTCCCCCCTCGATGCCGTGAAGCTGGCCCAGGAGAATCCGCAGCAGGAAGTGGTCTTCTTCGGGGTCGGATTCGAAACCACCGCGCCGGCCAACGCCATGGCCGCTCACCGCGCACGGCAACTGGGGTTGCGCAACTTCTCTCTGCTGGTGGCCCAAATGCGGGTACCGCCGGCCCTGGAGGCGATCCTTTCCTCGCCGGAACGACGTATCCAGGGCATCCTGGCCGCCGGACATGTCTGCACGGTCATGGGTTACAGCGAGTATGAGCCTATCGCGCAACACTATGGCGTACCTATCGTGGTGACGGGATTCGAACCGGTGGATATCATGCAGGGTGTTTATCTCTGTGTGAAGCAGCTTGAAGAGGGACGGACGGAGGTGGAAAATCAGTACGTGCGGTCGGTTCGCCGGGAAGGGAATGTCTCGGCCCGAAAGCTGATCCGTGACATCTTCGCCGTGACCCCGCGGAACTGGCGCGGCATCGGAAAAATCCCGGACAGCGGATTTCGCCTGCGCGCGCCTTATGACGTCTTTGACGCCGAGCAGCGCTTTGGCCTGAGTGATTACCGGGTGAAAGAATCCTCCGACTGCCGGGGCGGGCTGGTGTTGCAGGGGGCCATCAGGCCATCGGCATGTGCCGAATTCGGCGCCCGCTGCACCCCCGAACACCCGCTGGGGGCGTTGATGGTCTCATCGGAAGGGGCCTGTGCGGCCTATTATCGGTACCGGCGCTTTCAGTAAGGAAAGGATTTCCCACCATGCACAACCCAAACAATTTCACACGCACCGGCCGGCCTCCCGTTGCCGACGACCCGGTGATTCTGCTGGCCCACGGGGGCGGCGGGACGCTGATGCACCGCCTGACCGCCGAGGTGTTTTATCCGGCCTTTGCAAACCCGATCCTCCACCAGCAGGGGGACGGCGCAATCCTGTCAATGGGAGCGCAAAGGCTGGCCTTTACCACCGACTCCTACGTGGTGCATCCCCTCTTCTTTCCCGGCGGAGACATCGGCACCCTTGCGGTCAACGGCACGGTGAACGACCTGGCAATGTGCGGCGCCCGCCCGCTTTATTTGAGCGCCGCCTTTATCCTCGAGGAAGGTCTGCCCGTCGCAACGCTGCGCCGCGTGGTGGAGTCCATGCGGTTGTCCGCCGGAAAGGCCCACGTCCAAATCGTAACCGGTGATACCAAGGTCGTGGAAAAGGGAAAGGGTGACGGCCTTTTTATCAACACCGCCGGCATCGGCATCATCGAGCATCAACGGTCCATTCAACCCCGGCGTGTGAAGCCGGGTGACGTTGTTTTGCTGAGCGGGGATATCGGCCGGCACGGACTGACCATCATGGCCATGCGCGGGGGGTTGGCCTTCGAAAGCGAAATAACGAGCGACTGCGCGCCCCTGGCGGAGCCGGTCCTGGCACTGCTCGAAGCGGGTATTCAGATCCACTGCCTGCGCGACCTTACCCGCGGCGGCCTGGCCAGCGGCATGGTGGAAATCGCCGCCACTGCCGGTGTGCAGATCCACCTGGAAGAGCGGGCAATCCCCGTGCGGGACGACGTCCGGGGCGCCTGTGAAATCCTGGGATTCGACCCGCTCCACCTGGCCAACGAGGGCCGCTTTGCCGTATTTCTTCCCGACGGCGATGCCGGGCGCGCCGTCGATATCCTCAAAGCCCATGACTGCAGCAGGGGCGCCGTCCGGATCGGCCGCGTGAGTGATGAACATCCCGGTCTTGTCACCATGACCACGGCCATCGGCACCCGCAGGATTGTGGACATGTTGAGCGGTGAACAGTTGCCGCGAATCTGTTAAAATCAACGCATGGCGGCATCCAGCAGGATTTGCCTGGCCGATTTCAATTTATAATCGATTTTGGGAAGGTGCTGCAGTTCTCCCAGGGTGGTGACACCCATGAGAAAAAGTCTTAGTCCTTCTTCAAAAATCATATTAATCCCATACTTGTCCCGGGCGGTAAGCGCTATGGTATCGGCTGAACCCTGCTTGTGATATATCAAGTCCCTTATCTCCGGTGTGACGGTGATCAGTTCAAAGACAGGCTGCCGCCCACGGTACCCGGTTTTGCGGCAATGCTCGCACCCGCGGCCCCTTCTCAGGTTAAACTGGTGCGGGTCTTTCAGGATTTCATCGGCGACCTCCCCGTCAATGCCGATATCTACAATCTCTATTCTGGTGGGGATATACTCTTCCGAACATCTGCTGCATATCTTCCTTACCAGGCGTTGATTTACGGCCGAAGAAATGGTGGCGGAAACAAGGAAGTGCTCCACCCCGATATCGATCAGGCGCATGATCGAACCGGCCGCATTTTCAGTATGAAGGGTCGTGAAGACACGATGTCCCGTAAGGGCGGCCTGGACGGCTATTTCAGCCGTTTCGAGGTCCCTGACTTCACCGATCAGGATAATATCCGGGTCCTGTCTCATCATCGCTCTCAGAGCGCGGGTATAGGTATAGCCTGCCTGGGGCATCAGGGAGCTTTGGTTAACATAATCCGGCGCCTGATGCTCCACCGGATCCTCAATGGTTATGATGTTTAATTCGGCGCTGTTGATCTCATTGATTACCGCATTCAAGGTAGTTGTCTTGCCGCTTCCGGTCGGGCCGGTGACAATGTTTATCCCGCTCGGCTTTCTGACGCAGCGCCGGAACTGCACCTCCATGCGCGGCGACATCTTAAGGTCTTTGATGCGCCCGATATAGACTTCCTTGTCTTTATCAAAAAGCCTCAGGACGACCTTTTCGCCGAAGATCGTCGGTATGGTTGAAACCCGGCAATCCACTGAATGGCCAATGACTTTGGTTGAGAATGCGCCGTCCTGGGGCAGCCGCTTTTCATCAATCTTCATCAAGGATGAATGTTGGCTGGCCATAACCTTTATTCTGGATACGGCGGCGTTATGATGGGCGGAGGGATATGTGGAAGCTACCTCCAGAACGCCGTCGATCCTCATTCTTACGTGCACTTCGTTTCTGTGAGGCTCGATGTGTATGTCACTGGCTCCGTATGAGACGCCCTTTTCCAGGAGTTTATTAACCAGCGAGACCGTGTCTTCCTTTTCAAGGACGTAGCGCTCTACCTTAAAGTCTGTTTTAATGGTGTATAATTTACCGAGCCCTCCCAGAATCGCTTGAGTTGCAGCAAGGATGGGGGTCACACGACATTCGGTAATCGCCTCTACCTCTCTGATGGCTTCTTCCAGTAAAGGGTCCGCCATTGCAAGAGAAAGATCCTTTGTGTTTTCGTCAGTTATTAAAAAAAGGGGCAGGATTTTATACTTTTGACACACATCCAGCGGCAGTATTCTCGACAGAGACTTGTCTATCATCTGATAATCGTTTTCGGCGATGTTTAAAAATTCAATCCCCAAAAACTCACTTAAGGTCTCAAGTAAAAGATTTTCGTTGACAAACTTAAGATGCAGCAGGGTATCGCCCAGGCGCAGAGCAAGTTCCTTCTGCCTCTTGATCGCCTCTTCCAGTTGTGCGGTGGTGATGATCCTTTTCTCTATTAATATTTCGCCTAATTTTTTCCGGACGGTCATTTCTGCTTGGACCTCATCAACTTTTCATAAAGAGATTTTACCCCATCATTCTTCGTCGGTACAACATTAAGCCTCTGGTCCGCTTTGGTTATGCGGAAAATCTTTTTGACCTGCTCGCTCGGCTTGGCGAAGACAACCATGCCGTTTTTCTCGGAAAGCTGTTTGTGGACCGCCATACACGCGCCCAGGCCGGAACTGTCCATAAAATCGACATTGCTCATCTCGAGCAGGATATGGCAGTATTTTTTTTCCACCAATTTTGCAACCTGGCTTTTAAATTCCGCGATATTGTTAGCCACCAAACTGCCCACCATATCAATAACCACAACATTCCCGCCCAGTTCTGTGCTAATATTGAACTCCATCAGCTACACCTCCATAATGGACTGCTATTTAGTGCCCATCCATAAATGGCTATTTTCCGCAATATCTGCGTTGGGCTCCGAATTCCAATCCTCAAAATACTCAATGTATTCCTGCGGTTGAAATTCTCGCCCGCCTTGATCTTGCAAAAACTATCTCATTTATGGATGGGCACTATTTAATTTCCACAGTCGTTCTGATCTTTTCATGTATCGCTGTAATCCCTTCTTGCCTGCTGTTGACAACTTGAAGCTTTTGGTCGGCGCGCGTTATGTGGAAGACCTTTTCGACCGCCGGCCTGGGGTTGACAAAAAGAAGTCGCCCCCCGATGTTTTCCACCATTTTATAAAATGCGATGCAAACCGTAATGCCATAGCTATCGATTAAATGAACATTGCTCAGGTCGACAAGAAGGTAACGGAAACCTTTATCGATCAGCCCGGAAACCTCATTCTTTAAGTCTTCCCCCGTACTGCGCACCAAGTTGCCCGAGAGATTTATGATAACAATATCATCTTGTATTTCGATATGATTTTCCATCTCCGGTCTCCTTTTCGGAACAGATTAACGTCTTTTCCAGTGTGAAAATGTTCTTTCCGTTGCGATATTCATACGCCACACGGTCCACCAGTTCTCTAATAAGCGCCAGGCCGAACCCCCCTTCGGGCAAATCATCGGAAGAGCTAAGATCCGGAAATGAAACAGGAATAGTGGGATCAAATTTTATGCCGTTGGTCGTCATCTGGAAGATAATGGCAGTGGCGGCAACGGTGAGCTCTATGGTGACCCGGTTTGTCCCTGAATGTTCCACGGCATTTGTCATTGCTTCCGTGACAGCCAGGGAAAAATCCATCGTCAGGGCTTCTGCTCCCGGTGTGGGAAATGAATATTGACAGATGCCGGTAATTGCAGACCTCATAATATCTACATTGTCAAAGGTGGGTTCAAACTCAATGGTTAGTTTGCGGTTATTCACCTTCAGGGGTTCCTCCTGGTTGCTGGAGAGCGCATCGATGGCTATGGGGTATAGCTGGATCGGCATTTTGGCAGAATCCTATTGACAATGCAAGCAAATTATGACAGTAAAACCATTATCTTAATTTAACCCCAACTGTTCCGGAGTGGGAAAATGCCTCCGAAGCCGAAACTAAGCCTGTACTGGGCGGCGTCCTGCGGCGGATGCGAAATCGCGGTCGTCAACCTTCACGAGAAAATACTCGCCCTGGAGGCGGCCTTCGATTTCATGTTCTGTCCCTGTCTCCTGGACACCAAAAAAAAGGACGTCGAGGCGCTCCCCGATAGGGGCATTGCCGTCACCTTCTTCAACGGCGCGATCAGGACCGAGGAAAACAGGGAAATGGCCCGCCTGATGAGAAGAAAATCGCAGCTTCTCATCGCCTTCGGCGCATGCGCCTACGAAGGGTGTATCCCCGCACTGGCCAACCTGGCCACCCGCGAAGAAATCGTTGCCTCCGTCTATCTCAGCAATCCTTCAACACATAATCCGTCAGGCCTAACTCCTCAGCCGGAGACGCACACGCCGGAAGGAACCCTTCATCTTCCTATGCTTCTCGAAAGGGTCAGCACCCTGGCCCAGGAGGTCGAGGTGGATTACTTTATTCCCGGCTGCCCCCCCGAGCCCCACCAGATATGGAGCGTCATCGATCTTTTGATCCAGGGAAAACCGCTCCCGCCGAAAGGAAGCGTGGTCGGCGCCGGCAGGTCGTCCGTCTGTGACGAGTGCAAAAGAAAAAAGGATGATAAAAAGATCAGGAAATTCTACCGCACCTATGAGATCGTCCCGGACAGGGAAAAGTGTCTCCTTGAACAGGGGATCGTCTGCATGGGCATTGCCACGCGGGACGGCTGCGGAGCGCTTTGCCCGCAAGTGAATATGCCCTGTACCGGGTGTTACGGCCCCCCGGAAGGAGCGGACGACCAGGGCGCGGCAATGGTCGGCGCGCTGGGTTCCATCCTCGATTTAGGAGACACAGCGGGACTAACGGAGGCGGACCTCATCCAGCGCATCGACGCGATCATAGAACCCATCCCCGACTGCGCAGGGACATTCTATAAATACAGCCTGGCCCATTCTATCCTCAGAGGCCTGGCGGTATGAAGCGGCTCACCATAGATCCGATCACCCGGCTCGAGGGACATGGAAAAATCGACATCTTCCTGACCGACCAGGGGGATGTGGCCAATACCTACTTTCAGGTCCCTGAATTGCGTGGTTTTGAGAGTTTCTGCGCCGGCCGGCCGGCCGAGGACATGCCCGTGATCACCAACCGGATCTGCGGCGTCTGTCCCGAAGCGCACCACATGGCCTCCACCAAGGCCCTGGACGACCTTTTCGACGTTGCGCCGCCGGCCGCCGCCAAAAAGATACGCGAACTGCTGTACATGGCCTTTTATGTCACCGACCACACGACACATTTTTACGCCCTGGGGGGGCCGGACTTCATTGTCGGTCCTGATGCGCCGCCGGCCGAACGCAACATCCTGGGCGTCATTAAAAAGGTGGGGATCGACATCGGCCGGCAGGTTATCGACTGCCGGGCGCGAAACCACGCCGTCATCAAAATGCTCGGCGGCCGCGGCATCCATCCTGCGGCCGGACAGCCGGGCGGCTGGAGCAAATCCGTTTCAGAAGAAGAAAGGAGGGAGATTGCAGAGATTGCGCGCAAGAATATCGATTTTGCCCTTTTCACCCTCAAGACGTTTGACGATATTGTCCTTAAGAACCCGGTTTACCGCGAACTTGTCACCTCGGACACCTATCTGCACCGGACCTACTATATGGGTACGGTGGACGACCGGAACCGGCCCAATTTCTATGACGGCCTGATACGCATCGTGGACCCCGCGGGCAAGGAAACAATCAAATACCAACCCCGTGAATATGCGGACCACATTGCCGAGCACGTGGAACCCTGGACGTACCTGAAATACCCCTATCTCAAGAAGATCGGCTGGAAGGGTTTTGTGGACGGCATGGACAGCGGCGTCTATGTCGCATCGCCCCTTTCCCGCCTGAATGTGGCAGACGCAATGGCTACCGGGAAAGCCCAGGAACATTTCGAGACGATGTACGAGACATTCGGGTGTAAAAAGACGGCGGGCAGGTATGAACCGGTCCACCACCGGCTCGCCATGCACTGGGCGCGGCTGATTGAACTTCTGTACGCCGCTGAGCACATGCTCGAACTTGCCCTGGATCCTGAAATCACATCGGCCGACGTGCGGAAGATACCCGAGCGCATCAAGGGCGTCGGCATCGGTTCCGTGGAAGCGCCCCGGGGAACGCTGACCCACCATTACGAGACGGACCAGCGCGGTCGTGGATGCCGACCGGTGCTCAGGATGCCGGATCTGCGTCAGCGTTTGCCCCTATCAAGCGATTACCTTTGATGTCCAAAAAGAGGTCGCCTGGGTCAATGATGTGCTTTGCCAGGCATGCGGCGCCTGCGTCGCCGCCTGCCCGTCCGCAACCATGAGCGGCAGGCACTTTACCGACAGGCAAATCCTCGCCGAAGTCAGGGAGATGCTGCGATGAAAGAAGCGCCAGATAACGGGAGCTTTGAACCGAAAATCCTGGGGTTTCTCTGCAACTGGTGCTCCTATGCCGGCGCGGACAAGGCCGGCGCCGCCCAAAGGACCTATCCGCCCAACGTGAACATCGTAAAGGTCATGTGCAGCGGCAGGATCGCCCCCCAATTCGTGATGACCGCCTTCGCCCAGGACGCCGACGGGGTCCTGATCCTCGCCTGCCACCCGGGGGACTGCCATTATAAAGAGGGCAACCATAAGGCGGCCCAGCGCCACAGGATCTTGATCAAGCTCTTGAAGCAGCTCGGCATCCAGGAGGAGCGGTGCCGGTTCGACTGGGTATCGGCAGGCGAAGCGGATAATTTTGTGACCATTATCCATGATATGGTGGAGAGGATCAGAAACTTAGGGCCGCTAAGAACAAGGGTAACCGTTCACGGTTTACAGTTACCGGTTCACGGTTTAAAAAACAGAAATTAGAGGAGAAATATGGGGTCTTCTTTTGAAGATTTAGAAGTTTGGAAACAATCTTGCAGGTTATCAGTGCGTCAATATCCAAAATGCTTCACTCGTTGCATAGTTCATTGAAAAAACTGTGAACTGTGAACCGATAACCGTGAACGGTTACGAACAAGGGAACATTTTGCTTGTAAGGAGGAATGAGTATGGCAATTCATACGCTGGATGCATTAGGACTTAAATGTCCGCAGCCCACTTTGAAGATCACCTCGCTGTCGATAAAGATGAAACCCGGGGAAGTCCTTGAAGTCACGGCCGATTGTCCCACCTTCGAAAAAGACGTGAAAAACTGGTGTTCCCGCTTTTAAAAGGTTATGCTCTGGATAAGGGACGAAGGCAAGGGGAAAAAGTGCCAGATACAATTTTGATGGAGCCTGAAGATGGCAAACGACAGCTGGAAGAATAAAAGCGATCTCATCCTGGAAGAAATCATACGTCGCAAAGACCAGGAAAGGATCGTCGATGTGGAGGAGAAGAAAGTAAAAATCGCCATTTTTTCCCTCCATGGAGATTTCTATGCCTTTTACGGCAAATACGTTAAGGAGATACTGCCGCCCATGACCATCCATTATGTGCCCGGTTCGCCTGACTTCATACCCGGGGTCATCAACGTCCGCGGTGAGATCGAGTCGGTCATCAATATCAACAGTTTTTTAGGCCTCCCTGATTCAGCCAGCTCACCGAGCAGCCGCATCGCCCTTGCTGTTGCGGGCGGAATCCGCTCGGGCATACTCGTCGATTCCATTGAGGAAGTCCTCGACATCCCGGATAGTTCGGTCAAGCCCCCACTCGATACATTGCCAAAATCCATTAGGGAATTCGTGGCCGGCGAATTTACCCATAAGGACAAGCTCGTCACGATCCTCGATATTGGCAAGATATTCGGGAAAATCACCCTATGAACGGACAGCCCTCACAAACCAACCGCTGCCCGGAGGAGATACAGGTGCTCACCTTTACGGTGATGGGAGTCAGGATGGGGGTAGATACGGAGCAGGTAGCCGAAGTGATGGAGGTGGACGGGGCAGAAAGGCGCGGACTTACCGTGCAGCGTTTGCATGAGAAAATCTCGTTCGGTAAAATGGCCATACAATATCACGCTCCCAAAGCGATCATGATTAAAGACCATCATGAGCCGTATATCCTCGTGATAGACAATCCCGACCACATTACGGTCGTAAGCGTGCGGTCCATTCAAGCCATGCCGCCGCTGATCGCTATGAACAGCGCAACGCGCCTGTTCTGGGGAGCCATTGCCGGCAATGAGGAAATTGTCTTACTTGTTGATTTTTCCAGAATTAGGGGGCTCACAAGACGGGCGATGGAAACGGGTGACAACACAGATTAAAAGTGAGGATGTGCGGAATGAATGGTATATTTCAACAAAGTCAATGCCCGCGGAAGAATTTATAGGGAGGAGAGGTCATGGGTAAAAATGAAAAGCACGGACAGGTGAAATGCTGGGAGTTTAAAAAGTGCGGAAGGCAGCCGGGAGGAAATAAGGTGAAAGAGTTGGGGACTTGTCCTGCAGCTACTACTGATAATGGAAGGTTTTGCTGGTACGTTGCAGGAACATTGTGCGGCGGGGAAATACAGGGTACGTTTTCGAAAAAAAAAGAATCCTGCTTATTATGCGATTTTCTTCGAATGGTGAAAAGAGAAGAAGGGGCGGATTTTTCCCTTTTTGATCTGAATAAACGGTAACAATTTAATACTACTACGTTAATTGAAACAGATGATAAGGCCAATACACAACAAGGAGGTGCGGGAATGAAGAGAGAAAGGGGCGCCGGCTATAAAGATTTTCGATCAAGGTATCTATTTGCGGTGTGCATCGTTTTTCTTTTTTCAACCAACCTGGGCGCTGATCCGGGTGTCAGCGTCAGCGAGGTCGCGCTGGGCATGTCCAATGCCCTTTCGGGTCCTGCGGCCGCCCTGGGGACGGGTGTAAAGAAAGGCGCCATGGTATATTTCGACAAGATCAATGCCTCCGGCGGGGTTCACGGCCGCAGGATCAAAGTGATCAGTTATGACGATCAGTATGAGCCCAGAATTACGGTTGCCAATACGGAAAAACTGATCAATAAGGACAAGGTGTTTGCCCTTTTCGGATATGTGGGAACCCCCACTTCAACGGCCGTTACGCCTTTAATCAATAAAGAAAAAATTATATTTTTTGGCCCCTTTACGGGGGCGGAATTTCTCAGAAATCCGGTCAACCGATACATCTTCAATGTGCGCAGCAGTTATTTTGATGAAGCGGAGGCTCAAGTCGATTACCTGACGAAGAAAGGCATAAAAAAAATCAGCATGTTCCTTCAGAACGACGCCTACGGCCTGGCAGTCAAGGGGGGCATCCTGAAAGCGCTTAAAAAACGGAACATGGCCATTGCGGGCGAAGGTCTTTATAAGAGAAACACCGAAGACATAGACGCTGGCTTGGCCGAGATTATGAAGGCCAATCCCGAGGCGGTCAGCATGGTGGGCACTTACAAGGCCATGGCGGCATTCATCAGGAAAGCAAAGGCCGAACAGTTCAATCCGGTCTTTCTGAACGTGTCCTTTGTGGGCACTGCGGCGCTCATCAAAGAACTGGGAGCAGCAGGCGACGGCATCATAGTGACCCAGTCAGTGCCTTCGCCCCATGACACCTTGCTGCCGATCATTGAAAAGTATCAATCGGACATGAAAGCCGCCGGTTATAACGAATTCGATTTTACGGACCTTGAAGGATATATCAATGCCCTGGCATTCACGGAAATTTTGCAAAAAGCAGGCCAAAATCTTACGCGCCAAGCATTCATAAATGCAGCCGAGAACCTGAACATCAATGCAGGCGGTCTGGAGTTTAGCTATGCGCCAAACGACCATCAGGCCCTCAAAACAGTGTATATGACGAGGATTTCCGGCGGCAAGGCGGTACTGATGAAATAACCGAAAAGAAGGGTGAAATATGAATATTCGCAAGCTATGGAAATTCGACAAAATCGGCAAGAAATTTTTCATTCCCAGCATCCTCTTTATCGTTGCCTTGTTTGCCGTTCTGACGGCGATCAACGTCAGCATCAACAATTCGCTGATAAGCGCCCTGATGGATAAAAGAGGAAAAGCCATGGTGAATTACATGGCCAAAACGAGTGTCTTTTACTACACCAACTACGACCTGGGCGCTTTGGATGGTTTCGTGCAGGAGGCCATAAAGGATCCGGACCTCGTATATGCCGTCTTTTATGACGAAAACAAAAATCCCCTGACCATCACTTCAAAAAAGCCTGCCGATACGACATCTTTGATGAACCATGAACAGGCAATCGTGGACGCTGCCGGCAAAACAATCGGTCTTCTTTCCATTGGTTACAGCGCAAAGGCGATATCGGCGGTTGTGAACAGAGGGGTTTGGATCATGCTCCTCACCATGGCAGTGGCCCTCATTTTGCTCAGTGTGGGCATAACCTTTTTTGTCCGCAACGTTATCACCCGTCCGCTCGGCAAAACCGTGATTGTGGCGAATAAATTGACGGAAGGAGACCTCACGGTGCAGCTTGAGGCGGCCGGTCAGGATGAAATCGGGCAGCTCATCGCGGCCTTTAAAAATATGGTGGCAAAGCTCAAGGTGTTCATGTCCCAGGTTTCCACCGTCACCATGAGCGTTAATTCATTGGCCAATGACATCGCGGTGTCCGTCGAGCAGCAGGCCACAGTCTCCGCCGAGCAGTCGACTGCGGTGGCGGAAATCACCGCCACGATGGAGGAGCTTTCCACCTCTTCCACGCAGATCGCCGAACATGCGAAATCCGTGGTGGATATCGCCACCAAGACCTGGGAGAACACGAAAAATGGCGCGACGGCCGTAGAGAGGATCATGATGAAGATGAATGAAATCCATGCCGACAACGAGGACAGCATCAATGAAATCGTCGCGTTAGGAAAAAAATCAAGGGAAATTTCCAAAGTCATGGAGATCATAAACACCATCGCCGACCAGACCAAGCTCATCGCGTTCAACGCGGCGCTCGAGGCATCGAGCGCCGGAGAGGCGGGCAAACGGTTCGGTGTTGTGGCGGTGGAAATCCGGCGTCTCGCGGACAGCGTCATGGAATCCACCGGGGAGATCGAGTCCAAGATCAACGAGATACAGGAAGCGGTCAACCGCCTGGTGATTGCCTCGGAGAAAGGCTCCAAGGGGATTCGGGAAGGTATGGAGCATTCAAATCAGACGGCATCAGCGCTGATGGACGTCGTGGATGCCGCACAATCGACCCAGGAGGCGGCCAAGCAAATATCCCTATCAACCCAGCAGCAGAAAACGGCAAGCAGTCAGGTCGTTACGGCGCTGCGGGAGATCGTCGCAGGTTCTGATCAGACTTCGGACGCCATCCGTCAGATCAGCGCTATCAGCAGGAAATTAACTGACCTTTCGGCAAGTCTGAAGGGACAAGTGAAAAAATTCAAGGTCGAGGAATAGACAGATGGGACAGATTCGTACATTGGTGGTTGACGACAGCGATTTTGCCAGGGAACTTATTGTGGCTATTTTGTCCACCGACCGGGAAATCACCATCGTCGGGCAAGCCAAAAACGGCCAAGAGGCGGTGGAAAAGGTGCGCGATTTAAAGCCCGATATTGTGACGATGGATATCGAGATGCCGGTCATGAACGGGCTTGAGGCCATCGAGCATATTATGGCCGCCAACGCCGTCCCCATCCTCGTGGTCACGACGCGCAGCGATGCGAACACCGCCTACGCCGCCATATCCAAAGGCGCCCTGGATCTTGTGGTGAAGCCGGACGTAAACCTTGAAGGAGCGCGCGAGTTCATACAGAAAATCAAACTCCTGTCCAAGATCAAGGTCATCACGCATATCAACGGCAAGCGCGCCATAAGAGAGACTAAGGTCATCAAGCCGCCGGTGTTCAGCGGAACAACCTCCGACAGGGTGGTCGCCATCGCCTCCTCAACGGGTGGACCCGAGGCGCTGTCGGTTGTCTTATCGGGTCTGCCGGAAACGTTTCCCTGTCCCATCGTTATCGCCCAGCATAATTCGGACGGATTCATCCCCGGGCTGGTGGAATGGCTGAAACGGGTCTCGAAGATGAAGGTCAAGGTGGCGCAGGAACTTGAAACCATAGTTCCGGGTACGGCGTACGTGTCACCTTCCGAAAAGCATATGGAAATAACCGCTGGCAAGAAAATCGCCTTCAAAGATCGCCACCCGAGTGATATCTACCGTCCTTCCTGCGACATGCTTTTATCATCCGTCGCCCTGGCATATAAGGCCAAGGGAATAGGAATCATCCTGACCGGCATGGGAAGCGATGGCGCCCGGGGGATGAAGCAGATCCGAGAATGGGGCGGAACGACCATCGCCCAGGATGAGAAGACCTGCATCGTCTTCGGCATGCCCAAGGTCGCCATCGAGAGCGGCTGCATCGATAAAATAGTCCCGCTGGACGAAATGAGCGGCAAGATTATTTCCCTCGTGGCGGGAAGTGCTGTTTATAACATATAATGTGACGGCATTATCTGGGAGTTTATCTTGGACATCCAACCTTTCAAGGGAATAATCAAAGAAAAAACAGGGCTCCATTTCGAGTCGGAAAAGGAAGCGAATCTCGCCGACGGTATTCGCGCCAGGATGTCGCAACGCGCAATGGCAACGGACGCCGAATATCTTGCCTGCCTGATGCGTGACGGAGATGAGTTCCACGCCCTGGTCAACCTTCTTACTGTCAACGAGACCTATTTTTTCCGGGAGCCGATCCACCTTGACCTTCTGGCAGGCAGGCTGCTTGCGGCATGGCTCGCGGAAAGAAAGCCCGGAGAACCCATACGCATTCTCTGTGCCGGCTGCTCGACGGGAGAAGAACCCTATTCGGTAATGATCAAGCTTTTAGAAAAATACGGCGCCGGTATCAAGGGATACATATCCATCATCGGCGCGGACATCGACAGCGACGCCCTCGACAGGGCGAAACAGGGGATATACAGCGGTTTTTCCTTCCGGGACTTCCCGGCGGCCCTGCGGCAGAAGTATTTTGTACCAACCGAGGACGGCCGCCATAGAATCATGGATTTCGTGAGGGAAAAAGTCCAGTTCATGAAACTGAATCTCATGGGCGACCGATACCCCGATGCGCTTTGCAACATCGACGTCATTTTTTACCGGAACGTGTCCATCTATTTCGAGCCCGAAACACAGCGGAGCATTTTTAACAAGCTTGCCGGGCTCCTGCGGGAAAAGGGATGGCTGTTCGTGAGCGCTACCGAGACCATGTCGCACAATCACGGCGTCTTGCCGCTTATCGAGCTGGACGGAATATTTTGCTTTCAGAAGAATGTCCATCTGACCGCACATGACAGGACCGGACATAAGACACATGCGCGGGAACCATCCCGGCCGGCAGCGGCAACCAAGATTGCCGGACCTGCTTCGGTTACCCGCCCTCATGGTCCCCAGGATCCTGGTCGTCCGCTCCCGTCCCCAAGAGCAGCAAGCCGGCCGGCCCCCATGGACGCCAAGACAGGGACGGAGCGCTCATCCTTTAATGATGCGCTGGCCAAGGCCCAAAGCAGGCGCTATGAGGAATCACTCGGGTGCATTGACCGGCTTCTGGCGCACCAGCCTTCCTTAACCAAAGGGTATCTGCTGAAGGCGGAAATACTTATCACCCTGGAATGTCTCGACGAAGCCGAACAGGTCTGCCGGCAGAGCATCAAATTAGACCCATGGAGCCTGGAAGGACATCTTCTGCTGGGGATGATTGCCAGGCTGCGCAACCAAAGCGAAGCGGCTGTCAGGAGATTCAAAGATGCCCTCTATATCCAATCGTCATGTTGGCTGGGGCACTTCTTTCTCGCGGAAATTTACGCAGTGCGGGGCGAGGGGAAAAATGCCCTCCGCGAGTATGGGATTGTAATTAATTTGCTGAACAAAGCCGACGGGGCAAATCATGGACCTTCCTTCTCTCTCCACGCTTTTTCAGCCGATCAGATCCAGCGCGTCTGTCAACATAATTTTCTGCGGTTGAAACAAAAAAGCGTTTAGTAAGTTAGAAATTATTCCCTGCGCTTTTCTGGCAGAAAATAATTTCGTTAACGAACTTATCCCGTTTATCGGGGCTTAGGAGCAAATAGCGTTATGGCATTGGACATGGCGAAATTTTTAGCAAGGTTCGTGGACGAAGCCCGCGATCACATCCATAAGCTGAACGAGGGTCTTGTGCGGCTGGAAAAACACCCGGAAGATGTTGAAACCATCAATGACGTCTTTCGCTCCGCCCATACCATCAAGGGATCATCAAGGATGATGAAGCTTGCCCCGATAACCGAGGTGGCCCATCAGATGGAAGACGCGCTGGGTGCGCTGCGGGAAAAAAAGATTTGCCATTCCAGGGACCTTGCCGATGTCCTTTTCAAGGGGATAGACTGCATCACGGGCATGATCGACAAAGTCGCGGCGGGCCAGCAGTTGGACGAGGACACCAGCGCTCTCTGCGATGAGCTGGCAAAGGCCGCGGTGGGACAATTCGTCTCAGCGGAAGCTGCCGCCCTTGCTAATTCCGCAGCATCCCCGGAGATGTCCCCCCGCCCGGTCGCCGAAGACAGCACCGAAAAACCAGAAGCAGCGCCGCCGAAACCCGAAAATGTCCCGGTTGCCGGCCTGCCGTTACCCGATGCCCTCCAGTCTCCGACGTTGAAGGAAAACACCCCCACGCATAGGCCGTCCGAAAGCATACGGGTCAATGCGCAGAAGCTTGACGAGCTGATACGGCTCATGGGGGAGATCGTATCGAACCAGAACCGTCTGAAACAGCGTTTGTCGGATGTCAGGGAGGCTGAAAAGGTGGCCAGGAGAAATACTGATCTCGCGGCGCATCTGGAACGGATTGACGCTTCTCACAATGGGAACGTAAGTGAAATCGTCCGGTCCGGCCGTTCTCTCCATCTGAGACTCAAGCAGCTTTCGTTGAGCATGCGTGATGACGCCAACCTGCAGGAACTTTTGACCTCCGAGCTGCAGGAAAAGGCATTGATGCTCCGCATGGTGCCGCTTTCCACCGTGTTTGATACGCTGCCCAGGCTGGTGCGGGACCTTTCGCGATCGCAGGGCAAGGACGTCGACCTCGTAATTGAAGGAGGGGATATCGGCCTGGACAAGAAAATGATCGAAAAGATCGGAGACCCCCTCGTGCACATGCTCAGGAATGCTGTCGATCATGGAACGGAAAGCCCGGCGCAAAGGCTGAAGGCGGGCAAACGGGCACAGGGGACCATACGGCTGTCTGCAAGCTACGACGCGGGAAGCGTGTTGATCGAGCTGAGCGACGACGGGAGCGGCATTGCGCTGGACAAAATCAGGGAAAAGGCGCTGCAAAAAAAAATGGTTACTGAAGCGGACCTGCACGCCATGGCAGACAATGAACTCACGGAGCTGATATTCCAGCCCGGTTTCAGCACGAGCGCCATCATCACCGATATCTCGGGCAGGGGTGTCGGGATGGATGTCGTCAGAAAAAATATCGTCGAGGAATTGAAGGGATCCATCAAGATTGAAACAAAAACCGGTGGGGGGACCCGCTTCCTGATCCGGCTCCCCATGACCCTGGCGGTCATGCGCGTGCTGCTGGTGGAGGCCTACGGTGCAAAATTTGCGATAACCGCTCACTACGTGACCGAGATTATCCGCATCCCCGAATCGGAGATCATCCACGTGCTGAACCGAAAGGCGATCCGGCTGCGGGAGGAGCTCATTCCGGTGGCGAACCTGGAGACCGTCCTCAATCTGCCCGGCAACGGCGGGGCGAGCAGCAGCAGCAACCTGCTGGTGCTCATCACACGCGTGGGAAGCGAAAAGCTCGGTCTCATCGTTGATACCCTGCTCGACGAAGAGGACATGGTGATTAAATCATTGCCGCCCCACATGAAAAACATTCACATCGTGTCCGGCGTGACCATTTCGGGCCGGAACGAGGTCATCAATATTTTACACGTCCCCGGACTCATCAAGGAAGCAGGAAAGACGAAACTTGCGCGTGCGCCGGCAAAAGAGCGGGTCGGCGCCGCGCACATTCTCGTCGTGGACGATTCGGTCAATACGCGCGAAATCGAAAAGAGCATCCTCGAGGCTTACGGGTACGATGTGGACGTGGCGGAAAACGGCCTGGAGGCGGTGGAAAAAACGCGGGAGAAGCAATACGACCTGGTCATCACGGACGTGGAAATGCCGCGCCTTGACGGCTTCTCGCTGACGGAACGGCTGCGGGCGGACGATTCCTACAGGGATACGCCCATCATCATCGTGACGTCAAGGGAGACGGATGAGGACAAAAAGAGGGGTATAATGGTCGGCGCCAACGCGTATATCGTGAAAGGCGCCTTTGATCAGACAAACCTGCTGGAGACAGTTCAGAATCTGATCGGATAACAGGGAGGCTATGGGACATGATAACTTCGGCAAAGATCAAGATACTCATCGTCGATGACGATTCATTTATCCGGGACGTGCTGGCTGACATCCTCCAGGCGGAAGATTATGCGGTCGAGACCGCGGAGGATGGGCAGGATGCCTTGGCCAGATATAGTGCGGATCCCGGCATCGGACTCGTGATCTCTGACATGAACATGCCAAAGATGGGCGGCATGGAACTTTTAGACAAGCTTCGGGGAAGGGGTGACGACGTGCCGGTCATTATCCTCACCGGCAATAATGAGATCTCCGTGGCCATAAACGCCCTCAAACGCGGGGCAAACGACTATCTGCTGAAGGATGAAAACATCCAGGAAACCGTGAGCATCTCCGTAACCGGGGTGCTGGAAAAATACGAGCTGAAGAAGCAAAACCTCCAGCTCATGGCGGACTTGGCGTTGAAAAACGAACGGCTGGAAAAAGAGAGGATACTTGCCCAGAACGTGCAGAAAAACATCCTGCCCTGTGGGTTGAGTTTCCCGGGCTTCGAAATTGGAACCTTTTACCAGCCTTCGGACAAGATCGGCGGTGATTTTTTCGACGCCTGGGATACGGAGGCCGGTATTCACTGCGTCATGGGCGATGTCTCGGGACACAGCATGTCTTCGGCCCTCATTATGGCGGTAAGTAAGGGGATCTTCTGCTCGCTTGGCAACACTATGCAGGACCCCATCGAGATCATCAGGACCGCCAACCGCATGTTCTGCGACATCCTGCAGGACAGCGGCATGTTCCTGTCCCTGGTTTATGCGGTGTTCGACCGGCACATGGGCCAGCTGAGAATCGTATCGGCCGGCCATAACCCGGTTTTTATCGTGAATAAAGGCTCCATCCTGTCCATCGACTCCATGGGGCCTGTTCTGGGATGGGACGCCGATGACACCTGGACGGCAGCAAAATACAACTTCAACCCCGGGGATATGTTTTTTCTTTATACCGACGGCTTGACGGAAGCGATAAACGAATCCGGGGAGGAATTCGGCGAATTGCGGCTTCAGGCTTTGCTCACCGAACCGGCGGACCCGGTCAAGGTGGTGGAAAAGATAGTTACCAAAGTGAGGGACTTCAGCAGCGGCAAGTTTTTTGACGACCTCACGATATTCGTGCTAAAAAGGATTTTTTAATCAAATCTAACGGGTGGAGACGGCGAATGGATGTTCAGGA
>JAUYIZ010000280.1 GCA_030688615.1 Desulfobacterales bacterium | reverse complement strand
ATGGGGCTGCTGGATCACGGATTCAACTTTTTCAAGGTCGCCGGGGCACATACCGAGTCGGTCCAGGTAGAACCTGTGAGCGTTGGTATCCATAATCCGCAGGACGACCTTCTCGCCGTAGATCGTTGGCACGGTAGAGGCCCGGATGTTGATCATCTTATCTGCCGCCTTTACGGTAAATCTCCCGTCCTGGGGGAGCCTAGTCTGGGATATGTCCATGTTCGCCAGGAGTTTTATGCGGGATACCACCGGAAGAAACAGGGATTTCGGCGGGGCGGGTACCTCGCGCAGCTGCCCGTCCACGCGAAAACGGGCATGAACGTATTCTTTTTCCGGGCTCAAATGAATATCGCTGGCATTTTGTCGAAAAGCCTGAAATATAATAGAGCTGACCAGACGAACCACCGGCGGGTCTTCGGCCATATCTTTTAGCGAGCCCGCTTCAATATCATTGTGCCCCGGTTCAGTTTTCGGATCATTTTCTTTGCCGAAACTTAAGGCCTCCATGCTTTCCAGGACCTTATCCATATCTGTATATTGCCCGTAAAGACCGGTGAAGATGGTATCGAACTGGGCTTCCGTGCAGATCACAGGGTCAACTTCAATGCGGAGCAAGGCTTCCACGGCATCCAGGGCGGTGAGATCCATGGGGTCGGTCATGCCGATGGTGATAAGATGGGTCTTTCTTTTCAGGGGGACGATCATGTGCTTTTTCGCCATTTCGGCGGGAATCAGGGGCGCCAGGCCATGATCGATGGGATATTTTTCCGGGCGGTACCGTTCCACCTTCAGTTTCTGAGAAAGCAGATCCACCATTTTCGATTCATTCAGAACTCCCTGCTTGATCAGGAACTGCCCGATCTTCATATCCGCTCTTTTACTGCCCGTTATCGCCTGGTTGAGCTGTTGCAGGGTGATAAGGCCGGCATCCACCAGCATCTCTCCCAACTTCTTTCTGGGTTCTGGGCGCACTATCCGTTAATCCTTTGCCTGATATCAACCCGGAGCTTTCATCATTCCAGGGGCTTTACGATCTTAATACGCCCCAGATAATCCGTCAGTTGCTCAATCAATTTTTCGATGCCGGCAACGCTTTGGTCTTTGGCATGTTGCTCCATGGATCGACCCATTTCGGTTATAGCCTCGAACCCGTAATTGGCGCCGCTTCCTTTCATCCGGTGCCCGATATTCATGATGGCCTCAAAGTCTTTTTCCTGTAAGGCATTGACAATGGATTCGGAATATTCACGAATCTTACCTAGATACCAGGGTACCTTGCCGGCCATCATCGGATCCGGGATTATCTCAATTGTTTTGTCGTTGCCGTCGCCGTCATTCCGGGTATTCGGAAGCGACATCGGTGAATACTTTTGAATGGTTTTTAACAGGGATGTTTTTTTTACGGGTTTGGATAAATAATCGCTGCAGCCTGCATTCAGGCATTTTTGCCTGCTTTCGGTCAGTGCATGCGCGGTCATTGCAATGATCGGGGTGGGTTCCATCATACGGTCTTTTTCCCATGCACGTATCCTGCGTGTTGTTTCGTAACCGTCCATAACGGGCATCTGCATGTCCATCAGGATCATATCATAGCTGGTGGTTAAGAATTTGTCAAATGCGATCTTGCCGTTTTCGGCAAGATCCAATTGAACCGGGGATTCCTTTAGATATGCCTGGACGACGAAACGATTTTCTTCGCTGTCTTCTGCCAGAAGCACTCGAACCGGCCGGATTCCCGGTTCTTCAGCCTCAACGGTGGGCCTGCGAAGCCCGTTTAAATCCGCGGGTATCGGTTTTTCCATGACCCCGGGGGAAGGTTCCATTTTAAAGCGGGCGATGAAAGAAAAGGTGCTCCCTTGCCCGGGTTCGCTCTCGACCCAGATCTTTCCTCCCATCATTTCACAGAGGTGTTTACAAATGGCAAGGCCCAGGCCCGAACCGCCATATTCCCGCGTGGTGGAGGCATCGGCTTGCGCGAAGGTTTCGAATATGCGCTCCTGCGTTTCCTTTGCAATCCCGATGCCGGTATCCCGCACGGCAAAATGGAGAAGCACCGTCTCGCCCTGGATTTGGTGCACTTTGCCATCCAGCGCAATTTCCCCCTGACGGGTGAATTTGATGGCATTGTCCAGCAGATTGATAAATATCTGTCGAAGCCTGGCCGGATCCCCGATCAGGTTTCTGGGTGTTTCCGGCTGTAACCGGCAGAAAAGTTCCAGATTTTTTTTATGTGCTTTTACGGCCATGACATCGCAGGTTCTCTGCATGAGCTCATTGACATCAAAACCTGTTGCATCCAGCTCAAAGTATCCGGCTTCAACTTTCGACAGATCCAATATGCTGTTTAACAGATCGAGCAGGCTCTGTCCAGCATTCTGAAAAACCTGAACATATTTGAGCTGCTCGGAGTTTAAAGGAGATTCCCGGAGAAGATCCGCCATACCTAAAATGGCATGCATGGGTGTTCGTATCTCATGGCTCATGCCGGCCAGAAAGTCGGACTTTGCCTGGTTGGCGGTCTCGGCAGCATGGACGGCCTTTTCCAGTTCCGCTGTTCGGAGCTTAACTTTTTCTTCCAGTTCCTGATTCAGTCGTTGAACCTGATCATATTGTCTTGCCCGGTTGATGGACACCGCCGCATGCATGGCCAGCATCTCAAGAAAGGTCTGATCCTGTTCCGTAAAGCCGCTGGGGCCCAACTTGTCTGTAAGATAGATATTCCCCAACATCTTATTCCCAAAAATGATGGGCGTGCCCAGCAAAGTTTTCATGGGGGGATGAGACCCGGGAAACCCGACCGATCTCGGATGGGATGCTATGTCATCCGTCCGGATGGTTTTTCTCTCCTTTATAAATGCACCGATCAAACCCCCGGACGGATGGCACTCCCCCATGGTTTTCTTTTCCTGATCCGTGATTCCAACGGTGATAAATCGGGTAATCACCTCTTCTTCAACCAAGGCTAAGGCCGCGTACCTGGAATTGGACAGTCTCTGGGCGGTAGCAAGCACCTCGCCGAGCGTCTGTTCCAGATCGAGCGCTTCATGAATGGAAAGCGTTGAAGTAATCAGGCTGTCTCTTAATTCAACGATGTGCTGTTCTAATTTGGATGCCAGGATCTGCGCTGTGACTTCCGTCAGAAAAACATAGATGGTTTCAGTCGACGGAAGGCACTTGTATGAAAAGGAAAAGACCCGGCGGTCAATGGTGAATTCACCCCCGGATGGGTTCTGCTCTTCTATCCTGCACGATGCAACCATCTGCTGGTGTGTCGCCGGCAATAACTCATCTGCCGATCCAAGGCCTACCTGATCCGTTAAGCGCACCGCAGCGGGATTGGCATAAATGAGGTTTCCAGCCAAATCGAATGTCAGGACCGGATTCGGGTTTTCATTCAGAGTTCTGTAATCAATATTCATCCTGCTATTGCCTAAATTATAAGAAAGCTATTTTTGGGAAAAATTGACCATCGCAGGCTCCGAAGTTGAGCGCCCGGTTGAAGATGGTTTGAAGTTTAATGCTAAATAGATGTAATCATAAACGAATATCCTATGTCGTGTCAAGAGATAATACTCTAGGGGGAATAGCGCTGATTTTATGATTTGGGGTCGCATCAGGATGAGCATTTGAAAACGAAGGAAATGATGTCTTCTATTCGGGGGGGAATAAGAAAACGTTTGAAAAGGGAAAATAAATGGCGTAATTAAAAACAATAGATCTGTTTCATCGAATACTTAAGACAAGGAGAAGACATGTCAGGATTGGTGGCTCCTCACGGGGGAAAAGGTTTAACGTGCTGCCTGCTCGGGGGCGGCGAATTGGAGATGGAAAAGAAAAAGGCCGGACACCTTAAAAAGATATCCGTTTCCGCCCGGGAGAAGGGGGATCTGATTATGATGGGGATCGGTGGATTCAGCCCCTTGAACGGTTTTATGACCCGGGCGGACTGGAAAGAAGTCTGCGATAATTTTCTCCTGTGTGACGGCACGTTCTGGCCGATTCCGGTCACCCTGTCCGTGTCCAGGGCAGAGGCGTCGGGCATTGCGGCAGGAGACGAGATCGCACTTTTGGATCCCCGGGGGCAAGAGCTTCTGGCCACCATGCGCGTCACTGAAAAATACCCCATGACCGGAACCGATAAAAAATACGAGTGCGAAAAAATATTCATGGGGCAAGGCACCGCCTCGCCGGAGGACTTCTGGAAAATTGCCGCCGGGGAACATCCGGGGGTTCAGATGGTCATGAACCAGGGGGACGTGAATCTTGCCGGGCCCGTCAGAGTGGTGAGCCAGGGCGAATACCCTGCAAAATATCCGGGGATCTACCTTACACCCGAAGAGACGCGGAAAATCTTTCAGGAAAAGGGATGGCGCGATGTGGCGGCGCTGCAACTCAGAAACCCCATGCACCGCTCACACGAGTATCTGTGTAAAATCGCCGTTGAAGTGTGTGACGGCGTATTCATCCATTCTCTGGTCGGAAACCTGAAACCGGGGGATATCCCTGCAGAAGTCCGCGTGAGATGCATCGACGCCCTGATCCACAAGTATTTTGTTTCCCGGCACGTTTTGCACGGCGGATATCCGCTGGACATGCGGTACGCCGGCCCGCGGGAAGCGCTGCTGCATGCAACTTTCCGGCAGAACTACGGCTGTTCCCGGATGATTATCGGACGCGACCATGCCGGGATCGGCAATTTTTACGGCCTGTTTGAAGCCCAGACGATTTTTGACAGGATTCCTTATCCGGACAAGCCCGGAAAGGCTTTGATCTGCAAACCCTTGAAAATCGACCTGACGTTTTACTGTCATAAGTGCGACGGGATGGCATCCCTGCGCACCTGTCCCCATGCCAAGGAAGATCGGGTTGCATTGAGCGGGACCGCACTGCGCAAATTTTTGTCCGCAGGCGACCGGGTCCCGGATCATTTCGGACGTGCCGAGGTGTTCGAAATCCTGCGGGAGTATTATGGCGGTCTGGCTGCGAAAACGGAGATCCGGCTGCACCGTGCCGCCGCCGGGGAACCGGAACCTGCAGGTTCATAAAGTTTGACAAAGGATCAATTATATGTTCTAAGTGAGGCGTGAAGTTTTTCCCTTTATCCTGTGTTTTAACTTGAAAGGAGATCGTCATGAAGATACTAGTGGCCTATGATGGTTCCGGCCCGGCGAAAAATGCCCTGGCGCTGGCGGCAAAATACGCAAAATCCTTTGACGCTAAAGTTTATGTAATGACCTCCATGAAAGGCGGTCCCAGTGAAAAACCGGACGATATTAAAAAAGCTGAATCAGAACTCGAGCATGCCAAAAGCGTTCTGGATGCAGCCAAGATTTCATATGATGCGCGTCAAATCGTCCGGGGACTGGAACCGGGTGAGGACATCGTCCGGTTCAGCAAAGAGAACGCCATAGATGTCATCTTGGTCGGCATCGAAAAAAAATCCAGAGTTGGAAAATTCGTGTTCGGATCAACCGCCCAGTATGTCATACTGGAAGCAGAGTGTCCGGTTGTTTCGGTCAAATAATGGTGCTGAAGGAGCGCTCGTCATCCAAGGACAAAAATGATCACCTGCGGTATTGTCTTGAGACCGATGTCGAATCCTCTCAGACCACCGGGTTTGAAAAATATTATCTGGTGAATAATCCGCTGCCCGACCTGGATTATCATGATGTGGACACCTCGGGCACTTTTCTCGGGAAAAGAATTTCAGCTCCCTTTGTCATTGCCGCCATTACGGGCGGATGCGCCCTTTCATCCGGGTTTAATAAAAATCTGGCTTTGGCTGCCCAGGAACTGGGGGTAGTCATGTCCGTCGGCTCTCAAAGGCTGGCCATTGAAGACCCGTCGCTGGCCGCTTCCTATCAGGTCAGGGACGTGGCGCCGGATATCCCGCTGCTGGCAAATCTGGGGGCCATATATCTGAATTACGAATATGGCTTGGCCGAATGCGAACAGGCCGTTAACATGATTGAGGCCGACGGACTGTGCCTGTATTTGAATCCGATGCAGAAAATATTTCAGGGCCCGGAGAATACGAATTTCAGAGGGCTGATCGACAAGATCGCCCATATCTGCAAGCACCTGAGCGTGCCGGTCATTGTCAAGGAGGTGGGCTTCGGGCTTTCCGCGGGCGCGGCGGTGCGGTTAAAAGCGGCCGGGGTTTCTCTGTTGGACGTTGCCGGCGCGGGCGGGACCTCATGGGTGAAGAT
>JAUYIZ010000276.1 GCA_030688615.1 Desulfobacterales bacterium | reverse complement strand
GCCGCTAACATGCCGATCTGACACTGCGGGTTTCAGACTTGAATTTGTCCTCGCCCGGCATGCTCCCCGTGACATCCTGGCCGAATCACATGTGGTCGCTGCGGGATTGCTGGTGTCAACGGACGGTGCTGTCCAGGCGCTGAAAAAACAGGACTGTAAGCATGCCTCTCCTGACATGCCGTTTCGCCGCAACTTCCGCGGATCTGAAATACGGCAGAATTTTTCGTTGGCCTACGGGCCGGAATGGCGGGTCCATGATGGTACGGACTGTTTTGATTTCTCGCAAACAACCCATCGCCTTCATCGTTTCCTGTCCCTCTTTGACAGCAAAGCACATTTAACCGACAGTGTGGCCTTTCTCCGGAAACTCCATTACAGGACTTTTAAATCACGGCTGCCTGCTGTGAGAACAATGAACCTTCTGTGTGATGTTTTTAAAAAAGATTTTCTTGTCAAGACGGATGACTGGCTGGACCGGGATGCCGATTTCCAGGAACTCTGGAAAAGCTTAAACCCCTGGCAGGTACAGGCCATTGCGCCCATCCTCGATACCGTCCGTCATATTATGGATGCCACACCTCATGATCTGAACCCTCTGGCGAGGCCAGGCGTTATTCTCTGGAGGCTTCCCTATTCCTTCTGCCGTGATGGCCGTTTTCCCCGATGGATTGAGGCGCTGGACAGCCTGTTTCCCAATATTCAGTTCGTTATCGTGCTGCCGGCAGATTTTTTGGGGATATTTTCCCGCGAGTTAATGAAAAGAGAGCTGACAGTGCCTTGCGCTGTGAACGGGACCAAGGAAAGAAAGTTCCTTCATCTGGGCCGGATGCGGTCCGATACCATATTGCTGGTGGATGTGGACGGAAGGATTCCCAACGTTGCCCTGATGAAATTGAGCGCTTTTTACCGCCGGGAAGGATACAGGACGCAACTTGTTCGGGGCGACCGTTGGGATGTGGACGCTGCTGAACAGGTTTATGCAAGCTGTGTTTTTAACTGCGCCTCATCGCTGCGGCGGGTGCGGAAACTGCGCGAAATATTCGGAGATGACCTGAAAATAGGCGGCTCCGGGCTTGACCTGAAACTTCGCCTGCCTGCTGAGATTGAAGAACTTCCCGCTGATTTCAGCCTCTACAGTGAAATAGGGGACAGGGCCATAGGGTTTCTCACCAGGGGTTGTCCCTTCAAATGCCCTTTCTGTGTTGTTCCCCAAAAGGAAGGTATGCCCAGGCAGGTCAGCGGTTTTGATGAACTGCTCCAGAACAGGACAAAAGTTGTGCTTCTGGATGACAATATCCTCGCCCATCCCCAGGCAGATGATTTTTTGTCGGAAATGGCCGCAAGAAATCTGGAGGTTAATTTTAATCAAACCCTTGACCTCCGTCTTGTGAATAAGGAGCGGGCTGGTTTATTGAGGCGGATTAACTGCCGGAATTATCGTTTTTCACGGTCCAACTACCATTTCAGTTTAAACAATACCGATCATTTTGAAGTCATGCGCCGCAACTATGGATATTTTGGTTTCCAAAATCGGATCGACAATGTTGAATTTGTTTGCATGTACGGGTTCGACACGACATTGGCGCAAGATGTTGAACGCTTTCGTTTTCTCCGCTCACTGCCCGGGGCATATGTCTTTGTGCAACAGTACAGGCCCATCCCCAACGGGAAAGAAGGAAAACTCCTGGATTTTTTTGACGATCAAGCCGATGATCGCATTGATCAACTTATTAAAATATGTTTTCCGCAGAATATGAAGAGCATGGAGCAGTATTACCGGTGGTTAAGCCGCCTCTATTTTGAAAGATTTGGCAAATTGCATATGCCTCTGGTCGATACGATTTTTCGCTATAACCTCCGCGACCGCAAGGGGATGTACATTGCAAGTATGCTGAATTCAAGGGGATCATGAAAAAAGGATTGATGCCTTATGATTGCCATTAAAAACCTGGTTAAAAGTTACGGCGCGACCAGAGCCCTGGATCATCTTTCGCTGGATATCGGCAGGGGCGTAATCTTCGGGCTCCTTGGGCCCAATGGCGCCGGCAAAACGACCCTGATTTCGATCCTGAACGGCCTGACGACTTTTGATGATGGCGCCGTAGAAATTTTTGGCCTTGATTTGAGGCGCAATCTTAAATCAATCCGGAGAAGAAGCGCCTTTATCCCCGAACGCCTTGCTTTATATGAAAACCTGACGGTTTATGAAAACCTCACGTTTTTCGCTGGAATCCAGGCGGGTTCCAAAAGTACGCAACGGAAAAATATCGACTATGCCGTGGGCGTCAACCGGCTCGATGGCCTGCTGTCTCAAAAGGCAGGAACTCTCTCCGGAGGACAAAAACGGCGCCTCAACATTGCGCTTGGACTACTTAACGCTCCGGATATCCTCTATTTTGATGAGCCCACGGTCGGCGTCGACCTCGAATCCCGCAACGGAATCATAGAAACGATCAAATCATTCAAGCAGGCCAACAAAACCGTCATCTACACGTCACACTATATGCCGGAAATTGAGAAAATATGTGACGAGGCGGCCATCATCGACCAGGGGAAAATTATTCAGCAAGGCACCCTGGCCTCCATGCTTCAGGAAACGAACAGCCACCGTGTCGTCATTGCATTACATGAAGCGGCCGGCGCCACTCTGAAAATGCTTTGCGCGCAAATTGAAGGGATGGAAATTGTTGACGCCACGTCATTGCTGTTGGAGAACCCAGACGCACGGAAGATGGGGGCGCTCTTGAAACTGTTGGAGGATAACCGTCTGCAGATTAAACAGATCCGATACGGCACCACCAACCTGGAGAATCTTTTCCTGCGGCTGACAACCGGGGGGAAATCCCATGATTAAATCGATGTTGGTCAAAGAGTTCCTGCTTGTATTGCGCGACAGGCACGCCCTGGCCGCGCTGTTCGTGATGCCCGCTGTGTTTATCCTGATCATGTCGCTGGCCCTTAAGGATGCCTTTGATGAACACCGCACCTTGATACGCTATTCAGTAATCGATGACGATAAAACCATCCACAGCAGAAAACTTGCCAATCAATTTGCGATCAAAACGGCATTCCAGCCGGCCAGTCCTTCCCTGCTGAACCGGGACGATATCGCCAAGGCATTAAACCATGGAACCCAGTTTGTCATCTCGATCCCGCAAGGGTTCGGCCGCCAGATAGAAAGCATGGAAAAACAGATCACCCCTTTCAGGGTTGACGTTGCGGCCGATGTAAAAAAGGACATCCTGGCACTATTTCAAACCCAGGTGGCCTTCGCGTTGATGCACATCCGCCTGGAGGCCTTAAGAACCAGACTGATAGAGCAAATTCCTTCTATCGCGGCTGAGCTCGATGTCACCCCTATCGAAATTGACCGGCTGATGGTGGTCCATTTCAATTCCATGAAAAACGATGAGCGCCCGACATCTGTCCAGCAAAGTGTACCTGCCTGGATCGTGTTCGGTATGTTTTTTGTCATTATCCCCATGTCCACCATTTTCATCGGCGAGCGCAAACAAAACACACTCATGCGGCTATGTGCCATGAATGTGTCCCTGCCGGTCCTTTTCCTCGGCAAAATCGTGCCCTATATGGTGATCAATCAATTACAAGTGTGGGTAATGATAGCCGTCGGAATTTTTGTGGTGCCTCTTTTTAATGCCGATCCGCTGACATTAGGCCATTCCGTCACCGGGCTGTTGATAGTTTCCGCTTCGCTGAGCCTGGCGGCTATCGGGGTGGCGCTGCTGATCGCTGTTTCGGCAAAAAGCGTTGAGCAGGCCACCACACTCGGGGGGATTATCAATATCCTGCTCGGCGCCATCGGCGGCGTGATGGTGCCCAAATTCATCATGCCCGATTTTATGCAAACCCTGAGTAATTTCTCTCCCATGTCCTGGGGGATAGAAGGTTTTCTGGATATCTTTTTGCGTGGACTTGGCGTGAGGGCGATCTTACACGAAGCCGCAGCGCTGACGGCCTTCGGAATCACGACACTGATTATTGCGGCCTTGATACAGGCCCACATGATGAGGAACGTGAACTGAAATCTGAAGT
>JAUYIZ010000266.1 GCA_030688615.1 Desulfobacterales bacterium | reverse complement strand
CGTGCTGATCCTCTGCCTGACCGGGGCCATCATCCTCTTTCAGGCAGCATTTGTCGGATACCTCACCCGAGCCGCAACGGTTATCGAACGGTTCCTGTACACCCTATTCGGCCTTTTGACGCTCTGCGGAATCGTCACCCAGAGCCTGTTCCTGGCGCTGGCAGGAATGGCCCTGGGCGTCGGGGCGGGTTTCTACCAGAAGCGCCGGGTCCGGGGGCTGTCATTATGAACAGGACAGGATCCTTTGATCTCTCGCAGAGAACGCAGAGATTTAATCTGGATTAATGGGCTTAGAGCAGGCCTTTCCGGCGGAAATAGATGGCGTATCCGTCGATGGTCATATCCAAATAAAGATCCAGTATCTCCAGTCCGAAACGGCTGTCAACAAACTCCCTGACGCGGCGGCGAACCTCTATTGGGGTCTTTTCCTCATGTAGGATATCCAGCAGGGCCCGGCTGAGCACCCGGGTATTTTCAGCCACCATGGACATCAGCCGGTCCGGGTCATCGCCGGTCCCGCCGTGGGAGAAAAAAAGAACCTCCGGCTTTAATTTTTTCATGCGCTCAATACTGTCCAGATAGGCATCGGCATCGAAGCCCGGGATCACCGCAGGCATCAACTGAAACCCGAAACGGGGCGACAGCCTGGGAATCCCGAGGCCCTCACCGCAATACAGCCCCTTGACCTTGTGGTCAAAAACAGCCAGGTGATGGGGGGCGTGCCCCGGGGTGTAAATCAGGGTTAACCGGCGCCCCCCGGCATCCAGGGTTTCCCCGTCCCGGACCACCTTCACCCGGGACCCGGGCACGGGCAGGATGGCGCCGTAACGTTTTTCAAATTGATCCCCATGGGCTCTGCAGGTGCTCTGGATCAACCGGGAGGGTTCCACGATATGTGTTTCCCCGGCCGGATGCACCAGGATTTTCGCTGCCGGAAAGAGTTCCGACAATGCGCCCAGGCCGCCGGCATGGTCCATGTGAATATGGGTGGCAATGATATATCCCGGCGGCTTCATGCCCAGCTGTTCCAGGGCCTTGCGGATGCCGGGAATCAAAGCAGCCGGTCCGGGCTCTATCAATATGCCCTGTTTTTCATCAATCAGGTAGGTGGAAAAAATATCGGACACCCCGGGCACCTGCAACTGCAGCCGGTACGTTCCATCAGCGACGTTATCCATATTATTTGATACCAATGAGCTTCAAGAAAAAATCTTCCGATTTCTTGATGATTTTCTCATCAAAGGCAACCTCGGCATCCATGGCAACCGTATTTTCCACGGTGGCGCCCTGAGCGACCATCCACCTGCCCAGCTTGCCGACCTTGGCCTTTTTATTGACCGGCACTTTGGCGCTGATGACCTCCGTGTACTCAAACTGTCCCTCGGGAGAGGTGAGATAGTCGATGAACAGCCACGAGGAAGCAGGATTCCGGGCCCCCTTGAGGATGCCGTAACTGCGGAACGTTCCGGTAAACTTGGGAAAGGCGACCAGTCCCATCGGAGCCCCCATGGCCGCCAAGCGTCCGGCGGGCCCAACCGATATGAACCACAGGATCGCCGCCTCGCCGGCGGCCACCCGCTGGGTGCCTCCCCGGGCGCCCCGGGCGATGATCGGTTTTTGCTTTTCCAGTTTCCTGAAAAAGTCAAAGGCGCGGTCCCAGTTCAACTTGTCTCCCTCGCGCCACAGATAGGCCAGATGGGCGGGAATGTCCTCGGCGGTCCGGGACAGCATGGTTTTGCCGTTCCATTTCGGATCGAGCATATCTTCCCAGCTCTTGGGCACCTCGCCGGGGGGGACAAGATCCGTATTGTATATGCCCTGCACCCTCGGGTTTAAAAACCCCTGCACATACGCCCCGCTGCGGGGCTGGGTGCCCGCTTGGAAATCTTTTAAATGGGGATATTCCATCTTTGTCAGCAGGTCGCCTTTGGCAATCAGTTCCAGACTCTCGCTGCTGCTGGCCACCATGTCGATGCTGAGTTTTCCCGCCTGGGCTTCGGCAAATACCCGGTTGGTAACATCGGCGCTGTTGCCGGTAAACACCTTTATGGTAATAAACGGGTACAGTTTTTTGAACCCCACGAGCTCATCACGGAAATTGTCGCCGCTGGGGCCCCCTACGATAAATTGTTTCTCATTTTTCGCCTGGGCGATCATCCGGTCCCGCAGGGAATCACTCCGTGCCGAACCCGGCCGTATCCCGGCGACAAATCCCACCAGGAACCAGACCATAAGAACTCGTCTCAAACTTTTTCCCGCATTCATGGCACACCTCCTGTCATTTATTCAGTATTGAAAATCTGGTCCTCCGGGCCAGGTCAGAGATAATAGGCTCAGCCGGAATCCATCCGAGAAAGAATCCAGAAGTCAGAATTCAGAATAAGGTAATCGCCTTCGGCTCAACTTGTTTTTCCCTTGAACCCTCGACCCCTTGAACCCTGTTTTTTGCCCCTAACTCCTCGGCGGCGAAAGAAACTCCGGCGAAGTATCGATCATCACTTCCAGCAGCGAAGGCCTGCCGGATTCCAGCGCCCGCCGGACGGACGGGATGATTTCCTCCGGCCGGGAAATTCTTTCGCTATGGGCGCCCAGTTCCCGGGCCGTATTGGCCAGGTGGGGAACCGGCGGGTCGGTGCCGATGAAGCGGTCCGGAAAGTGTATGTTCTGGGTATGGCGCATATTCCCGAAAAGCGCGTTGTGTCGGACCACCGCCAGCACCGGGATATTGTATTTGACGGCTGTGGCGATCTCGGCCAGGGTCATCATCATGGACCCGTCCCCCAGCAGGCAGACCGCCGCCTTGTCCGGCATGGCCAGTTGCGCCCCCAGGGTCTCGCAGTATTCGGCCCCCATGGGGTGCCAGCAGGCGATGCCCAGGGTATGGGTCAGGGACTCAAAGCAGTAGTCAAACCAGGCATGTGTGCTGCCGGAGGCGCCCACCACCAGGGCATCGTCGGGGAGGGCTTTTCTCAGATCATTCATCAGGCGCCCGGGCATGATGGGACTTTTATCTGAATTTTTGTGGGCCTGCATGGCCGCCTCCCAGGTCTTTTTGCCGGCCATCAGCGCCTTGAAGCGCGGGTGTTCTTCCATGGGGGAGGGATTTTTCCGCCGTTCCTGAACCTCCTGGATCATGGCATGCAAAACCTTTTTTATGCTTCCGACAATGCCGATTTCCAGCGGATAATTCTTTCCCAGCTCGCTTGCATCCAGGTCCACATGAATAATCTTTGCCTTTTCCGGAATGATGGAATGGCCGAATCTCCAGGTGGTGAATTCCGTAAATGGGGTTCCCAGCGCCAGGATCACATCGGCTTCCCTGACGGCCTTGTGGGCGTAGGGCCTTCCGGTGATACCGATGACCCCGAGGGCCAGCGGGTGGCTCTCCGGGACCACCCCCTTGTTGCTTTCCGCGGCCGCCACGGGCATGCACAGCAGCTCGGAAAGCCGGATCAGCTCCTGTATGGACCCGGAAGTGCCCACCTCCACTCCCGCGAGGGCCACCGGGTTTTCCGCCCGGAGCAGAAGTTTAACGGCCCGATCGATATCCACCGGATCCCCGGGAGGCCGGCTGGTGGTGTAGTATTTATCCGGCGGCAGCATTTTGACCGAGGCGGTCTCGTCAAAAACATCCCGGGCAAAGCCCAGGTAAACCGGACCTTCCTTGGGAGACAGGGCCGTACGAAACGCCATCTGCATCAGATCGGGGATGCGCCCGGCCCTTTCCAGCCGGATGGCCATTTTGGTGACCGGCTTCATGACCGAGACCGCATCCAGCGCGTGGTGCATGGAGCATCCCTTACCGTACAATTTCGTGCTGTCCTCGACCCCCATGAGCACGCTCGGCGCAAAGGTGTAATAGGCCTGGGAGATGGCAGACTGGCAGTTGGTGGTTCCGGGACCGGGACCCACCAGGCAGGCGCCGATCTTTCCGGTCGCACGGGCATAGCCGTTGGCCATATACATGGCCCCCTGCTCATGCTGGCTCTGGATGTACTGGATTTCGGGAACATCATAAATGCAGTCCAGCAGCGGCAGGGTGCCGGTGGCGGACATTCCGAAAAGGTATTTGACACCTTCCAATTTGAGACTTTCCACAATGAACTGCATGCCGTTTCCTTCCATACAGCTTCCCTCCTTTATGAAGTTTATGTGTTAAATTTAATTTGGTATATGTTAAATTTAATTTGGATTGGTAAAAAGTCAAAATAGACGGTAAGGAAAAAAGTTTACCTTCAAGGCGCGCATGGTTCGTGTCATGAGACGTTTGTAAAGTGTTTTCTTAAATATTACAGGCGGGCATTAAATACAAGATTAAATTTATTGACATCCTTGCCTCTTTTTGCCAATGTAAAATTTATTACCGTTACAGGGAGGTATGAGATGGCGCCCCGTAAAACCGGTTCCCCAAAAGAAGGTTTTGACGACCTGCGTTCCTTTATCGAATTTTTAAAACAAACCGACAGGCTGGTGGTCGTGGACAAAAAGGTCGATTCCAAATACGAAGCGGCCACGGTTCAGATGAAAATCCTCAAGGAATTGAAAAAGGCGGTCCTCTTTACCAATGTGGACGGGAAACAGCGGAAAATGGTCGGCAATCTTTACACGTCGCGCCGGATGATCGCCGACATGTTCGGCGTTCCTCCCGGCAAGCTGGTTGAAAAAATCATGTCCTTCAAGAGCCGGAAAAGATTTCCGGTCAAGGTGCTCCAAACGGGCCGCTGCCTGCAGATCGTAAAAAAAACCTTTAAAGACATCCGGGACATCGTTCCCATTCCCTGGAACTACCAGATGGATGCCAGCTACTACATCACCGACGGGGTGGCGGTCCTGAAGGACCCTGAAACCGGCAGGTTCAACACGGCCATCTGCCGGATCATGTACCGGCAGGGCCGCCTGCTCAACATCTACTTTGCCCCCATGCAGCACAACTGGCTGATATTCAATAAGTACAAAGCTCTCGAGAAAGACATGCCTATCGCCGTAGTCATCGGCGCGGACCCCGTTTTCCTGTTTGCTTCCGAGTCCAACATTCTCATGGATGAAGATGAATTCGAGTATGCCGGCGCCATGAAAGGCGGCCCGCTGGAAGTGGTCCGGTGCCAGACCGTGGATCTGATGGTCCCGGAGAATGCCGAATTTGTCCTGGAGGGCATGGTATCCTGGAACAAAACCGCGCTGGAAGGCCCCATGGGGGAAAATCAGAGGGTTTACGGGCCCAGGGCCGAACTTCCCCTGGTGAAGGTGTCCTGCATCACCCACCGGGAGGATCCCATTTATCAGAACGTTCTGCCCGGGACCGTGGAGGAACATTCCCTGATCTGCATCCCCATGGAGGTGCGCATACTGGAAAAACTCCGGCGTTTTTCCCCCCACGTCCTGGCGGTGAACCTGCTGCCGAACCTGATGAACTGTTTTGTCCAGCTGGGCGACTACCCGCCGGTGCAGCAGGGACTGGGGAAAAATGTGCTCCTGGAAGTGTTGTCGGACCCGTGGATCAAATACGCCGTGGTGGTGGATAAGGATGTGAATATCGACGATCCGGACGAGATCAACTGGGCCATTTCGACCCGGGCCGATCTGTCCAAAAACCTGCTGGTGGTGAACAACATCTGGGGCTTTATCATGGATCCGGTGAAAAAAAACAAGGAAGACCCGGTCACCAAGATCGGCATCGACGCCACCGTGCAGCCCGGGGAAAAAGAACGGTTCTTAAAGGCGGATGTGGCAGGTTACGAAAAATGCGACCTGAAAGACTATATCCCCGGCGGTTCGTCCGGATTGTCCGGACCGTGATCCAGAAAACGCGGCAGGCATTTGTAACCGTTCACGGTTTACAGTTACCGGTTCACAGTTTAAAAAAAAATAGAAATCATGAGGAGAAATATGGGGTCTTCTTTAGAAGATTGAGAAGTTTGGAAAAAATCTTGCAGATTATCAGTGCGTCATTATAAATTATTAAAAGATTGCCATGATTATGGAATGAAAGATCAGATGCTGCGCTCGTCCATATCTATTCCGTGCATAGTTCATTGAAAAAACTGTGAACTGTGAACCGATAACCGTGAACGGTTACAGGCATTTCACCTTGACAAGCCCCGGGGCCATGATGTTATTATCTTAAGACGCGCAGAAAAAACTTACGATTTTTGGGATGATTTCTAACGGAAGTTGCCCTTCTACGAGTCCATCAAAATAAGGAGATTGAATCATGAAAAAACAGGATAAAACAATTGCCACGGGGATGATTATCTTTTTGATCGCCGCTCTTTCCGTGCTGCCCGGCCTGGCCGGACCGGCACAGGCGGAAGACGCCGCCGCCTTTTACAAGGGCAAAACCATGACCCTGATCATTTCCTCCCGCGCCGGCAGCAGCGTGGATTTGATCAGCCGTATGATTGCGCCGATGCTGGCAACAGCGCTCGAGGCAACGGTGGTACCCAAAAATATGCCGGCCGCCGGCGGGATGGAAGGGCTCAATTTTGTGGCCACCAAGGCCAGACCGGACGGGCTGACCATCGGATTGCGGGACTCGGCTTCCTGTTATCTGAACCAGTTGATGCAAGCCCCCGGCGCCCAGTGGGACATCTCAACGCTCAAATATATCGCCAACATACAACCCAGCACCATGTTGATATACGCGACACCCGGCGGCGCCGTCAAAACCGTCGATGACCTTAGAAAGGCCAAGGGGCTCAAATTTTCGTCGGTATCGCCCAGGGGATGGATGACCAGCGCGATTGCCGGCACCATCGAACTTCTGGGCCTGGATGCCAAAATCATCAGCGGCTTTAAGGGCTCTGCCGGCGCGGCCATGGCGGTCAGCAAGGGCGAGGCCAATGCCAGCGCCGCTGAAAGCTACTCGGTGCTGCGATATGAAAAAAAAGGCCAGGCCCTTCCCCTGTTTGCCAGCACCACCAAAAAAAATCCGGCATATCCGAACCTGCCGACCATCACGGAAATTGTTGACGCACCCAAAGATTCGGTGCCTCTGTTTATGGCAGGACTGGCCTCGGGCAAGCTGATGTTCATGCCGCCGGGAACCGCTGATGACAAGGTGGCGCATCTGGCGGGGGTGACATGGAAGATCATCAACGGCGAGGCCTTCAAGGCTGAATTTTTTAAACGCGTGGGCACCGACGTCTGGGAGGAGAATGTCACCGGCGCCGAATCCGCCAAGCTGGCCAGAGAGATGATGACCCAAAAGACTTTGGGCAAGCAAATGCTGGCCATTCTTGAAAAATATCGCCCCTAAGGTGCCATACGATGATTATCGATGGAATGATTGCAGGACTTTGGAACATCGGCGATCCGGTTCTTCTGGGCCTGATGACGATCGGGGTGTTTATCGGGCTTTTTGTAGGATTTCTCCCGGCGGTCAGCGGGCTTCTGGGCACCGCCCTCATGCTGCCGTTCGTGGTCGGAATGAAACCTTTGACCGCCCTGCCTTTTTTACTGGCCCTGCATGCGGTCAGTTACACCGGCGGCTCCATGACGGCCATTCTGGTCAACATCCCCGGAACCGGACCCAATGCCGCCACCCTCATCGACGGTTTCCCCATGACCCAGAAAGGCCAGGCCGGCCGGGCCATGGGGGCGGCCATTACCAGCTCCTCCCTGGGGGGCATTGTCTCGGTCTTTTTTGCCCTGATCTTTATTCCTCTGGTCATCCCGCTGGTCAAGCTGCTCTATTCGGCCGAGATGTTTTTCATCATCATCATGGGGCTTTCCTTTCTGGCCGTTCTGGCCGGAAGTTCGCCCATCAAGGGCCTGATGGCCGGCAGCCTGGGGCTGCTGTTTTCCTTTGTGGGGTTCCAGGAAACCACCGGCATCCCGCGGTTTACCTTCGGCACCGTCTTTCTGCTGGACAAATTGGATATCATCTCCGTTGTCATCGGGCTGTTTGCCGTGCCGGAACTGATTGATCTGGCCACCAAACGAAGGGCCATCTCGCTGCATGAGACCCCCACCGGGATCAAATTATGGGCGGACGTCTGGGAAGGGGTCAAGGATGTTTTCCGCCATTTCGGGGTGTTTATACAGGGCACCGTCATCGGATATGTCATCGGCGTGATCCCCGGGGTGGGTGCGGAAACGGCGCCTTTTATCGCCTACGGCCAGGCCAAGCAGATGTCCAAACACCCGGAAAGGTTCGGCACCGGCATCGTGGAAGGCGTCATCGCCCCGGAAGCGTCCAACAATGCCAAGGAAGCCGGCGCGCTGCTCACCACCCTGGCCTTCGGGGTGCCCGGCAGCGCGGTGATGGCGATTCTCCTCGGGGCCTTTTTACTGGTGGGTATCGTCCCCGGCCCGGAGATGCTCACCGACAATCTGGAGCTCAGTTTTACCATGCTGTTCGGGATCGCCGTTGCCAACCTGATCGCCTGCATCGTGTGTCTGGTCTTTGCCCCCTTTGCCACGAAAATCACCACGGTGCATCCGGACTACCTGTTCCCGGTCATTCTGGTCCTGGGCCTTACCGGGGCCTTTGCGTCCGGGGTGCAGATTCTGAACCTGGCGGTGGTGGTCCTGTTTGCGGTGATAGGGTTTTTCATGAACCGCTTTGAATACTCCAAACCGGCCTTGTTACTGGGGTTTGTGCTGGGCATGCTCTTTGAGCATTACTTCTGGCACGCGCTGCACCTGCAGGGCCCGCTTTTTTTCACCCGGCCCGTCTCCCTGATGATCATTTTTGCAGTGGTTCTGCTCTTTGTCTTCCAGCCCCTCAAGGCATGCTTTTACCGATTATTCAAAAAAGGACCGGCAGTCCAGCCATGAAAATACGGCCCAGCGCATATTTTGCCATCGTGACCTTGATTTTATCGGCCACGCTGGTCGTCTATTCTTTGACCTTTTCTTACCTGGAACCCAAGCTGCTGCCGGTGCTCATCGGCAGCGTGCTTTTCCTTTTGGCCGGCATGCAGCTGATCAGAGAGCTCCGGATGCCCGAAAAAACGCAAGGGCCGGACGTACCGGCGGATGACGCACCGGCCTACCCGCTGAAGCAATGCTGGCCGAGCGCGGCCTGGCTGGCCGGGCTCTGTCTGGCGCTGTACCTGCTGGGGTTTATGGTGTCGATCCCGGTTTTCGTGCTCAGCTATATCCAATCCCGCGGCAGGGGATGGGTCCCCGCCATCGTGGTGGCCGCAAGCCTGACGGTATTTATCTATATCGTCTTTGTCATGTTTTTACAGGTGGACCTTCACAGGGGCCTCCTCTTTGAACTTTTATTCTAACGAAAGGAAATTTTTATGACAAGTGCAACAAAAGACAGAGATTTGAGAGACTGGATAGAACTGCTGGACAAGCAGGGCGAGTTAAAACGCATAACAGCCGAGGTGGACTGGCGGGAAGAGCTGGGGGCCATCAACCGGATCAACACCCACAAAAACGGCCCGGCCCTGCTCTTTGAAAATATCAAGGACTACAAAGATACCCGCTGCACCAAACTGTTCACCAACGGGCTGGGCGCCACCAAACGCCTGGCCATGGCCCTGAATCTGCCGCTGGATTCGGGCGACCGGACCATCGTGGAGGTCATGAAGAAACGCTATGCCCAGCGGCTCGATCCCATTCTGCGCGACACCGGGCCGGTGAAGGAGAATATCCTCACCGGAAAAGATATCGACCTGTATCAAATTCCCGTGCCCCTCGTGAATTACCGCGACGGGGGCCGCTACATCAACCCCGCCTGCAGTGTCGTCACCCGGGACCCGGACACCGGGATGATGAACATCGGCACCTACCGCGGCATGCTGAGCCAGAAGCACACGATTCCCG
>JAUYIZ010000239.1 GCA_030688615.1 Desulfobacterales bacterium | reverse complement strand
GTCTGAAAGATCGGCGTCATGATGGCGCCGGTACCGGGATCCGGATTGCATCCCTCATGAATGGCGCGCGTTTCAAATTTTTTTTTCATGGGAGCCGGCTTTATTTTTTAATTCATTCCAGAAAGCCATTGGCCTTCATCCATTGATCATTGTAGATTTTGCTCATATACCTGGAGCCGGAGTCCGGCAGGATCGCGACCACGTGCTGGCTTGCCTTCACCGTCCGGGCAACCTCGACGGCCGCCCACACGGCGCTGCCGCTGGATCCTCCGGCGAATATCCCCTCCTCTTTGGCCAGTCGGCGCGCCATCCGGAAGGACTCCCGGTCGGAAACCTGAATGATATCATCGATCAGTTTAAAATCCACATCCTTTACCAGGTAGTCCTCCCCGATTCCCTCCACCTTATACAGGTGCGGCTTGCCGAGACGATGTCTCTTGAAATAGTCGTAGAATACCGAACCGACAGGGTCCACGGCAATTATCTTTATCCCGGGATTCTGCTCCTTGAGAAATTTCCCCGCCCCGCTCAGTGTGCCTCCGGTTCCAATGCCGGCTATGAAAATATCGACCCTGTTTTTCATCTGTTGCCATATTTCCGGGCCGGTCGAATAATAGTGGGAATCAATGTTTACCGGATTGTTGTATTGGTCGGGGTAATAAGAATCGGGGGTTTCATCGGCGATCCTTCTCGCCACGCTATAATAGCTTTCCGGAGAATCGAAGGGAACATCGGTGGGGGTAACGACGACCTGCGCGCCAAATGCCCGCATCAGATTTTTTTTCTCATCGCTCACTTTATCCGGCATCGTGATGATACATTTATAGCCCTTAACGGCGGCAATCATGGCCAGAGCTGCCCCCGTGTTGCCCGAGGAATTTTCCACGATGGTCCCGCCTGGCTTTAAAAGTCCTTTTTTTTCAGCATGTTCGATCATAAACAGGGCCATCCTGTCCTTGACGCTTCCCGTGGGATTGAAAAATTCCAGCTTGGCAAAGACATTGGCATCGAGTGGCTTTACAACCTTGTTCAACTTCACCAGGGGTGTCCACCCGATCGTTTTCAATACGTCAGGGTTGACGCCGCCGAATTTTTCCAACAGGTTGTTATCGTGCGCATTTATGGCCGTTTTTTTCATATCATAGGGTTTCATCTGGAATTTCTGGCTGATCGGAATTTACTTTGTAAGAATTATTGTAACGGTAAACCACGTCCCGTGTCAATTAAAAGGGCAAACAGATTCGAACGATACCGGCTTGACGGTTTCGCAGGGTAATGAACACCTATACTGGAAACCGCCTTGATGTTTTCCATGCCATCTGGTAGCATATTGGAAATTTGCTGGAAAAGATCCGTGTGATTGCTTACCGGCATAACGATAAGGAGCAGTAAATTGATGGATTTCATCACGGGGTTGGGAATAGCGGACGTAAATTATGGCGCTTCCACGGGCGCACGATGGCACGGGGGTGCGTCCGGCGCCAAAATCATGGTGAATTCGCCCGTGGATGGAAAAAAGATCGCTTCGGTTTACGAAACATCGGCTGAGGATTACGAGAATGTGGTCGCCGAAGCTCAAAAGGCCTTCAAAGAGTGGCGGCTTCTCCCGGCGCCAAAGCGTGGAGAAATCATCCGGCAGATAGGGCTCCGGCTCCGCGAACATAAAGAAGCTTTGGGGACCCTTATCTCCTATGAAATGGGCAAACCCCTGCAGGAAGGATGGGGTGAAGTCCAGGAGATGATTGATATCTGTGATTTTGCCGTCGGCCAATCCCGAATGCTCTACGGTTTTACCATGCACTCGGAAAGAGCCCGGCATCGGATGTACGAGCAGTTTCACCCCATGGGTATCGTGGGGATCCTTACGGCTTTTAATTTTCCCGTGGCCGTCTGGTCCTGGAATGCCATGATTGCTGCCGTTTGCGGCGACGTGTGCCTGTGGAAACCGTCCTCCCGCACCCCTCTTTCCGCCATCGCCACCCAAAAGATTATTGCCAGGGTCCTTGAAAAAAATGATCTGCCCGAGGGAATCTTTTCCCTGGTTATCGGGAAAGGAAGCACTGTCGGGGAGAAAATGGTGACCGATGGACGCATCCCGATCATCTCGTTTACAGGTTCCGTGCCCGTGGGACGTCACGCGGCTGAAATGGTCTCCAAACGGTTGGGGAAAAGTATTCTCGAGTTGAGTGGAAACAATGCGATCATTATGACCGAACATGCAGACCTGGCGCTTGCGCTGCCCGCCGTGGTGTTCGGCGCCGTGGGAACAGCAGGCCAGCGCTGCACGACAACCAGAAGGCTGCTGGTCCACGAGAGCATCTATCCAAAGGTCAGGGAGGCTCTGGTGAAGGCTTACGAATCGCTGCGCATCGGCTCCCCCCTCGATGAGGCAAACCATGTGGGCCCCCTGGTCAGCAGGAAAGCGGTAAAGACTTATGTGGACGCGATCAGAGAGGTTCAGCAGCAGGGCGGCGCGGTATTATGGGGGGGAGAGGTGCTTTCCGGCAGAGGGTATGAATCGGGTTGTTACGTCACCCCGGCAATTGTTGAATCGGAGAATCATTATCCGGTTGTGCAGCAAGAGATCTTCGGCCCCCTGTTGCATCTGATAAAGTATTCGGGTTCCCTGTCCGGGGCCATTGCCATCCAGAATGACGTGCGGCAGGGCCTGTCTTCAGCGGTGTTCACCGGCGATCTCGGACAGGCCGAGGAATTCCTTTCCCCCGCAGGTTCCGATTGCGGCATAGCCAACGTCAATATCGGGACCTCGGGGGCGGAGATCGGTGGTGCCTTCGGAGGTGAAAAAGAGACCGGCGGCGGACGTGAAGCCGGATCGGATGCCTGGAAAGCATACATGCGCCGTCAGGCCGTGACCGTCAACTATGGCGCCGAACTCCCGCTGGCCCAGGGGATCCGGTTTGAAATAGGCGCTTGACACAGCGGAGCGAGATCGCAAAGGAGAAGTACGTGATTGATCCGAAAAGCGTCAAAAAGATTCTCTCCAGGCATCTGTTGACCGAGGGCTTCGATATCATCCTCGACCTGAATAATTCCCAGGGGTCCTGGTTTGTAGACCAGCGAACCGGTGAGCGTTACCTGGATTTCTTTTCGATGTACGCATCCATGGCTTTGGGGTACAACCATCCCAAACTCCTGGCGGCGCGCGATCACCTTGGTCGGATGGCCGTCCAGAAACCATCCAATTCCGACGTCTACTCCGAGGCCATGGCCGAGTTTGTGGACACCTTTTCCAGAGTGGGAATTCCCGGGTATCTCCCCCATGCCTTCTTCATTGAGGGGGGCGCCCTGGCGGTAGAGAATGCATTGAAAACGGCCTTCGATTGGAAGGTCCGGCGAAATCTCTCCAAGGGGCGCAAAAAGGAGCTTGGCGGCAGCGTCATTCACTTTCAGCAGGCGTTTCACGGACGCAGCGGATATACCCTGTCTCTGACCAACACCTTCGATCCCAGAAAAACCATGCATTACCCAAAATTCGACTGGCCGCGGATTGTCAATCCCAAAATAACGTTTCCCCTGGACGCGTATCGCCTGGCAGAAGTTGAGGCCCTTGAAAAAAAGGCCATCGAGCAGGTGAAGGCCGCGATATCCAAAGAGGCCGATGACCTTGCCGCCATCATCATCGAGCCGATTCAGGGCGAGGGGGGAGACAACCATTTTCGCGCGGAATTTTTTCAGGCCCTGCGCAACCTTTGTGATGAAAATAATCTCATGCTCATCATGGACGAAATCCAGACGGGCATGGGCCTGACGGGCAAGTTCTGGGCCCATGAGCATTTCGGGGTGAAACCGGATATCATGAGCTTCGGGAAAAAATTTCAAGTTTGCGGAATTCTGGCTTCAACGCGTGTCGATGAAGTTGGCTGTAACGTGTTTGAAGAGCGGAGCCGGATCAGTTCCACCTTCGGCGGCAATCTGATCGATATGGTGCGCTGCACGTTTATCCTCCGGGTCATTGAAGAGGAATCGCTGGTGGAAAATGCCAGGATTCAGGGCGATTTACTCCTGTCTGAACTGAAGGCGCTGTCCCGGGAATTGCCTCATCTTGTCAATAATGTGCGCGGAAAAGGGCTGATGTGCGCTTTTGATGCCCCGGACACCGAAACACGGAACAAGCTCCTGCTCGCGTTTCTGCGGAACAGACTGATTATGGTCGGATGCGGCGAAAAAGGCATCCGTTTCCGTCCGCATCTCGTGGTCACGGCAGGCGAGGTCATCCACGGCCTGGATATCATCCGCAAGGTAATGAATACCGGAGAGTATATGGACCTGACCGTCTGGCATGACCCCTGTATGGTGCGCGGCACATGACGGGAAAGTCAAAACCTTATTGAAGACCCTGCAGCAAGCTGCAGGG
>JAUYIZ010000238.1 GCA_030688615.1 Desulfobacterales bacterium | reverse complement strand
GGTGGAAACCTCCGTGGTGCTGGCCGATCCAAAGTGGTTCGCCCTCTGTTAAGGGTTTTTACGGGTTCACGCGCTTGATTTCCGGCAGGGCCCCTTAAATTCCCCGCAGGCTGTTTTCCCTTGACACGGATTATGACAATGAATATGAGGTTGTAGTAGCAGCTTCATTATAACAACGAAAGGGGCCTTGCCATTATGATCAACAGCTTGAGGGACTTTCTGGATGAATGCGAAAAGATCGGCGAACTATCCCGGGTAAAAGTCCAAGTCGATTGGGACCTGGAGCTCAATCATGTTGCGGACATCAGCGATCAGAAGGGCGGGCCGGCACTTATTTTCGAAAATGTCAAGGGCTGTAAACATTCATGCCTGATTGCCGCCCTGTCAAAGCCCAACAGGTGTGCCATTGCCCTTGAAATGCCGGTGGGGATGAGCCGGGTCGAAATGGCCAGGGAATGGGCGGTAAGGGTGAATCGGCAAGGGATTCCGCCGAAAGTCTTATCTTCCGGACCGGTCCAGGACAATGTCATCGAGGAAAAAGATGTTGATCTGAGCACGCTGCCGGTGCCCAAACTGTATCCCATGGACGGCGGGCGCTACCTGGGTACAACCGCGGCGCTCATCACCAGAGAGCCGGGTGCGGACTGGGATAATCTGGGCACTTACCGGATGCAAATCCTTGGCAGAAACAGCCTGGGATTAAACCTTCAACCGGGCAAACATGCCCGCCTGATGCTGGAACGATACAGAAAGCTGGGCAGGAAGATGCCGGCCGCGGTCTGTGTCGGGCAATTGCCCGTGCTGTTTCTGCTGGCAAGCACGGGTGTCCCGTGGGGGGTAAGTGAATATGATGCCGCCGGGGGGATTCGGGGCGAAGCGGTGGAGGTCATCCAGGGGGAACTCACTGGACTTCAGATACCGGCCAGTGCCGAGTATGTGCTCGAAGGAGAAATCGATCCGGACCCGTCCGCCTACCGGCCCGAAGGCCCCTTCGGCGAATACCCGGGATACTATTCCGCATCCATCGCGGAGGATTACCCCAAACCCTGCTTTAATGTGAAGAGGATGTTCCACCGGGACGACCCCATATTCTGGACGCAGTCCGTCGGTGCCATCGGTGCCGGCAAGAACACGATTCCGTCCATTCAGATATCGGCCTCCATCTGGGCAGGGCTTGATAATTTGCGGATTCCCGGCATAAAAGCCGTATATTGCCCTCCGGAAGCCGGGGGCCGGTTTATGGTGGTGGTGGCCATCGAGCAGAAATATTATGGCCATGCGGTTCAGGTCGGTCACGCTGTGGTCGCCACAACGACGGGCAACTACCGCACCAAGATTTGCATCGTTGTCGATGATGACATACACCCCGATAATATGGACGAAGTATTGTGGGCCCTGGCCACGCGCAGCGATGCCGCAAGGAGTGTGCAGGTGTTTAAAAGGACTTTCGGTGAAGAGCTCGATCCGGGGGTGCCCATTGAGCAAAGGGATATGAACTCAAAACTGTTTATCGACGCCACGATTCCCTTTGAGTGGACCAGAAAGCCGATCCAGGTCCAAATGGATCCGGCTATGATTGAAAAGGTAAAAAAACAATGGGAAAAATATGATATAAATCTGGCACGGAAAGGGGGGGAAAATGAAATTTAGAAGAATGATGATGATCAGCTTGTCGATGGTCTGGGCAGCGGGCCTTGTTTTGTCGGCCGGAACCGTTTCAGCCAAGCCCCTGGATTCGGTTATTGCAGGGGCCCGGAAAGAGGGCACTGTCATTGTGAAGCTCAAGACCAGTCTTCCGATGCAGTCCATGAAGCGCCTGGAACGGGAAGTAAAAGAAAAGTTCGGTGTGTCCCTGAACATTGTATTTTCTCCGACGGGCAGTATGCCCAAGGATGCGGCCCAGGCGATTATGGAACACAGGTCCGGAGCGGTCCCCACATATGATCTTGTGAGTCTGCACAGCGGCCATATCAGCGATGCCATCCATAACGCTCCCGGTATTTTTGAAATCGTGGACTGGAAATCTCTTATCACGGAGGATACCAATCCCGAGGTATTGTCGGAATTTCCCATTGTATCTCCTTCCTATTACTCGGGCGGGCAGGGCTTGATGTATAATCCGGACAAAATTTCCAGCGCTGAAGTCCCCAGGAGCCTCCATGACCTGGCCGATCCGAAATGGAAGGGTAAGGTGGGCGTCATGGGATATACCAGCGGCTGGGTCCGATGGGCCTTTGTTATGGGCAAAGACAAAATTTTTTCTGATCTGCGGGAAATTCTCAAGAATGGCGCCATCCGGGGAACCTATGCGGACATCAATAATCGCTATATGCTCGGAGAAATCTGGCTGGCCGTAACCAAAGCTTCATATATGACAGATGCACAGGCCAAGGGCGTGCCGGCGGCATGGCAAAGCTTGGACTACCTTGATGTAAGGGAAACCGTGCTGGCAGTGAGAAAAGGAGCGAGAAACCCCAACGCAGCCAAGCTCGTCGCGCTTTACCTGGTAACCCCGGCAGGTGCGAAGTTCATGCTCGAAGAGGGTTCGGCCGGCACCCTTTTCTATCCCGGAAACTATGAGCATGAGGTTTTATCGCAAACCAAAAAACAGGGGGCCCGGATAATCTACACCGAGAGGGACCCGAAAATTGTGAATTTTGAAGCCTCTAAGGAAAGTAAGCAGTGGCAAAAAGAGGTGAAACTGATCCTGGATACCGGCGGCGGAAAAACACAAAAGAAGAAAAAGTAAAACAGATGAAAGTGTAAACGGACAGCCGGCATCACCAGCGAGGCACGAAAAAGTGCGCCGTCCGGGGAACCCTATGATTAAGGTCAATGACAGATTCCGCCATATCTGGAATTTATTGATGCTGGCGGCTATTACCTATACGGCCATCGAATCTCCCCTCCGTCTGGTTGTTCATCGCCCAATACCCGGGTGGGCCAGTATCATGGATGTTATCGTCACCCTTCTGTTCGGGCTGGACATTATTTTTAACTTTTCATTTTCGGTGCTCCGCCGGGGCAGATGGATCAGCAATCCAAGGATCATTTCACAGCATTATCTTAAAAGCTGGTTTATTTTGGACATGATGGCCGCCTTTCCCTTCGAGTTGATATTCAGCGCGCTTTTATCTCCAGCCGGGTCAGGTCTGTTCGTACGGGGTATCCACCTGGTCCGGCTGGCAAAACTGCCGAAACTCTGGCACTATAAAAAAGGTTTCGAGTATTTTTTATTTGTCAACTTTACGATATTCCGGCTGGTTTTTTTCCTCTATCTCATCGGGTTGATTTCCCACTGGATTGCCTGCGGATGGTATTATCTGACGGTGCCCCACGAGACGGCGCAGGATTATGTCACCGCCTACCTGAACAGTTTATACTGGTGTATCACCACCTTGACCACCGTGGGGTACGGCGATATCACCCCCGTCGGCAATGTGCAGAAAATATATACCATGCTCGTCATGATGCTGGGGGTGGGTATTTACGGCTATGTCATCGGGAATATCGCCTTGCTGATCGGAAATCTGGACCTGGCAAAAGCCCGGCATCAGGAAAAAATGGAACAAATAAATTCTTTTATGATTGCCAACAGATTTTCCCGGGGTCTCCAGCGAAGGGTGAAGGATTATTTTTCTTATCTCTGGCACAGCCGCCGGGGCTATGATCACGCTGCGGTCTTTTCCGAATTGCCGGAAAGCTTCAAATTGGAATTTTCCTTCTTTCTCAATCGGGGGATCATTGAAAAAGTCCCCATGTTTAAAAATGCCGGCGAAAAACTCATTAAAGATATCGTCACATGTCTCAAGTCGTGTATTGCCCTGCCGGGGGACTGGGTCTGCAGGTATGGCGAAATTGGGGATAAAATGTATTTTATCAGCAGGGGGGCGGTGGAAGTGGTCGGGCCGGACGGCCAGGAAGTATACACGACCTTGTCTGATGGCAGCTTTTTTGGTGAAATTGCCCTGTTGTTGAGCGTTCCCCGGAATGCCAGCGTGCGTGCGGCGGATTACTGCGAATTATATTCTCTGGAAAAAAGATCCTTTGACCGGGTGCTGAAAGATTATCCGGAATTTGCCAGGGAAATCGAGCAGGAGGCCAGAAAACGGATGGACAAAGGAAAGCAGGAATCTTAGGGTTAATCCCCGCACCCCTATATGTTTTGTCCGCAAGCCCGCCTGAAGTCCTTGACCGCCTGGGAAAGTCCCACGTAAAGCGCATGAGAAATCAACGCGTGCCCGATGGAAACTTCCTTGATTCCGGGAAGGGTCTGAAGACGGGAAAGATTCTCAAGATTCAGATCATGCCCCGCATTAAGCTCCAGTCCGGCCTCCAGGGCAGCGTCATGGGAGCGGCGGATTTTGTCAAATTCTTTTTCGATTTCGGCCCCGGTCCTGGCCGAAGCGTAGGGGCCGGTGTACAGCTCAACGCGGTCGGCCCCGATGCGGGCCGCAGCGGCCATATTTTTCGGGTCCGGGTCCATGAACAGGCTTATGCGGATGCCTTTTTCCTTGAGACGTCTGATGGCCGGGGAAAGCAGCGCCTGGTCTTTCTGGATGTCCCACCCGTGGTGGGAGGTAACTTCTCCCGGTTCGACCGGAACCAGCGTGCACTGGTCAGGGAGGATTTCCGTAACCAGATCAAGCAGATCCGGCCTGGGGTCCCCCTCAATATTCAACTCGACCGGCACCATGGAATGAAGGTCGCGCACGTCGGCGGGCCGTATATGCCGCTGGTCCAGGCGGGGGTGAACGGTGATGCCCTGACAGCCTGATTCGATACATGTCCGGGCTGCTTGAACCACATCGGGATCGTTGCCGCCCCGTGCGTTGCGCACCGTTGCGATCTTGTTGACATTGACACTCAGATTAATCATGGTGACCCTTTCTTTTTCAAAATCCTTGAACTGGAACGAAATTGAGCGTTTTTCAAAGGTCCCGTCTCTTTGCCGCTGCGGTTAAAAGGCATAGTTAAAAGACAGTTGAAACCCCCGGGCGCGGGGTTCCGCCGAGATATTGATACGCACATTGTCATTTAATTTTTTAATGAACTGCTCGTTTTGATTCCGGTTGTATTTGTGCGCGCTGGAAATGGCGCCGTAAATGTTTCCGGCATAGAACCCCATCCCCACAAAGGCGAGCAGACCGCCGAGTCCGTAATTATCATCAGCAAAGGATTCATAGGCGGCAAACCCGAAACCGGTATTGAGCAGAAAAGCGATGAGGGCATCCTGATATCTTTCAAGGTAAAAATATCCCGCTCCGGGTATGATGGACAGAAATCCGGCCAGGTGGGGGTTTTTTTGGGGGATCAGGTTTTTTTTGCCGAGCGCGTCCGACAGCCTTTTCAGTTGATATTTTTGCTGGTTTCCCGGGCTGATTTTCCCAAAATACAGGTCGGCTTTTTCCCAGGAAGCAACTTCAAGGTAGACCCAGCCGATGTTGTAATATGCTTCGTCCTGAACATTTACATCCCCGGTCATGCGGGTAAGATTGAGAAGGGTCGCAAGGGCCCGCCCGTGGTCTTTCAACTCGAGGTAGCACTGGCTGATCATAAAATGGGATTTGAGTGACAATTCCGTGTCTTGATGGGCCTCGAGCAGATTCTTAAAAGAAGCGATGGCATCGGGAAACCGCCCGGACAGGAAAAAGGACATGCTGATCTGGAACCTTGCTTTTTCGATCCGCTGATCTTGCGGGAAAAAATAGATGAACCGTTTGTACTCGCCAATGGCAAGGAAATATTCGCCTTTTGAAAAATAGGACTCGGCAAATTGAAACTGCCGCTGGGCATCGATGGTTAACGCGGCGCTTTGGGAAACCGGAACAGAAAAGAAGTAAAACGAAAGGATCGCCGGCAAAAGAAAATAACGGATCATGGTTATCCTGTGGTTCATGTGTTATGGATGGGCACTAATCAATGCTGTCATTTGTCGGTCCACCAGAAGTCATTGTTGCTGACCGGATCGTAAGTGCGATTTTCGTTGTCCACCCAGACCTTGGGGGAAAGCCTGGTTTCATCCCTGCCGCAACGCATCAACCGGTCGGCGGTCATCATCAGACCTATGGCAAAACCGTGTTTTTTAAACACTTCCATGGAATATTTGGAATCGGTCGGGTACATGGGGCAGCGGCTCCCGTCCACCGGAGAGATGTATTTTCGAAACAGGCTGAGAGAAAAAAGCGCCGGGCTGCTCTCGCTTTCCTGGCCGTATGCAACGCTGCCGGGTAAGAGCAGCACGGTCAGGAATAAAAATACCAGGCGTTTAATACTGAAATTCCGTTTCATTTTTGTGTAATCCGAAGCACTTCTTCAATGGTTGTTACGCCGCTCAAAACCTTTTCGATACCGTCCTGGCGCAGAGTGGTCATGTGTTGCTTTACCGCTTCGCTTTTGATGATGTTGGAGTCATAAGTCTTCAGTATGAGCCTCTTTAACTCATCGTCCAGAAGCATGATTTCAAAAATGCCGATCCGTCCTTTGTAACCCGTATTAAAACAATGGTTGCATCCTTTGGCCTGATACACCATGCTGCCGTTAATCTGGTCGGGCGTAAGGCCGATGCTTTCCAGCGCGGCAGGGTCCGGGGTGTAAGGTTCCCGGCAATGCTCGCAGAGAATCCGGATCAGTCGCTGGGCGACGACGCCGAGCACCGAAGAAGATATGAGAAAAGGCTCGATGCCGATATCCACCAGGCGGGTGATGGCGCTGGCCGAATCATTGGTGTGGAGGGTGGAAAAAACCAGGTGGCCGGTCAGCGCGGATTGCACGGCAATTTCAGAGGTGTCCTTGTCCCGGATTTCCCCCACCAGTATGATATCCGGGTCCTGCCGGACGATGGAGCGCAGCCCCTGGGCAAATGTCAGATTGATCTTGGGGTTGACCTGGATCTGCCCGATGCCGTTAATCTGGTACTCCACCGGATCTTCAATGGTGATGATGTTGACATCCGGCGTGTTCAGGGTCGATAAGATGGCGTAAAGGGTGGTGGTCTTGCCGCTTCCGGTGGGACCGGTGACCAGAATGATGCCGTTGGGCGAGCGGATTAAATTTTTGATGATCCGGAGTTTTTCGGGCGAAAGGCCGATGTCCGAAATGTTCAGCAGGGAACCGGATTTATTTAACAGCCGGAGCACGACCCGCTCGCCGAAGGAGGTGGGGATGGTGGAGACGCGGATATCGATATTCTGATTGCCGATTTTGACTTCAAAACGACCGTCCTGGGGAAGCCGTTTTTCGGCAATGTTCATATCGGCCATCACCTTGATCCTGGACACCAGAGCCGATTGGATCCACTTCGGGGGGGTCAGCAGGTCATACAAAATACCATCGATCCGGTAGCGCACCTTGAACGTATTCTGAAAGGGTTCGATATGGATATCGCTGGCCCGGGCTTTGATGGACTGGGATATGATGTGATTGACCAGTTTGATAATCGGCGCATCACTGGTGTCATCCAGAAGGTCCGCGGTCCCTTGGATTTCGCTGAGGATCTGACTGCCGTTGGCTTCCAGGTCCTCGACCAGCTGCTGGGCGGAATTGCGGCTGGCATTGTAAAAGAGGTTGATGGCGTTGACGATGGTATCCCTTTTTGAGAGCACCATCTGACAATCTTGGGTTCCCATGACCCTCAGCAGGTCGTCCATGGGCTGGAGGCCCGCAGGGTCGTTGGTGGCCAGCACACAGGCGGCCGTGGAGGCGTCTTCGGGTGCGCGGGGGCTGCCGGGCGCGTTCGCGCCGGTGCGGGCCAGGTTCCTGTTCCGGAACTGCAGGGGGACAATCACATATTTTTTTAAAAACTGGATGGGCACTTTCCGGGTAAAATCCGTATCCACATCATCCAGTGGCAGGTCGGGCCAGAAAGGCATGTCGTACATAAGACTGAGTGCTTCCAGCAGCTGGGTTTCGGTCAACAGCTTTTTTTTAATCAGCGTTTCGCCGACGCGTTCTCCTTTTTCGGAGGCGGCCTCTTGGGCGAGAAGGTAATCTTCTTCGGACAGGCCGAAGTTTTCGTTGAGGATCTGGGAAAGGGCGCGTTTCATGGCTTACTTGTTTTCTCTTTCGTACAGTTTGATTTTGCCGCCCTTGAGGGTATCGATGGCATCCTTTTTATCCTGATATATGGTGGTGGCCTCCATGGGGTTTTCAATGACGTGGGGCGTGATGAAGACATACAGGTTGCTTTTTGCACCTGCCCGGTTTACGGTTTTAAAAAGCCAGCCCAGGCCCGGGATGTCCCCCAGGCAGGGGATCCCGTATTCGGCCTGGGAAAGCTGGTCGTCGATGAGGCCGCCGATGACCACGGTGTTTTTATCCCGCACGATCACGGTGGTGTCGATGGTGCGTTTGAATGTGGTGGGCCGTTCGGTCCCTTGGGTGGCGGTCGAATCGAGTGCGGTGACCTCCAGGGAGATTTTCAGCCGGACCATGCGGTCTTTGTTGATGTTGGGGGTGATCTTGAGGGTTTTGCCCACGTCCTTGTACTCATAAGAGCTGTACACCTGGGAGGCCAGGGAGGCCGGGTCGGCGGCGCCCGCACGGGTCTGGAAAGGCACGTTCTGTCCCACGGTTATCTTGGCCTCTTCGTTGTCGGTGGTCAGAATCTGGGGCGTGGAAAGGATGTGAACGTCCTGGTCTTTTTTATAGGCATTGATGATGGCGCTGATCCCCGGAAACGTGAGGTTGCCGATTCGTATCAGGTCACTGAATACGCCCAGGGAAACCCCGGAAGGAAATTTTGGGGCTCCGAGTCCGGAAGTCGCGGCTGTGGCCCCACCCAGAAGGTTGGTCGTATTGGAAAAGCCTGTGCCTCCGAATGCGCCTCCAAAAGCGGTCGGTCGGCCTTCAATGGTTGTACTGCCCAAAGCCATCCATTCGGTCCCCAGGTTAAAATCCTTGTTCACATTCACTTCCATGATCAAAGATTCGATGTAAACCATGGCCCGGGGGATGTCCAGCTGCTTGATGATGGACTCCAGGGTCAGATAGTCGTCCTTATCTGCCATGATGATCAGGCTGTTGGTGGCCTTGTCGGCCGTGATCTGCACGCTATCCGAAACAAAAGGGGCCTGAACCGGGGCCTGTCCTTTGACCACCGGCGCGGCCTGTTTGCCGGACAGCTCCCGCAGCACTTTGGCCACGTCTTCGGCCGTGGAATTTTCAAGATAATAAAGGTGAATCTTGCCTTTTCCTTTGGGCATGTCCTTGTCCAGCAGCAAAATCGTTTGCCTGATTTTGGCGGTGTCGTCCTCGGTGGCAAGCGTGATCAGCGCATTGGTGCGCTCATCGGCGATAAATTTGGCCAGGTCGTCCGCCGCAGCGCTTTTGGGCGGTCTTTTGCCTTGCTGAAAGATATTGGTTAAGATGGTAACAAGCTGGCTGGCAGTGGCATACTTGAGGGGGATGACGGAAAGTTCTTTTCCGATGCCTTTCACGTCAATTTCTTGCAGAATTTTCATCAGCCGCTGGATGTTTGAGTAAGTGTCGGTGATGATCAGCATGTTGGTTTGAGGATACGCCAGCATAATGCTCGCCTTATCGATCAGCGGCGCGAAAAGCCTTCTGATCTCCACCGGGTCTGCATAGGTTAAGGAGATGAGCTGGGTGACGATTTTATCGCTGGCGGCCTCTTTCCCCGGGGATGTTTTTGTTTCGACATTTTGGGTGCGGGCCGTGGGGGACGGAAGGATCTTGGTGATTTTCCCGGCCTTTACCGTGGCAAAGCCGTGGACCTCCAGTACGGATTCAAATACCTGGTAGGCTTCGTTCAGGGAAACCCTGGAAGGAGAAATGATGGTTATTTTTCCTTTGACACGGGGGTCCACCACGAAATTAGTCCCGGTTAACTCACTGATAAATTTAATAAAGACATTGATGTCCACGTCATTAAAATTAATGGAGATGAATTGTTGCGGGGTTTGGGTTCTTTCAGGCGGTGGATTTTCGGTCGACTCGTTTCCGCCGGTGGCGGCCGCCCCGGTTGTTTGGGCTTGCGCAAAACAGACGGATGCGGAGAGAAGAAAACCTGCCAATACCCATCGGAGCGCTGCGGGGGCTTTAAATTTCAATGTCATTTTCCTACCTGTGTTATGTTGATGAATTCGTAAAAAGCCGAATTCATCACGTTTTAAGTGTTAAGTTTTAAGATTTAAGTTATGAGGATAGAAGTATCTATATCATTGTAAACGTAATCTTAAAACTATCTTTTATATCTTATGTCTATGTTTTCCCTTAAATCTTAAAACTTAAAACTTAAATCTATCTTTTAAACTTATTCAATAGTATAATTTAACAGTTGCGACCGGCCTCTTCTCAGGATCTGCACGGAAAGTCTGGAAGCTGTGCCAAGTTCTTCATATAATCCGATCGCATCCCTGACGGTTCGAATTTCCTGGCCGTTGATTCCTTTAATGATATCACCCCTTCTCAACCCGATTTTGGTAAATATGGAGTCGGATTTTACATCGATCAGCGCCAGGCCGTCCGGCTGGCCGTCTTTAAGGTGCGGCCGGATCCTGACCTGGTTTAAAAAATCGTTGGGGTTTTGTATTGCCTGGGCGATATCGGTGCGTTTTAAGGAGATCTCCTGCGAGGCCGGCTCCGGTGCGGCCTGCCGGGCTGGGGCCGTCTTTTTCTCCTCGGAGGGATCCATTTCCAGAATTTCATCCGTACCGTTGACCGACAGAATGACCTTGCCTTTCAGGATAATTTTGACGGTGGCGTTTTCCACGGCATCTCCCTGCCTGAAAAGATTTTGTTTTCTTTCCTTAAGCAGTTCAATCACCGCGTAGGGCTGGATGTTTTTTCCGGTGGCCGTTCCCCAGAGTTTCAGCTTGAGATCTGTCTGTTTTAAGGCGTCGATATTTACCGCGGGCGCAGGACCCGGCGGGGTTTTTTTCTCCGTTTCAGTTTCCAGCTTGAACAGATTCCGCTGGGCAATCGTCCGGTAGCGGGACAGCGGCAGATGGGGTTCCGGTTTCAGTCCGGCAGGTTGCGTAAGAGCAATTTCAGACTCCCCGCCAGTGTCCAGCCGGACCGCGGCGATTTTATAAAATCCGGCGACAGCGATGTAAATCGCTGCCGTGATCAGGATAAGGTTGCATAGGGTAACGCCTTGTTTTATCATCTATAATTCTTTCATGGACGTAAAGCGAACTTGGGCGCTTCAATTGTGTTGTAAATCCTGATTGGAAAACCTTTTTCTCCAACCCGTCGTTTCGGAAAAATATTTACGGCTAATGTTTTTTCCAGGTTCGCAAGAAACTGTGGATGCGGCTGGATGGTGCCCGTGAGATTGAGGATGCTTTTATCGAGCGGATTTCTGAATAAAACAGATCCGCTAAATTGTCCGTCGATTTGACGCCCGCTGATGAGACTTTTGCGGACCTGTACCGTTTTCTGATCGAGCGCCATTTCCAGGCGGATGCTGCGGAAAGATAAACTGCCGGGGGTGAAAAAAGTCGGGGGCAGTTTCAGTTCGGCGTCGCTGATGGTAAGGTTGGTTTTCAGGGGTTCGCGTGTGGGCCGGGTATCCAATAGGACCGTTGCCTCCAGAACACCGGATGAGGGTTTTACGGGCATTTTTTGCAGGACGGAAATATCCTGTATCTGAACGCCGGAAATACGGGCGTCCACCTGGAAACGCTGCGCTGCGCGGTCTTTTGAAATATGGACCACACCGTCTAAAATGCCGCCGTATGTGCTCCCTTGAAAGGACATGGTCTTTTGGGCCCTGAAAAGTGAGAATATCTTGGCCGTTATGTTTATTTTTTTTACTTCCAGCAGTAACCCGTTGCGGTGGAACAGGCCGACGGCGTTGAAATGAAGGCCCGGCGGAAATGTCGGGCGGATCCGGTCGATGCGGACGCTGTAATCCGGGTTCAAGCGGCCAAGAGAGCGCTGGATATGGGCCTTGACTTCATCGGAGGGGAAAAGGTGATAGAGAAAAAAAACCGTTATGGCTACTGTATATATAAGGTACAAGAATATTTTCAGGGTTTTATTCATGGCAGGTTGATTAAATCTCCATTGTTTCCACCTGCAGCACAGCGTTTACCGATGTGTCCTGTTGGCCTAATTTTGAAATGGAAATCCGTTTGACGGACACAAAATTTTCAGAGGTTTCAATCCGATAAAGGTAATTGGTGAGTTCTACCAATGTTACGGCCTGGAGCTTCATTTCAACGATGGAAATTTTGTAAGGGCTGTTTTTTATAGCAGATGAAGAGGGCTTCATATATGTGATTTTGTTTTTAATCCCCGCCTCCCCCACAAGTTTGTCCAGGAAAGCGAAAAGTGTAAAACTTTTTTCCCGTCTGGCCAGGCGCGCCTTGGAGACCCCGGCCTGGTTATTGAGGGCGTCGTACTGCGCCTTGAGGATTTTCATTTCCTGAAGTGTCTGGCTTTTCACCTGCAGCGTTCTGGACAGGCGCTTGTGATTATCGATAAACGGAAAAACACCCGTCTCGATGAAAAGAAAGAAAAAGATCAGTCCGGATATCAGGTAAATTAAACGTTTTTCACGCCGGTTGAGTCGTATGGCCATAATTAAATGTCTCTTTACAGCTGGATTTTCATTTTAAATTGCACCCGGTTTATGTTTCGATCCATATTGGCGGAAGTAATGGTAACTTTTGCAAATAAATCCTTGCTTTCCAGCCGGTTCTTCATTTCATCCACCGAATTGAAGGTGTCGGTGTCACCGGAAATTAAAACACCCTCGGGGCCGGCCACCAGGTTCGTGATTGCGACATCGACCTCTTTGGGGATGTTGTCGCTGATGTTTCTTAAAATATCAATGGTCAGTATTTTTTTATCAGGCTCTTCCTGAAACATCGCACTGTTTTTGATGTCTTTAATTTTTTTCCCCAATTGTCGAACCGGATCCGGCATTTGCTGCGGTCCGGGAAATACCGTTTTAAAAATATCCGTTATCTGATAGTTCAGGCGGGCAACCTTTTTCTCCGTTGCCCGCATACTGTAAAAACCGTAGATAAATGCCAATGCGAGGACCAGTCCCGCAAGAACGGCGGTGGTGCTAAACTCCTTTTTATATTTGAGCCAATAAGTTTCAGCGGAAAAATTTTCTCTCTGAAAATCGATGATGTCAATGCCTTCGTGTTTGATCAATGCCAGGGCCAGAGCATTGTCCAGTTGCGCCGGTTCCCATGCCTGTGCCGGATCCATTACGGTTTGAATGGAAGCTTGACGGGAAAGATCAACGCGTTTAACGGGTGTTTCAATGATCCGCCCCATTTCATTTTCGAAATTTTCCTCCACCAGTCCGCATCCGCTCACAAAGATCATTTCGGGAGAAAAATTTTGATGCAGATTTTCCTCAAAGGCATAAAGCGTCTGGCGGATATGCGTGCCGAGCACCTCTTTCATGGGCGCAGCGGTTGCCGGCAGCGGGAAGGAACGCACAAGGCATATTTGACCGGAGGCGACAAGAAACACCGTGCTTCTGGAATCTTCCATGTCTAAAAAAAGCCAGTTGCCCTTCATGCCCGACAAGTCACCCAGAATTCGCGCGGTACAATAACCGCCGATGGTGATAATTTCAGGGTTGATCCTGAACTGCGCGAGGGCGTCAAGATAGAAATCAAGGGTCGCTTTTTCAACCGACGCGGTGAACAAGGGCGGGTGCGGCGCGGGGCCGACATGGATCTGCGCGAAATCGGTGATCAGGTCTTCGGTTGCAAAGGGCAGCGTCTGTTCCAGTTCAAAGGGCAGGATCTGTTTTATTTTTTTCCTTTCATGAAACGGAATAACCATATTTCTGAAGGATATTTGACCGGCGGGAAGGGCCGCAACGCACACGGCGTCCCGGGTATCGATGCGTTGGGTGATCTTATCAAGGGCCGCGGCCATGGCCTCCCGGCCTTCTTTCTCCTCCGTGACGGGCGCATACGCATAGGCTTCGATGGTGCTTCTGCGCAGACTACTTCGAATCAGGACGGCCGATACGGCCCGGGGCCGGAAATCTATGCCTAAAATTTTCTTGCTCATTATTTAATTTCCCAACTCAGTATGTTACATCTCCAGGCGTTGGTTTCTTTGGCTTTTTCCCGTTGAACAACCGCGCTGACCGTCATTTGCCGGTCAGACAGCTCGGCCACAGCTTCGATGCGAAAGATGTCACTGGTCGTCAGAATCAGTCTCGGGTCGATGGTGATATCGGTCATTCCCGGAACATTTTTATACCACAGCGGGTTCTGAAGGTCATGGACAAATTTTGCATCTGACTTTTCCTCCCGGTATTGGTAAATCAGCTGGGCAAAGCCTTCGTGTCCATCCGGCATAATCGATGCGAGTACGGGAAGCTCAGCCGTATTGATATTTATTCTACCGTCATATGTAAATGAATTTCCAATGATAACATTCATTCCGTAAATCGTCAAGTACCGGGAAACACCGGACACCCCCTGGACGTCCTGGAAGAGGTCGGGCGTAATCCCCTTCACCTTCAGCAGTTCCCCGAGGTGGGTGATGGGACCGTTTCGGATGGCATAGGGTGGGTCCAGGTCCTGATAATAGCTTGATTCCGCACCGCTCAGGCCCGTTATGGCATCATCGTCCCCGAAGTCCAGCCAGTCTTTCAGCGAGTCTATGATGGCAATCGGATCAACGATATCCCCGGACTCGTGCAGCAGTAGAAAAAATCTTGCAAAACGCTCCCAGAGCACCCTTTGGGGTTCGTTAAAGTCGCGTCCCTCGGGAAATTTCACCAGGGCATTGACCTGAACCTTGCCCAGCTCGTCAATGATCTTCAGGGTGACCCGCCCGGCGTCAAAAGGAATTGCCCGGAGCAGTTCGTCTATTTTTTCAGGATTGGCCCAGTCTTCCTGCACAGAATCCGTGTTGGAATTTAATTTATCCCGGACCAGCATGGCCATAGCCGCGTGAATGCCCGATGACGCCATGGACGACAGGGAAACACGATCGCGGCCCGCCGCCGTGGACACGACCGCCGTGCGCATCTTTCTGTTTAACTCCAACGCCACGGTTACCAGGATCGTGATGATGGTCAGGGTGATCAGGACCGCGATGCCCCGGTTGTTTTTGAGCATGCCTGGGGACACTTTCACCTCATTTTTTCGGTTTTCTCACCAGCGGGAGCTTGACGATGGTGTGGAACAGATGCGTGCCGCCCTTATCTTCCAGCTCCAGTGTGATATCGATGGCAACAGGGGTGGCATATTCAAATTCATGCGATTCCGAATCCCAGCGTTCATGGACGGCGCCGTTATGGTCGTAATATTTAAACGTCAATGATTTGACCTGTTCGCTCAATACCGGGTCATTGCTTTCTTCACCCTTTTCATCCGACGTCGGGTAAGGTTCCAGCCTGTCGGAGCGTTTGATAACAAAAGTAGTATCTTCACCGGACGGGCGAACATAGTAAACGATTTCCGCAATGTCTTCCTCCGGCTTGTTCTGAAAGGATATATGGGCAAGGGAGGTGAATCTGAGCCGGGGGAAATCAGTGCCGCCGGTATGTTCCGTGTCGCCTTGTATGCGATAGGGGTCGGGGCGGGAGTTGAAATCCGGAACGGTATACCTGGGCGGCCAGGCGATAACCATGGATTGCAGGTCAACAGAGATCCGGTTAAGGCCGTTCAGTGCCATTTCGTAAGTTTTGATTCCTTCGTTCATGGGGCCGATGGTTGAAAACACGGCGCGATAGGAGCCGAAAATGGTGGTGACGATGACGGCAAAAATAAACATGGCGATTAAAATTTCCAGCAGGGTAAACCCGGCACGCCGTCGCCCATGCCCTGATTGTTTTATGTTTTTTATCGCTCTCATATCCCGCGTTGCGCCCATCAGGATGGATCCTGAAAAAACCAATAAGTCTTCAGGGAATATATATTTTCGCCGTCGTTTTCGGATATGACGACTTCAATCTGCCTGAGGTCTTTGGCCGTGGCTTCAAGCAGTTCGGATTCAATTCCCGTGACTAAAACGCGCCAGGTGTAGCCGGGGAAATTTTGGCTGAAGTCTCCGGATGAATCAGCGACCTCTTCGAGAGGTTTTATTTTGAGTTCGGACATTTTGCTCTGTGCCAGCAGGGGGGCGATGGTATCAAATCTGACGGAACGGTTCATGGAGATGGTCTGAAATTGCATTTTGTATATACTGACCAGGACCATGGCAATGAGCGTGAGGGCCGCCATGACCTCCAGCAGGGTGAAACCCGGGTGCCGGGAGGAGCAGACAGATCTGAAATATCTTAGAAATTTATCGGGGCCTTTTCCCCGCAGTCGAATTTCCATAGTGTCAATTTCAGTAACCGTTCACGGTTATCGGTTCACAGTTCACAGTTTTTTTAACCGTAAACCGATAACTGTAGACCGGGAACGGATACCAATTAAATTACCTGACCAGTTGGTTCATCTCAAAAATCGGAAGGCAGATGCTAAATACGATAAAGCCGATAATCACACCCATAACGAGGATCATCAGCGGCTCTATCAGGGCCGTGATTCTCATGATGGCCGATTCCACCTCATTTTCAAATACATCGGAAACCTTATGCAGCATGCTTTCTAATTTTCCACTTTGCTCGCCCACCTGAATCATCTGAATGGGAAGGAGAGGGAATATTTTTCCTCTGGAAAGGGCAGCCCCCAGACCCTGCCCTTTGACGACTTCGGCCGTTGCATCTTCAATGACCCGGGAAATAATCACATTGCCCACAATATTTTTTACAATTTCCAGGGACGCCATCAGTGGGATTCCGTTTTCAAGCAGGGAGCCAAGGGTCCGGGTAAACCGGACGACGGCGATTTTAACGGACAGGGGACCGACAATGGGGAATGAAAGCCTGATTCTGTCCAGGAAAATCAGTCCTCCGGATGTTTTTTTAATGCTTTTAACCAGAAGGAGCGCTGCCATCATAGCAATCAGAATTACCCATCCATAAGATTTTAACAGCTTGCTGAGAGAAATCAGCAGGCGGGTCGGCGCCGGCAGCACCTGGTTCATATCCTCGAAAATAGTCGTGATGCTGGGAACGATAAAGGTCAAAAGAAGAAAAAGAACGATGGCGCCGATGACGGACATCAGGGCCGGATAGATCAGCGCCGTCTGGATCCTGTTTTTCAAGGCCTCCTGTTTTTCGGTGATATCGGCCAGGCGGTCCAGAACGATTTCAAGGGTCCCTGAGGTTTCGCCGGAACGAACCATGTTGATATACACCGGAGAAAAAATGGCGGGAAAAAGTTTCAAGGCGGCGGCAAAGCTGTTTCCTTCCAGGATGGAGCCCTTGATTTGTACCAGTTTTTTCTGGAACGCATGGGACTTGGTCAGAGATACGAGCGATTCGAAGGCCGCCACCAGAGGGATGCCGGCCCCTACCAGCGTGGAAAGCTGACGGGTCATCATGGCGATCTCGGAGGGACGAACCCGGGCAAACGGGTTTTCCAGGGAGAAAAATCGCGTCTCTTTTACCTTGGCGGCCTCATCGACTTCCTGGATGGAAACGGTAAAAAAATCAGTGGTGCGAAGTTTCTGACGGGCCATCTGGGGGCTGTCGGAATCAATGATTCCGGAAACCGTCTTTCCGCTGGCATTTAAGGCAGTGTATTCGTAAACCGGCATGATGCTTAAAATCCAATATATTCTTCAAATAGCTTGACCCTGGACAGAAAAGGTTCCACCAGAAAAGACCGCTGGTGGTTGTCGTAATCCCGGATATGGATCAGCGCCCGGTCCGAGTATCCCTTAGGGTAAAAATAAATATCGGCCCTGCCGGTGGAAACTTTTCCTTTGCCCACAAATTCTACATCCGACACCCGGACCTCGTCCGGAACCTTATACCCTTTCTGTTTGGCGGTTTGAAGTTCTTCTTCGGTCATGGATTCATGGCTCATCCAGAGGATGCCGGCATCCATGTCGATATGCAGGGCGTAACGTTTTTGATCCTGCATGGACCGGTCTTTCAAAAACGGCACTTTTCCCATAACCCAGAGAGACACTTTCCGGGTGTTGTCCGCAAACAGTGTCGCCTGGAATCTGGGTACGGCAAAAAAGAGCATCATGCTCATCAGGGAGATGACGACGACAAGTTCCATGAGGGTGAAGCCGTCGGGTCGGCTTGAATGATGTACTCTGGTATTTAGTAAACTCAAAGGTCTCGCGATGTTATTCGACTTCCCAGTTATTGATATCCTTGTCCTTGCCTTCCCCCCCGGGGTTGTTGTCCGCACCATAGGAAATTATTTCGTATTCCAAGGAAGTTCCGGGGCTCAAATAGATAAAATCGTTTCCCCAGGGATCTTTAGGGACTTTGCCCTTTTCAAGATATCCGCCGGCTTTCCATTTTTTGGGGATGACACCTGCTTCGGGCAACTCCACCAGGGCCTGGAGACCCTGTTCGGTCGTCGGGTACGTGCCGTTGTCCAGTTTATACAATTTAAGGGCGGTTTCCAGGTTTTCGATCTGCAACTGCGCTTTCAACCTTCTGGCGTCATCGGTTCGCCCCATGAACCTGGGGGCAATCAAAGCGGCCAGGATGCCCAGAATGACGATGACAACCATCAATTCGATCAGGGTAAACCCGCGAGAATCAATTTTTCCAATGCGAGACATTTTCCTGTTCCTCAAACGGAAGGGGTTATGAAAAAATGTTGCTTTTGACCTTATATACCATTAAAAATTGAGCATGTCCATGACAACATTTTTTATCCTCAGCCTTTCCTGGTTTCTGCTCGGATCCGGATTTGCGGCCAACCTTCCGGCAGATGAGACAGGGGATATTAAAGCTATAATTTCGGTATGGCGCGACACCTGGCAAAATAAAGACATGGGCAGATACAGGTCCTTTTACAGCCCGAATTTCAGCGCGGGAGCGCATAACTACCAGACGTGGATGCAGCATAAAACAATGCTTTTTAAGAGGCCCGGCAAAATTTTCATCCAACTGTCCAATCTGAAAGTTGAGCCGGGCGGCAATTCCGCCACGGTGACCTTTGTCCAGTTCTATCAAAGTCCTGCCCATTCAGACATGGGGGAAAAAAAATTAATCCTGGAAAAATCGGAAGGCGCCTGGAAGATAAATTTTGAACAGTGGAAACCTTTAAGCAAAGATGCCCGGGTCATCCAGGACCAAGCGGAAATTCTATGGATTATACATACGTTTTAGTAGTGGACATATTTTTGCAAAACGCCACAGAGCAAACCGTCCTGCGGGCAACTTTAAATAAACCTTGACAGTAAAATGGACGGCGCATAGAATGCTTCAGATTTTAATCGTGTCCACCCGCAGTTTTACCGGACACACGGATTTTTCGGTATGACGCATTACCTGAACGATACGCCTTTGCACATTCCCAGGTTCCCCATTTACGAAAATCAGATCCCTATCCTTATATTTTTTAGCTTAATCATGAACAGACTTAAATCAATCTCCAAAAATTTTAGCGGGGGTTTCCAATGAAGCGGGTTTTTGCTGTTTTAATTTTTCTGGTTGTATTTTTCCCACTTTCGGCGCTGTCGGCGCCGGTCGGCAACGTCACTTTTATCAAAGGCAGCGTGGATCTTACGGCCCCCGGACAGGCAGCTAAACCGGCACGGGTAGGGGACATGGTGAACGCGGGCGACGTTATACGGTCCAAGAGCGCGTCCAAGGCAGAGGTTACCTTTATTGACGGGGGTATTCTTCGCCTTGCCGAGCAAACCCGGGTACAAATTGAAGAGTATATGCTGGAGGAAAAAATACTGACCAATGGCGTGCTGAGGTTGTTCAGGGGGAAAATCCAGAGTATTGTAAAAAAAACAGCCGGGATAACTTTCGGGCACCTGTTAAAGAATCGCTTTGAGGTTTTTACCCCCACCGCCGTTGCGGGGGTTCGGGGAACCAACTGGTTTGTCTATTTTGTGGGCGGGATCAGCGGGTTTACTTTCCAGGAAAACGACGGGTACGGGTACCCGCTAAACAGGCCGGATCTGGTCAGGCCCATTTTAGCGGGCCAGGCCATGCTGGTGGCCGGACCGGATCAGATGCCGGTCACCAGGCCGGCTACAGATGCAGAGTTGGGAGGACATGCGGCGGATACCGGGGTTGAGGGCGAAAGTCAGGGGGATACGGGTTCCGGAGATACGGGCCAGGGGGATGCGGGTCAGGCAGATACAGGTTCGGGAGATGCGGGCTCAGGCGGCACGGGATTAGGGGATACGGGTTCCGCAGGTAGTGTGACAGGCGATCTCAAGGTCGCAGATGACGGGAAAACAGTTGCCGGGTTAACGGGCAGCCGGACCGCGGCCGGCCCTCCCAGTACCGCGAATCTGAACCCCGTGCCCAAAACGGTGGACCCGAATCCGGATCCAACTCCAAACGCAAACCCGGACACGGTTCGGCCCAGTGTGGCTCTCGTGGAGAAGCCCGCGCCTGTCGTCAACAGTTCATCAGCCACTTTCAGGTTTGAGGCCAGTGA
>JAUYIZ010000232.1 GCA_030688615.1 Desulfobacterales bacterium | reverse complement strand
GGGCCAGGTCAGAGATAGATGGCTCTGCCTTGGCGTTTTGGGTCTAAAATTACAAATTCCAAGCACCAAATTACAAACAAATCTCAAATTCCAATATTCAATGACCCAAACCTTCCAGGACGGGACATCGTTTGGATTTTGGAATTTGGGTCATTGGAAATTGTTTGGTATTTGTAATTTGCTATTTGTAATTTCAATAATACAATGAACTTCCAACCAAGCAAATCCCCTCCGGGGATAACCAAAGCCTGGTCCTCAGGGCCAGGATATTTACTCCCCCAGAACACTCCGGGCGATGACGATGCGATGGATTTCGGAGGTCCCTTCATAGATCCGGGTCACCCGGGCATCACGGTAATATCGTTCCACCGGGTAGGATTTGGAATAGCCGTATCCACCGTGGATCTGCACGGCCATGTCGGTGACCTGGCTTGCGGTTTCCGAGGCAAAAAGTTTAGCCATGGCCGATTCCCTGGTGAATGGTTTCCCCCGGTCCTGGGTGACCGCGGCCCTGAAAACCAGGAGCCGTGCGGCATCGACCCGGGTGGCCATATCCGCAATCATCATCTGAATGGCCTGTTGCTTGGCGATGGGTTCGCCGAATTGCCGGCGCTGGCGGGCATACCGGACGGCCTCTTCCAGTCCGGCCTGGGCAATGCCGAGAGCTTGCGCGGCAATCCCGATTCTGCCGCTGTCCAGGGCCACCAGGCCGATGCGAAGGCCCTCGCCCTCCTTTCCCAGCAAGTTTTCCAAAGGGACATGACAGTCCGTAAGACGGATGGAGTTTACCGGGTTGGATCGAACACCGCAAAGGTCTTCCAGTTCCCCGACCACAAAGCCGGGTGTGCCCCGTTCCGCCACGACGACGCTGATGCCCTTGCGACCGGCCCGGGGGTCTGTCCTGGCAAAAATAAGACAGATGTCGGCTACGCCGCCGTTGGTGACAAAAACCTTGTTGGCATTAACGACATACCGAACCCCGTCTGACAGGGCCGTGGTTTCGATACCGGCGGCATCCGATCCGACGTTGGGCTCTGTCAGGCAGAACGCGCCGATTTTCCGGCCCGCTGCAAGGGGTTTAATCCATTTTTCTTTTTGCTCCGGGGTGCCGAAGGTCAAAAGCGGGAACACCGCCACCCCGTTATGGACCGCCACGCAGAGTCCAAGCCCGGCACAGACCTTTGAAATTTCTTCGACAATAATTACGTAACTCACCGAGTCCATGGCGACGCCGCCCAGGGATTTGGGCGCCTGTATCCCGAAGTAGCCCAGCTTGCCCATTTTTTCCACCACATCCCAGGGGAATCTGGCTTCCTGATCCAGTTCTTTGGCAATGGGCGCGATCTCACGTTCACAGAATGTCCGGACGGAACGGCGTACCGCTCGATGTTTTTCAGATAATAATATATCCATCGTCCTGGGTTAAATTCCTTCAACAAGGGAAAATGGGCTGCCGCATACTTTCCATTTTCCGTCTTCATTGACGACTTTGATTGTCTCGTCAACCGGATAAACTTCTCCGATATTGAATATCATCCCGATAAGAACATATTGCAGATTGATCGCCACCCGCCGTTTACCGGTGATTCTGACCTGTGCGGCCGTATTGTTCTGGTCGATGATTTCGGTGTCGATACCGTAAAACAGATAAGACATTAAATTGCTGTCGAACCCCCGGTTTTTTGCTTCCTGAGTGACGCGGTGCAAATAATTATCAACAATTTCAGAATTTTCAGCCTGAAGCAATGCCCTACAGAGTCTTTCCTGCATGGATCGGTTCAGGCCGAGATAGGCTTTTGAAAATTCAACCGCCGCTTTTTGCGGTGTGTCCTTCGGCCCCGCCAGAACATAGATTGCCGGCAAGAGGATCCCCAGTAAAATGGCACATGCTACGGCCACGGTGATATGCTTTCGAATCATTAATGCTTCCTCCGTTTGTAACCTCTTTGGGTTATTTCATTACCACGAAGCATCTGAATAAACAAGGATTATCTGACAATGCAGCTTTGGACCCACGGTTGGGCGACAGACTGGAGGGCCGTAATTTCATCATTGGTGTAAATATTTGTATTTTCATCATAATACTCCGGGTGCAAGACCCGGGTGTTGTGAAATTGCTGTAAGGCATAGAGTTTGGCGTCCTGGATGAACCGGGATATGCGAATGATAATGCTTACATCCACCAGGGGTTTCACACATGTCGTCCTGAATTCATAATCAAGGGCCGATGCCATGATGATGGAAATGCTCGCAAGGATATCCTCCGGATTGTGCTGCTTGCGGATCAAGGGGGCATAGGAAAACGGATCGGTCTTGATATCCATGGCAATGTAGTCCACCAGGCCCTGGCGGATCAATGATTCAATGACGTCCGGCCGGCTTCCGTTGGTGTCTAATTTGATGGCGTAGCCCATCCGTTTGATTTTCTCGCACAGGGCCGCCAGGTCCTTCTGCAGGGTGGGTTCCCCGCCGGATATCACCACGCCGTTCAGATATTCGCGGCGCCTCGCGAGAAAGTCAAAGACATTTTTTTCATCCGTGAGACAGGCCGCTTCGAGGCCGCCGTTGACCAGCTGGGGGTTGTGGCAGTAAGGGCAGTCAAAATTGCAGCCTGAAACAAACAGGACCGAACTGATCTTTTTCGGAAAATCAATCAGGGACGTTTTTTGTAATCCGCCAAATACCATCGTCAGGCCACCTTGAATGTTTTCCTCATATCAAATTCAGCCTGCTTGCCCTGGTTCCACTGCTTCACCGGTCTTAAATACCCCACCACCCTGGAGTATATTTCGGTTTCCGCATCGCACAGGCTGCATTTTTCCTGCTTGCCCTTTAAATAGCCATGGGACGGGCAGACACTGAAGGTGGGGCTGAGGGTAAAGTAGGGAAGATGAAACCGGGTCGAGATTTTTTTAACCAGCAGTTTGACGGTTTCAATGTCCCTGATTTCCTCGCCGATAAAAACATGAAGAACCGTGCCGCCGGTATACTTTGTCTGCAGGTTGTCCTGCAGCTCGAGCGTGGTAAAAATATCGTCGGTATAGTTCACGGGCAGGTGGGTGGAGTTGGTGTAATAGGGGGCGGCCCCGTTTCCGAAGCTTTCCTCGTTGGCACAGATGATATCCCCGAAAAGTTTTTTGTCCAGCATGGAAAGCCGATACGACGTGCCTTCGGCCGGTGTGGCCTCCAGGTTGAACATGTTGCCGGTTTCTTCCTGGATTCCCTGTATCAGGGCGCGCATAAAATCCATGACCTCCAGGGAAAACGCTATCCCTTCCGGACTGCCGATATCCTTGCCCATAAAATTAAGGCAGGCTTCATTCATTCCGATAATGCCGATGGTGGAGAAGTGATTCTTCCAGTAAAGGCCGGACTGCTGCTTGATTGCCCTCAGGTAAAAGCTGGAGTAGGGGTAAAGATTTATATCGGTAAAACGTTCAAGAATCTTGCGCTTCAAGGTCAGGCTCTCTGCGGCCAGCTGTATTTTTTCTTTGAGCTTGCTGTAGAACTCATCTTTATCTTTAGCGGTGTGGCCGATACGCGGCAGGTTGATGGTCACCACCCCGATGGAGCCTGTGAGAGGGTTGGCGCCGAAAAGGCCCCCGCCGCGTTTTAACAGCTCCCGGTTGTCCAGACGCAGCCGGCAGCACATGGATCTGGCATCTTCCGGGGACATGTCCGAGTTGATAAAATTTGAAAAATAAGGGATTCCGTACTTTCCGGTCATCTTCCAGAGCATTTCATGGTTGGGATTATCCCAGTCAAAATCCGCGGTAATGTTATAGGTGGGAATCGGAAAGGTGAAAACCCTTCCCTTGGCGTCGCCCTCGATCATGACTTCCGCAAAGGCTTTATTGATCATATCCATTTCAGGCTGGAAATCCCCGTAAGTCTCGGCTCTTTCCTGCCCGCCGATGATTACCGGAACGTCCTTGAGAGTGGACGGCGCGCTGAGGTCCATGGTGATATTGGTAAAGGGGGTCTGAAACCCGACGCGGGTGGGGATATTGATGTTGAAAATAAATTCCTGCAGCGCCTGTTTGACCTCGGGGTACGCAAGCCGGTCATAGCGAACAAAAGGGGCCAGAAGGGTGTCGAAATTAGACATGGCCTGGGCGCCTGCGGCTTCGCCCTGCAGGGTGTAGAAAAAATTTACAATTTGACCCAGGGTGGACCTGAGATGCTTTGGCGGGGCGCTCTCCACTTTTCCTGGCACCCCTGTGAAACCCATTTTGATCAGATCGCTCAGATCCCAGCCCACACAGTAGACCGAAAGCAGGCTCAAATCATGGATATGCATGTCACCGCTCTTATGGGCCATTCGGATCGCGGGAGGATAAATACTGTTCAACCAGTATTCGGCGGTAATTTCCGAGGAGATATAATTGTTAAGACCCTGCAGGGAATAACACATATTGCTGTTTTCATTTATTTTCCAGTCCATCTTGTCGATATAGTGCTCCACCAGGTTCACATTGGCTTTGGTGGTGATATTCCTGATTTGCGTATGCTGCTCCCGGTAAAGGATGTAGGCCTTGGCGGTCTTATGAAAGGGCGAGTCCAGGAGCACCCGCTCGACGATATCCTGAATTTCTTCCACTTCGGGTGTCGGCTTAAGGCGCAGTTCCCGGGCGAGATTGAGCGTTCGCATGGTCATGTTTCTGGCTTCTCTTTCCTCGAATTCCCCGGTTGCTTTGCCTGCTTTGGCTATGGCTGCCGTGATCTTGGATGAGTCGAACTCTACGATCCTGCCGTCTCTTTTTTTAATAGATTCAAACACCGGGCATTCCTCCATCGGTTAAATTTTTTGCCTTCCTGGAACTCGAACCAAATTTGACATTTTTCAAAGGTCTCGCCTCGGGGGAAAAAGAAAATCCCGTGTTTATGGATGGGCACTCTCTATGAATGTGGCAAGCGTGAAACAGGCAAAATCAGATGGCAACGTAAAAAAAAAGCCGGATCTTTTACCGTGCTGTCTGTCCGAATATTACAATATATAGTTGTATGTCAAGAAAAAAAATCAACATATTGTGTTTTATGGGGAGACGAAGCGGGTGGTTTTAATAAGAATAACAAGGATAACAGGAGCCTATGGGTGCTGTGCGCGGGGCGCTTTTTTTTTATCCCCGGCAGTCACCCAAATGTAGTCCGCATAAGAGAGTTGCGCTTCCATTCCGGCCGGCGCCGGAAAGATGGTTCGAAAGGCTGCGGTTGTCCGTTCAAAAGCCCTTTGGGGAATGCCGTATTTGTAGCGGATATGTCCGTTTCCGGCGATGACCAGCATCTGACCCTTTGTAAGGTTTCGGGCAATCGCTTCAGCCATGGTGTCTTCCCAGACGCACTGGGCCGCGTAGAAGTTTTCGAAAGCCTCCGGGTCCTGCGCGTGGGGATAGTGATCCTTAAATATCTCTTCCAGATAGGCCCTGTGGGCGGAGATGGAGGTGTCAATTTTTTCCGGCAGGTGCTTTTTGTCATCTTCCAGGAGGTTTTCGATACCCCCGATGCTAATTTTTCTGGGAATATGAAAGGGAATATTGATGCCCACCACCCGGATATGATTTTTTTGGGCATAATCCAGGATATTCTTGTACAAGTTGAAATCAAATTTCCAGTTGGCATACCAGTGTGTTTTTTTTAAGAAACTTTTCTGGTCCAGACTGCCGGCCGACCACTTTTCCAGGATGTGCTGGTAGGAGTGGTCGAACATTTCCATGCCGATGGAGATGTCGGCGTTCTGCTGAAAAAGGGCCTGCAATATCTTGAGCTGAACCGCATGATGCGCGGGGTCCGTATGGTTTTCGCCCACATAAATCACCCGGACCGATTTCAGGTCCGCCATCAGGTCTTTAAAGGATATGGGTTGTTTGGTTTTTTGAGAGATGATGGTATCGGCTTCGAACGATTGCGAAATATCTGTTAAGCGGAGTTTTTTGGGCGCCATCGCGCACCCCCACATGAGCGCTAATGTTGCCGCGCAGAGCAGTATGCTGAAAGATGTTTTTGGACGATGCGTTGCCATCGATTAATTTTTTTCTGTCCCGTTGCTTGATTCACTTGATGACTTTATGCTACACAATAACAGAAGGAATTTCAATCTAAAAAATATGAGGTCAGCATCATGCGTCTGGATACCAATCCGGTCTATCGAAAAGTGATCATTTCCTGGTATGATTCAGAGGCCGCATGTTTCATCGTCATCCTGGGGATGTTCCTGGTTCTTCTATTTGGTTCGGCCGGCATTTCCGTTGCGCGCCAAATTGCGGAATACGGCCCGTATATCTGGGTGCCGATCCTTCTGATCGTCATGAGCTCGGGGGTGATCGTTTCCACGGGGATCCGCTTGATCAGGCGTTTTGTAAACCGGTCCGCAGAGTAAATATTCTGACCCTGAGGACCAGGCCTTGGTTATCCCCGGAGGGGATCTGCTTTGTCGACAGTTCATTGTATTATTGAAATCACAAATATCAAATTACAAATACCAAACAATTTCCAATGACCAAAATTCGAAAACCCAAACGATGTCTCGCCATGGAAGG
>JAUYIZ010000225.1 GCA_030688615.1 Desulfobacterales bacterium | reverse complement strand
GGTGGACAATGCACGATGAACAATGGTATATAAGTTTTTTAAAATCGATGATTTTTTAAAAAAAATCAGTTAAAATATAGATCGGAGGTGATCAGTTGGGAAGCGTTATCAAAAAGCGAAGGAAAAAAATGAGAAAACATAAGCACAGAAAACTTTTGGCCCGGACACGTCATCAGAGAAGAAAAGGTAAGTAACATCGCCCCAAATTATCCATCATCGGACTATCCCTACTGCTTATTTACCGGTTGACGGGTGAATTAAAAATCAGATCCACCACATGCTCGTTCAAAAAGGCCTGCAACCCCGGAACGCGACTTCCGATACCGGGGCTGCAGGAAATTATTGCCGGGCGAAATAATTAATCCAATAAACACTCAGCGTATTCCCGGGGGTTAAAATTTTCGCCTTCCTTGAACGCGAACGAAATTGAGCGTTTTGGAAGACCGTAAGGAATTTTACCGATTTTTGATTCGCTCGCGATCCCCGCCGGCAAGCCACGGGGAATGCGCTTCGCTTTTGCGGTTCAAAGGTCCATTGTTAGGGGGTCTTGGGATAACCTTTCAGATATTTAAAAAACTCGGAATCCGTCGATAGCACGAGTGAATTTTTGTCGTCCAGGGCTTCGGTGTAAATTTCAAGGGTTCTGATAAACGAGTAGTACTCCGGATCGACCCCATATGCGCCGGCATATATTTTGGTGGCCTCGGCATCGGCCTCCCCTTTAATTTCCTGGGCTTTCCTGTAAGCGTTCGAAGTAATTTCTTTTAAGTCGCGTTCTTTTTCACCGATAATTTTGCGTGCTTCCCCCTTTCCTTCCGATCTGAATTTTTCCGCGATCTGTTTGCGCTCTGCGATCATGCGGCCAAAGACGGAATTTTGGACCTGTTCCACATAATTGATGCGTTTAATCTTAACGTCCGCAAGTTCAATGCCGAATTGCGCCATTTTAGGTTTGGCTTGTTCGAGTATTCCCTGGGTCAACTTCGCCCTGCCTTTTTCAATGGAAAAGGCAGGGCGCTGGTCTTTTTTGATATCTTCCAGGCCGAGTTCAAACGTGTCCAGCTCCCGGTTACTGTTGCGCACTGCTTCAATGAGCTTGTTGGAGGTAATGGAGTTTCTGACGGCCGGATCGATAATTTCATCAAGTCTTTGTTGCGCCTTGCCGATAAACCCTATGGTCCTGAAGAACGTTGCCGGTTCGACGATTTTCCATCTGGCGAAACTATCCACCCAGATATAGGTTTTTTCCTGGGTGGGGATTTGCCCGGGGTCACCATCATACATCTGCAGATTTTTGGGGTAATACACTGCTTTTTCAATAACTGGAAGTTTAAAATTCAGGCCCGGGCTGGTTGCCGTTCTCATGACTTTGTCGAATCGGGTAATCACAACCTGTTCCGTTTCGTCCACGACATAAGCGGATGCGAACAAAAGCAGGAACAACAAAACACTCCCGGTTAATATAATTTTAGCTTTCATTTTCCACCGCCGCTTTCTTTTCCGAGGTTAAGTAAAGGCAATACATTTTTCTGATCAGAGTCAATGATGTACTTCTGGCCCAGTTTGGGAAGGACGTCCTTCAGTGTTTCAAGATAAAGCCGCCGCTTGGTAACATCCTTGGCCTTGGCGTATTCCTGGTACTGGGATAAGAATCTGGCCGCATCACCTTTGGCCTGATTCGTTCTTTCAAAACGATAGCCTTCGGCGGCTTTGACCGTTCTCTCCGCTTCTCCCCGGGCGGTGGGAAGCTCTTTGTTGTATTCTTCCTTTGCCTGATAAATCATTTTTTCCTTTTCCTGGGTGGCCTGATTGACTTCATTAAAGGATGGCTGAACGGGTTCGGGGACATTGGTCCTTTTCATTTCCACCGTGACCACCTTGATCCCGGTTTCCGCCTGGTCAAGTTCGGCCTGGAGCACGGAACTGGCTTCCACCGCAATTTCGTCTCGTTTGCTGATGACTTCGTTGATGCTCCGGTCACCCACAACCAGTCGCATACTGGCCTCTGACAGATCCCTTAGAAGCCCTTGAACGTCTTTCACCTTGAAAAGGAAACTGTACGGATCCTTAATCCGGTACTGGACGATCCAGGGCACCACGGCAACATTCAGATCGCCGGTCAGCATCATGGCGGCGCCGGCATGATCGGCGGTGGGGGAATATCGGGGCCTGAAATCCCCCCGTTCGGAAGCAAAGCCGAATTCTTCCTTATATACCCGGTCTTGTCGGACCTTGGTAACTTTTTCAATTCCTAAAGGCAATTTAAAATTCAATCCGGGTGCGCTGATGCGGACAAATTTTCCGAATCGTTGCACGACGCCGACCGATCCGGATTCGATGGTGAAAAATGTCGAATAAGCAAAAACAACCAGGACGATAAGGATAACGATAAAATACGGCTTTCCCGGAAGTTTTATATTTTTTACCTTCCGGATCAAATCGTCCATTTGCGGTGGAAGGCCACCGCTTCTTTGCTGCTGTTGATTTTTAAGTTTTTCCCAGTCCCAAGTCATGGTTTCCTCTGTGTAATCGAGATAATTAATTTATATGAAAATAACCATTTTCATCCTTCGTTGTGCCCGTTCCGGGCATGTTGGTTAGTTGATAAATATCCTCATTATTTAAAGGATACAATTTTTTCTGTCAAGGGAAAAGGCAGCCTGCGGGTTTTTCTTGACAGAAAAATTGAATCGCTTATAATTTTCCTGTGAAAGCAGACAGAAAAAATTCTAAAAAGTTTGAGCATATAGGCGGCATCCTCCAGAAAATATTAAAAACCTGCCGCCCGGAAACCAACGACGAGCTGATAAAAATATGGGACAACTGGGAGCGTGTGGTCGGCAAAGCCATCTTTGAAAACGCACGGCCCGCAGCCCTGAAGGGAAAAATTCTGCTCGTACATGTGGCCAGCGCCACCTGGACCCATCATCTTCAGTTTCTAAAAAAGGATCTTATCCATAAAATCAATGCCACTCTGGGCAAGGAACTCGTTAAGGAAATTAAGTTCAAGACCGGAACATTCTGAATTTTATGGAAGAAATCACCTCTGATAATTTTTTCAACGGCCGGATCCGGATCCGGCAAAAGCGCGGCGGTTACCGCTTTTCCAGCGACGCGGTCCTGCTGGCCCATGGCATTAAAAACCGAACGGGCTTGCAAATCTTGGATTTAGGCACTGGATGTGGAATTATTCCGCTTATTCTGGCATACCGAAATCCGACGGTTAGGATTTGCGGGATTGAGGTGCAAAAAGAACTTGCCGATATTGCCCTTCTTAATGTGGCGGAAAATCAAATGCAGGATCGAATCGTGATTTTGCACGGTGACCTGAAACAGTTGTATTCAGAGATGATCCCGGGCCCCGTTGATATCGTAGTCAGTAACCCGCCTTATCGCAAAGTCAATGCAGGGAGGATTAACCCGGACCCTCAAAAGGCGGTGGCCATGCACGAAATTAAAGCCGCCCTGGAAGATATCATTCAAACCGCCTGCCGGGTTCTGGACCTTTCCGGAAAGTTTTTGACGATATATCCTGTCCAGCGTGTAGTGGACCTGCTTGAAAAAATGAGATTTCACGGCATTGAACCCAAGCGCCTCCGGATGATTCATGCCAATGCTGAAAGTGAGGCAAGGCGGGTGCTGGTGGAAGGCGTTAAAGGGGGGCGGCCGGGTGTGACGATCGACCCCCCGTTGATCATTTACAGCAGGTTCCGCACATACAGTGAGGAAATCACGAAAATGCTGGCCCCGTAAACGGGTACCCGTTTACAGTTTACAGTTACCGGTTCACGGTTAAAAAAAAATAGAAATTAGAGGAGAAATATGGGGTCTTCTTTTTCAGCGGATTTTATACAATACTGCACCTGATATTGTTTTCGGATGAAAATACGTCGATTTGCGAGGCATAACCAGTCCGTCTTCAGCAATCCGGCAAACCTGCTCAACGGTTGCCGGATTCAACAAAAAAGCAGCGTCGCACTGATTCTCCAAAACCGCGCCGATGGCTTCAGGGGCGCTGCGTGTAAAGGTTATCCTTTTCTCATCATCCAGATCGTTTTGAGTCAACCCCAGAGTTTCAACGAATAAAATCTGATTCAACAGGGTCGTGTCAATGCTTTTTAACGAGGAGGGAATTTTTTCTTTAAATGTTTGACTGAACGGGTCAGGTTTGAGTCTTAAAAGATAAAACCGCCTGTGGCCCTTGAGGCATACCCCGATCATTCTTTCCGATTTTCCGGATTGAAGGGTAGCGATGAATTCAGCTTGGCAAGCCTGTATCCTGTCCGGGGTAAAAGGAATTTCAATGATGTCAAAGTTACACCGGGATTTGTCGATAAATGCGGTAAGTTGGGCATCCGTCAGTCCTTTCAGCATCGGGTGGGCCGGCAGGATGACCAACCCGGGATCCTGCACGCTGCTCAAATACATCATGATAAAGTTGGCCGGATGATCTGCTGAAAACCCGGGATCATTCCGGGATGCCCAGTCCCTGTAATTCAATCCGGTTTCGTACCTGTGGTGTCCATCGGCAATATAGATGCGTTTATCTTTCATGGCATGCTTGATCGCCTGGTGCATTTTCGGGTCGGTGATGCTCCACATTTTGTGCCGTTGGCCTTGCCGGTCAGCGAAGTCAAAATCCGGCGCTTTATGATCCGCCGCTTTTTTAAATGAATCCAGAATGCCCTCCTGATCCGAATAAAGGGAAAAAATCGGATTGATATTGGCGTGACAGTGCATCATGAGTTCAAGCCGGTCCGATTTTACTTTGGTAAATGTTTTCTCGTGGGGGATAACAATTTTTTTTTCAAAGGGTTCAAGACGAACCAGTGCCATCAGCCCAAAGCGGGTGATGGTATCATGAGCCAGTGAAAAATCAACCGATGTCAGGTAAAGGGCAGGCGTTTTGTCCTGTAACAGGATTTTCTGCCCGAGCCACTGGTTGAAATATTCCGCTGCCCGGGTATATCGATTATCTGTTGCGGTATCGTTTTCGGTCAATTTGCCGAGATCGATTCGGATAATATTATTCGGATGGAGCCGGTAAAATTCCTCCTGATCCGCCCCGGTGAGAACATCAAAAGGCGGTGTGACCACCTCGGATAAAATTTGAATCTTTTCCGTGTTATATCGGACGCCTTTAAAGGGAACTATCTCTGCCATGTTTTTTCCTCTATCTTTTTTTGACGGTAAAAGAAATCCTTTACTATAAAGCGGTTTTACCTTCAAGGTTTATTTGTTTTTTTTATAAATAAGATCATTGACAGTCCAGGGTAATGAGTATATGGGTGCGAGATATATTGGGTGCTGAAAATTAGTTCTGTGGGTTATTTTTTCCAGAAATGGAGAGGTGGCCGAGCGGCTGAAGGCCCCGCTCTCGAAAAGCGGTATCCTGTCAAAAACGGGATCGTGGGTTCAAATCCCACCCTCTCCGCCACGGATTGTAAGCACCTTCCAGTTTTTTGCGGAGAGATGTCCGAGCTGGCCGAAGGAGCACGACTGGAAATCGTGTGTGCTGCCAAAAGCGGTACCGAGGGTTCGAATCCCTCTCTCTCCGCCAAAATAAAGCCATTAGTATTTAGACAGGATCAACAGGATTTATGGGATTTTTTCTAATATCTTGTCAATCCGGTTAATCCTGTCAAAAATTCCTTTCGTTTATACAGAGACATTTTTGAACTTAATAAGTAGGTTTTTCCGATAACATCATGTCATATCTCGTTTTTGCACGTAAATACCGTCCGCAGACTTTTGACCAGGTCGTCCAGCAAGATCATGTGACCCGGACACTGAAAAACGCCATTTCATCCAAACGTGTTGCCCATGCCATTTTGTTTTCCGGGCCGAGGGGCACCGGAAAGACAACGGTTGCACGCATTTTGGCCAAAGCCATGAATTGCAGGGACGGGCCTGCACCGGTCCCCTGCAACCAATGTCAATCCTGCCGGGAGGTTACATCGGGCGGCGCGGCGGATGTTTTTGAAATCGACGGCGCTTCCAATAACAGTGTGGATCAAATCAGGCAGCTGCGTGAAAACATAAAGTACATGCCCGCCCACAGCCCGTATAAGATCTATATCATTGATGAAGTCCATATGCTCAGTTCAGCGGCTTTCAATGCGCTGCTAAAGACCCTGGAGGAACCCCCGGCGCATATCCTGTTCATGTTTGCCACAACCGAAGTTCACAAAATTCCGGTAACCGTCCTTTCCCGATGCCAGAGACATGAATTCAGGCGCATCGATATTTCGTCCCTCGCCGGGCAAATGAAAATGATCTGTTCCAAGGAAGGCGTTGAAGTAGCTGATGAAAGTCTGTGGCTCATGGCTCGGGAAGCCGGCGGGAGCATGAGGGATGCGTTAAGCCTGCTTGACCAGGTGACAAGCAGTGCGGAAAGCATGATCACCCAGGAGCATGTGTTGAATATTCTGGGCATCATCGACCGGAAAATGATTTTTGATATTTCCAGGGCCATTTTTGGTCATAATATTCCCATGACGCTTGAAATTTTAGATCAGGTCTTCAGCCGCGGTATTGACATGAAGAAGCTGTATGGAGATCTTCTGGAACATTTCAGGAATTTGCTGATCGTTAAAATGGGGAAAACGGTTGCCGGGCTGGTGGATGTGCCGGCACATGAGATTGACATGATGAGAGCTCAAGTGCAGGACATCCCGATAACTTTTTTGCATCAGATTTTCAACACCCTTTTTCAAGAGGAGCCGCTGTTGAGATTTTCGCCTCAGGCAAAACTTGCGCTGGAAATGGTTTTTATCAAGTTGGATCAGATCAATCCGGCCTTGCCCATTGATACACTGATCGAAAAACTGGATGGATTGCGAAAAGAACTAATGGGAAACCGGGCCAAAGGCGCGGACCGCCCTCAACCCGAACCTCAGAATGACCGGGAGGAAGCTCCCGGTGTCGTCTGGGAGAAAATTCTGGGTCGTATTTCTGAAAATCATCCTTCCCTTGCCGCCTACTTGAACCAGAGCAGCCTGACAGGCATTTCGGACAACCGGCTGGAGATTGAAGTAACCGGCAACGAATTCAACCTTAATATGTTGCGCAAGGATAAGAATCTGGAGATTTTAAAGAAAATTTTCAGTGACTTTTTCGGCAGGGAGATGGAGCTTGTTTTAACCGCTAACATGAATCGGACGAATCATCACCAGGTAATTATTGAAGAGCATAACAAGTTGAAACAGGAGGCACTAAGCCATCCGCTGGTTTCGGAAACCCTGGAAGTTTTTAGCGGAAGGGTCGTGGATGTTAAAGTCCCAAAGTAGGAGGTTTTTATGAAAGGCATGGGAAATATCATGAAACAGGCCCAGGCGCTTCAGTCTAAAATGTTGAAGCTGCAAAATGAAATGGCGGAAAGAACCGTTGAGACATCTTCGGGCGGCGGCATGGTCAAGGTTGTCTCAAACGGAAGGCAGCAGATCTTGTCCATTAAAATTGAAAAAGAGGTGGTGGATCCCGAGGATGTCGAGATGCTGGAGGATTTAATACTTTCAGCGGTTAACGACGCTTTGACCAAATCACAGGAAATGGTGACTTCAGAAATGAATAAGCTTACAGGCGGCCTCAACATTCCGGGAATGATATAGAATAGATGACGTACTATCCAGTATCTATCTTAAATTTGATTAAAAATTTTTCCAGGCTGCCGAGTATCGGGGAAAAATCCGCCGAGCGTCTTGCAATGCATATCCTGCGCGCGCCCCTCAAAGAGGCGCAGGCGCTTTCCCGAAGTATTCTGGAACTGAAGGAAAAAATCAGGCTGTGCTCCAGATGTTTTGCGTTTGCGGACACGGAGCTCTGCAGCATATGCAGTGATCCGGCCAGAGAAGGCTCCGTACTGTGCGTGGTCGAGCAACCTGCGGATATGGTGGCGCTCGAGAAATCGGGCTCTTACCGCGGGTTGTATCATATTTTGGAAGGCGTTTTATCTCCCATGAACGGCATCGGGCCGGATCAACTCCGAATCAGGGAGCTTTTAAAGAGAATTGAAGGCGAAGATGTCCGGGAGTTAGTACTGGCCACGGGCACCAGCGTCGAGGGAGAAATGACCGCTTCTTATCTGACGGAACGATGTAAGAAATATTCTGTTATGTTGACCCGGATCGCTTCCGGCGTACCCGTGGGAGGCGAACTGAAATATTTGGATCCTGTTACATTGAAAAGGGCCATGGATACACGGCAGTTACTGTAGACTTTCGGATATTGTGCAGATACGGATGATTGGAATACTCGATTCAGGAATCGGCGGGCTTACGGTGGCAAAAACAATTACCGATTTATTGCCGACGTATGACATCCTGTATTTCGGTGACACGGCACGGGCGCCCTATGGGGCCAGGAGTGCCCGAACCATTATTGACGACACCATCCGGAATATGGATTTTCTGACCGGCCTGGGCGCAAAGATGGTAGTGATCGCCTGCAGCACGACCTCAAGTGTCGCCTATGCGCACGTTGCGGAAAAATTCGACGTTCCTGTTTTCGAAGTGATATCCCCGGCGGTGGCCTCGGCGGTTGAAACCTCAAAAAATCAAAAGTTTGGCGTCATCGGCACCCGGGCGACCATCGAGAGCCGCGCCTGTGAAAAACAGATTCTGCACCTTCGCCCGGGGGCGAAGGTGTTTTCGGCGTCAGGCCCGCTTCTGACATCACTTGTGGAAGAAGGATGGGTCAATAAACCGGAAACAGCCATGATTGTCAAAAAATACCTGCACCCTTTGAAAGTCAGGCAGGTCGACACCCTCATACTGGCCTGTACGCATTACCCCGTTATAAAAAACATTATCCAGAGGAAGATCGGAAAACAGGTCACACTTGTTGACGCTTCGGATACGGTCGCGGCCCATGTGGCGCGCTTTTTAGAAAAACACCCGGAAATCGACAGCCAATTGACAAAAAACGGAAGCGCCCGATTTGTCGTTTCCGATTTGACAGCGCACGGCGCCAGGACGGCAAAGGCGATATTCAAGAAAAACATTTCCCTGGAGCTCGTAGCCGCGCGTGCATCTTCAAAAACTCCCTGATGACCCTGTCCGGGGTTGTTCCGTGTAAACATTCCAATGTGCGACAGTCATGACCTGGGTCTGTTTCAAAACAGGGCTGACAGTCCAATTCGGGGCGCAGCACGCTTACGGCCTGACCGGCCGGTTTCCATCTTACCGGATCCGAGGGGCCGAAAACGACGGCCGCCGGGATGTTTAGAAATCCGGCCAGGTGACTGATGCCCGAATCGTTTCCAATGAATCCTCCGGCCGTTTTCAGCAGGTCTGCAACCTGGCACAGGTCGCTGACCACCTGTACCAGCCTCCCATCAGCGTTGTCCAAACGATTTTTTAAGAAGTATTCCGCAGGCCCAAGTAAAAATTCGGGTTTCATCCCAATGGATTTAAGATCTTGTTCGACTTGTATGAAGTTTGCCAGCGGCCAGCATTTTTTTTTGCTTCCTGATCCGGGGTGGATGATCACCCGTTCGAGGTCACACCGCCCGTCCGGGTTGAACCGCAATAGTGAAGCGTATTTCTTGCCCGTCCGGTGTCCAACCAACCGGGACTTTGTAATGTGGCTCAAAAGATGGCGCTGAATATGTACTTTCTCATCCGCTTTTGCCCGTGGAGGGATGCGCTGGACCTTCTGGCCGGTAATGTTCTGAATGGTCCGTTCAAGTTTGTCTGAAAAGGAAAAAACAATAATTTCGTCATAGGGCCGGAAGAGGTCTGCGACCTGCTGATCCACATGATCTGAATAGAGGGTCGAAAAAATCGCGGAATCAATTGAGAAGTGCCGGTCGGTGACCTTCAGGTAACAGGCCAGTTTCCCCAGCTGGTTTTGACAGAGCGCATCGATGAACCGAAAATGATTCCTCAGGAGGGCAAGGACAGGGAATGTGGCAACAAAATCCCCTAGCGCCCCCTGATGGATGATCAATACCTTTGCTTTCTGTCCGTGTTTTTTCATAAATTATGATTCTTGACATTAAACGTACTTTCAGATAATATGAAAAAATTAATTGAAGCGTAACCGCAAAATTAAATATATTCAATCATTAAACCGAGAAAATGTTGGGTTTTGATTTAAAACGTGTTAAGGTACTCCACTGTCAGGGAATATGGCTCTTTGACAGGGTAACGACAAGAGACCAGGGAGTTTTGCAAAGGTCGCGACAACTAACATGGCGGAGCATTTGAATGGGGCCTCAGGAAGTCAATATATTTCAGATGATAGGAAATGCCGGCCTGATGGTGCGGCTGGTTTTGTTTCTGCTGCTTTTTTTTTCCATCGCATCATGGGCAATCATTTTTATTAAATACCGGTATTTGAGAAAGGCGTTCAAAGAGTCTTCTTCTTTCATGGAATTTTTTTGGAAAAGCAGAGATCTTTCCGATGCTTTTACAAAGGCCAAGCAGCTGCATGCCAGCCCTATCGCCAGGATATTTCGCATCGGATATGTGGAGCTGAAAAAGCTGAGCCAATTGCCGGCGCCAGCCGGTCCGGGCCAATCTTCAGAGGCCAGGGGAGCCACCGTGAGGCGGATGATTTCCGGAACGGACAATGTCCAGCGGGCCTTGCGCCGGGCGACGAATACGGAAATAACGCAGATGACCCAGATGGTGCCTTTCCTGGCGACAACCGGTAATACGACCCCTTTTATCGGTCTGTTCGGTACGGTTTGGGGTATCATGAATTCATTTCACAGCATCGGATTAAGGGGTTCAGCGAATCTTGCCGCGGTTGCACCGGGTATATCTGAAGCGCTGATTGCAACGGCCGCCGGGCTTGCCGTTGCCATACCCGCGGTAATTGCCTTTAATTATTTTATCCAAAAAATAAGAACCTTTGAAACGGAACTGCACAGTTTTTCCGCAGATTTCCTTAACATCATTGAACGCGACATTGTCAACGAAAACAGGAGCGAAACCTGATGGTTGGGGGAGATTCTGATCGCTTGATGTCCGATATCAATGTGACCCCTTTTGTGGATGTCATGCTGGTGCTGCTGATCATTTTTATGGTCACGGCCCCGATGATGACGCAAGGGGTGGACGTGGCCTTGCCGCAGGCAACCACAAAACCGCTGCCCGCGGACGTAGAACAGCTTACCATCACGGTTAACAAGGACCACAAAATTTACATTAACGATTTTCCGGTGCCACTTGAACTGTTAAAAGAAAAATTGGGGAAAATTGTTGAAGGCCAGCCGGATCGTAACATTTATCTTCGGGCCGACAAGGATATCGCCTATGGGACGGTTGTTCGCGTGATGGTCGAGATCAAAGCAGCCGGGGTTAACAATTTGGGCATGATAACCGTTCCGATTGAGGAACAGAGAAAGGGGACGCGTTAAATCAGGATTCTTTTGAACCGAAGAAAAATTTGGTTTGTGTTATGAAAAAAGATTCGCGGACATTCATTGTAACCTTTTTCGTATCTTCAATCTGTCACCTGGTTTTTTTTGCGGTTTTGATTTTTTTGCCGGCTCAGGTTCCGGCAAAAAAGTTTTCCGCTTCCGTGATTAATGTGAGTATGGTTTCAGGACCGTGGCCCCAAATCGAACCCGGACCGGCCGGAAAATCCAATCCTGCCGTGAAACAGCAGGAGGCTGTACCGAGGACGCCGGACAAGCCTCCGGTTTTTCAGGAAGACCCGCCGGCTCCCAAGGTGGCCGAACCTGCTGAAAGTGCTCCAAGGGAAGAGGAGAAGGAGCAGAAACCGGAACAGAAACAGGTAAAGGAACCAGAGGATGAAAAGGCGGTTTCCGTCGCTGCCGAGAAGGTGAAGCTTAAAAAGTCACTTAAAAAAAGTACGTTTAAATCCGCCCAAGTGGTTAAAAGGGCCATCGAGCGGATTGAAAAAAAAACCGAGGCCTCAAGGCCGAAGCAGGTTGAAGACGCACTTACCCGCTTGAGAGACAAAGTCGGCAAGGGGGGGGCTGCCATGGATCGTTTGCGGGAAAGCACTTCGCATAACACCCAGGGGCAGGGAGGCGGTATACCCGGTGGCAGGGAGCAGGGCGGCGGTATACCCGGTGGCAGGGGACAGGGCGGCGGGCAAAATTTTGATTTGCTTGGTATCTATAAGCTTGAAATTTCAAATCATATTGAAAGCAGGTGGGCATTTCCGGAGCAGATCGCCGGCGGTCAAACGGGTCTGGAAACGGTGCTTATCATTAAAATCATGCCCAATGGGGAGATAAAAAACATCTGGTTTGAAAAGCGGTCGGGCAATAATTATTTTGATGACTCGGCCTATAAAGCAATCGTGAAATCGAACCCGCTCCCGCCGCTTCCAAAAGGCTTTCTGATGTCGGAATATAATGTCGGGCTCATTTTTACCCCATCCGGATTAAACAGGGGCGGCCGTCTTAATTAGCCCGAATTTCTCATGAAGCAGATCAAAAATACAAACTGTGTTATGAAACATATCCTGAAAACGGTGTACGTTAAAGCGGCCTGTTTCATGTTCATGCTGCTTTCTCTTTCTAATCCCGTCCTCAGCGCCGCCCAATATGATTATATTGATATTACCAACCCTTTTTTCCGTAAAATTCCGATCGCGGTTCCCCAGTTCAAGGCCTTGACTCTTGACGAACAAGCCAGAGAGGTAACCAGGAGCACCGTAGATAATATTTCAGAAGCACTCGAATTTGCAGGATATTTTAAAATACTGGACCGGAGTAAATTCCTGTACGATCCTGAAAAATCCGGAATAAGCACGAGCGATATCAATTTTAAAAACTGGAGAGCCGTCGGCGCCGACTTTTTGGTGACCGGGGGCGTTCAGGTAAAAGAAAATATCCTCGAGATGGAACTGCGCCTTTTTGATACCGTTAAAGAGCAGACGCTGATCGGCAAGAGATATAAGGGCATGTTGAAAGATCAGCGGAGAATGATACTTCGGTTCTGCAGCGAGTTGATTTTTCAACTGACCGGCAACAGGGGGGTTTATGACAGCAGGATCGCTTTGATTTCGACAACGACCGGGCACAAAGAAATTTTCATGGCTGATTTTGACGGAAAAAATCCGACGCAGTTTACCCGGCATAACAGTATTACTTTATCACCTGCATGGTCGAGCGATCTGAAATGGATTGCCTATACTTCCTATGCTCAAGGAAAACCGGATCTTTATATCAAGAACATTAAAGAACAGCGGGGCGTGCGAGTTGCGCAAAAGGGGCTTAATATCACCCCGGCCTGGATGCCCGGACAGTTTTCTCTGGCCGCAACTCTCTCATTTTCCGGCGATCAGGAAATTTATTTGTTGACCGGAACCGGAAAAATCATTAAAAGGTTAACTTATAATACAGATATTGATATATCACCGTCCTGGTCTCCGGATGGAAAAAAAATGGCTTTTGTTTCCAAACGGGAGGGAACTCCCCAGATCCATATACTGGATATGGGATCCAATAGCGTGGAGAGATTGACATTTCATGGCAAATACAATACACAACCGGCATGGTCCCCTAAGGGAAATGTCATCGCCTACAGCGGTATGGAAAACGGCGTGAGCAATATTTACCTGATGGGGGTCGACGGCAAAGGCCCGGTTCAGCTGACCGACGGCACCGGCTATAACGAATCGCCCACCTGGTCTCCGGATGGCAGCCTTATCGCTTTCAGTTCGACCAGAGAAGGGCCGTCAAGGATATATGTGATGACCGCTTTCGGCACAGATCAGAGGCGTTTGCTTACCTTGCCGGGGGAGCAAACCAATCCAAGCTGGTCGCCACATGGCTATAATGATTAATCGAAACCGTTTTTTGCAACAGCTTGACAATTTTAGCGGGGTCAACAACCTGGATAACAATCAAAGAATAATGATTTAAGGAGGAAAAAATGTTTAACAAGAATTGGATGAAATTAGGCGTGTTACTGATAGTCAGCGTGCTGTTTTTAACTGTTTCCTGTTCAAAAAAGTCGGTAAAGAGTGGCTCTGCCGGCGACATGAAGCAGTCTGAGAACGAACAAGTCATTAAAGCCCGGGAACAGTCCAAGATGGATGCGGCTGCCAAAGAGGCCGAGATGGCAAGACAGAAGGCTTTGGAAGAACAGAGGATCAGAGAGCAGCGCCTAAAGGATCAACAGGCCATGGAGCAACGTCAAATGGAAATGGCTTCAAGTCGCGAAATGCAGGCGGGCAGAAGCCAATTCATGGAAGAAGACGTTTACTTTGAGTTTGACAAATCAACCCTTGTTACGGCGGCGCAGGATGTTTTAAAGAAAAAGGCTGACTTTTTGCGGAAGAATCCGAATGTTTCCGTTACCATCGAGGGACATTGCGACGAGCGCGGCACCACGGAGTATAACCTTGCTCTGGGTGAGCGCCGTGCACAAAGCGCCAAGACCTTTTTGATCAATCTGGGCATAACCGCATCCCGTCTGGACACCATCAGCTACGGGGAAGAGAAGCCGGTGGACCCGGCGCATAATGAAGGGGCATGGTCCAAAAACAGACGCGCCCATTTTGTAATTAAATGACACTGTTCCAACTGAAAGTGTCCATCCGAGGATCTGTTATGGAGACGATGGTGTTTTCATAGATCTTTCGATCATACTCCAACCCTCTCCTGCATAGGCCTTTTTTCAGATTCGGTGCCTTTTGGGGGGGGTTGGATTTTTGCCTTTAAAATCCCTGCAACTTTTTACCTGGTGACTGCAAAGATATCCGCCATGAAAATTTATATTATTTTATTATGTTTCGGGGTGATATTCGGCTGTGCTACCCAACAGGATTTAATCATTTTGGCCGACCAAATCTATGCGGTGGAACTGCGCACGGCACGGCTTGAAAAAAGCAATGCCGAATTGGAACGTCAAAACGCAGCCTCCGAGGCCAATAGAGCCGAGCTCAAAAAATGGGTGGAACAGTATGGTCGGGCCCGGAGTGAGAAGGACCAGTCCCTGCGGGAGCAATCGGCAGGCATCAATGCCGGGCTGGATGCGCTCAGGGAAGATCTGAACAGAATCAATGGCAAACTGGCCGAATCCACCCATTTTCTAAAGCAGCAGATTGCCGCCTTGTCCGATTCTGGCCCGCAGAAAACAGCGCTTTTAAAGGAGCTTGAAAATACCGCAGCTTCCAACAAAGATCGTCTGGAGAAACTTGAAAAGTATCTTAACCTCGAATCTTCACCAAGGGTCGAGTCCAACATACCCCCGAAAGCAGAGATCAAAAAAGATCTTCCGCAAAAAGAATTATATATGGCCGCCAAACAGGCTTTCGATAAGGCTGACTATGAGACGGCGCGTGAAGGATTTCAAGAATATTTAAAACGTTTTCCGAAAGCAGACAGTTCAGACAATGCCCAGTTCTGGATCGGAGAAATCTATTATCGCGGAAAATGGTATGAAAAAGCCATTTTAGAGTATCAGAAAGTAATCGAACAGTTTCCGAAGGCCAATAAGGTGCCGGCTTCCCTTCTAAAACAAGGCTTTGCTTTTTTTAACCTTGGGGACAAGTCAAATGCCCGTCTCATCTTGAATGAACTGATCAATAAACATCCAAGATCCCGCGAGGCAAAAATTGCAAACCAGAAATTAAAGGAGTTTTAAGGGTCGTGGAAAATAATAAAACCACAGAAATTGCGCTGGATTTTGGTTCGAATTCAAGGCGCCTCGGCGTGTGCATACCCTTCGTATTCACCTGCCGGGGCAACGCAGAAGTCGAACCAAAAGACAAGCAAGGTTGGGGAATTTATTTTTTCCACGGCCCTAAAACCTCTCGATTAATTTATCAATCAGGTAAGTGCTTTCACGCATGGCCTGTTCCCCGAAGGGGCCGAACCACTTTGCGATTTTATTGAATTCCGCACAAAACTTTTCTTTATCGCCCGAAGCCAGCATCTCATAGTTATCATTAAATGAGGCCAGGTATTCTTTCAAAAGGGCCCGGCGCTCGGCGGAAGCAAATATGATGTCCGCATAAAGGGACGGTTCCTGGGCAAAGAGCCGCCCGACCATGCCCAATTCCAACCGGTAAATGGGGCTTGAAAACTCGAGGGTGCGCAGCAGGTCGATTTTTTTTCGATACAAGAACTGACCAAAAGCAAAAGTGGCAAAATGCCTCAGGGATTGTACGTATCCCATAATCTCATCATGCTCCGGGGCCGTTGTCTGGATGATAATGCTGCCCCAGGCCGTCAGCTGATCGATCAACCACTGGCAGGCGGCCTGATCCCGGCCCGGAGTCATGACAATGATCTGCTTGTCAAGGGTTGTGGTGCTCGGACCAAACAGGGGATGCAGGCCGACCACGGGCCCCGGATGGGCGATCAGCATCGCGTTCAACGGCGCGGACTTGATGCTGGTAATATCGGCCAGTATGCACTTGGAAGACAGGTGGGGGGCGATCTGCCCCACGATTTCAACCGTTTTATCAATGGGCACACTCAAAATCACCAGTGCAACGGAGCGGCACATGGTTTTCACCCTGGGCCAGTCGCTGCGGCCCATGCTGCGCACCGGATAGCCCGCATCGGAAAACCAGCGGAAGAAATATCGCCCCATGCTTCCCGCCCCGCCGACGATAAGGACTTTCGCGTCGCAGCGCACCCCTTTCAGAGCCATGTGCCGGGTCTGTTTCACCCGCGACTGTTTGAGTATGCACCGGAAAAGTTCCTCCAGGGTGTCCGGATCAAGTCCCAGGGCCGCCCCCTGCTGTCTGCGCAGCGATATGAGATTTTCCTCGCGGGCAGGATGATAAACGGCCAGGTTGCGTGCCTTTTTCAATTCCACCACACGATCCACGACAGCCTGGCGCTCTGCGAGCAGTGACACCATTTTCCCGTCGATGGCGTCGATCTGTCCGCGCAGATCGATAAGATCCTGCAGATCTTCACCGGCAGGATTCTCCTCCGGCGTTCCGGTTTGCAGTTTTTCGGGTGGGTGATCTTTCATTGTCGAGCGTTATATCACTAATTTTAACCTTTTGGCAAGTTTGAACCGCAACAGCGAGCGCATTCCCCGCAGCTTGCTGCGGGGAATGCGAGCGAATCAAAAAATGGAAAAATTCCTCTCGGTCGAAGATTCCCTGCAGCTTGCTGCAGGGTCTTCAATTCCGAAAAAACCCCTTGACAACGGGTGCGTCATCCGGTAATACAACTACGAATTGAACCGGAAACACGCAGGGAAGGAATTTATTTTCCAAAAATGATTATTGATGTAAGATGCTGGCGGCAGCAGCTCATCGACCGGGCATGCCAACGGCGCTGACTTCTCCGGATCATCAACTCCGGGAAAATCGATCTAAATACCGCGGGCGTTCCCGAAGCTCACGGTTTTTTTGTTTTATGAGGGCCTGACTTTTTTAAAAAAAGGAACACCGAATGTTACTCTCCCAGTTTCCAGACCCATCAGCATTTCTTGAGCTCAGCAGGACCCATAATGTCATCCCCGCCTGCGTTGAAATTTTAGCAGACACCGAGACCCCTGTTTCGCTGATGGGGAAGATATGCCGCCATGAACCGTCCGTGTTCCTTTTTGAAAGTGTTGAGGGGGGGGAAAGATGGGGCAGGTACAGTTTTCTGGGCGTTTCAGCCCGATATCACATCCGCATATTTCCGCAGTTCGTTGAAATCGAACAAAACCGTGCGAAAACAAAGCTCCGTCACAACGGGGACCCGATTGCCGTTGTAAGGGATTTTATGCACCGCTACAACCCGGCAAGCGTAAAAGGGCTGCCACGGTTCTGGGGGGGCCTTGTGGGCTACCTGACCTACGAGATGGTGTCCTTTTTTGAAGCGATCCCGAACAAACTGCCGGAAGGCAAGCCCCTGGCGCACTTTATCATGCCGGACAAACTCATTATATTCGACAATATCCGCCATACCCTGCTGGCCGTGATTATCTGCTTCCTGGAAGACGACACGGATCCGCGCCAGGCGCATCAAATGGCGCTGGAGCACATGAATGAACTGATCCGGATGATCAACCGGCCTTTAGAAGCTGAAAAGTATTCAGCGAAATCTTCCAGCCTCTTATTGACGGCGCCGGTTCCGGATCGAACCTTTCGGTCCTCGGTAAACATTGTCAAGGAACACATCCGGGCCGGAGATGTCATCCAGACGGTTATTTCTCAACCCTTTGTATGTTCCCCGGCACCCGATCCTTGGACCCTTTACCGGGCCCAGCGGTATATCAACCCATCCCCTTATCTTTATTTTCTCCATCTGGATGATGTCTTTCTGGTGGGATCTTCGCCGGAAACCATGGTGAGGCTTGAAAACGGGATTGCCACCCTGCGCCCTATCGCCGGCACCCGTCCCCGGGGCAAAACCGAGCAGGAAGACCGGCAGCTGGCCCATGAGCTACTTACAGACGAAAAAGAACGGGCCGAACATCTCATGCTGGTGGATCTGGGACGAAACGACCTGGGCCGCGTGGCCGAAACAGGTTCGGTTCAGGTCACGGACCTGATGATCGTGGAACGATATTCTCATGTCATGCACCTCGTATCGAACATCCGCTGCGATCTCATGCCGGACTATGACGCATGGGATCTGCTCCGGGCGACCTTTCCGGCAGGCACACTGTCGGGCGCCCCGAAGGTGCGGGCCATGGAAATCATTGCCGAACTGGAGACAGACCCCAGGGGGCCCTACGGCGGGGCCGTAGGATACATTTCCTTCAACGGGAATATGGACCTGGCCATTACCATCCGCACGGCCTGTATAGAAAACGGCCGGCTCGTCGTTCAGGCCGGAGCGGGAATTGTTGCCGACTCCGACCCGGAACGCGAAAGATGCGAAAGTGTCAACAAGGCGATGGCCATTCAAAAAGCCTTGCAACTTATCGAAAACCAGGGTTGACGGGAGACCGACATGATCGTAATGATTGATAATTATGACTCTTTCACCTATAACCTGGTCCAATATCTGAAGGAACTCGGCGCATCCGTCATGGTATTCAGAAATGACGCCGTGCCGATTTCCCATATCGAGAATTTGAACCCTGCGGGGATTGTCATCTCGCCGGGGCCCGGGCGTCCCGAAGGCGCCGGCCTGTCCCTGCCCGCCATAAAAACCTTTTCCGGAAAAATTCCAATCCTCGGGGTTTGCCTGGGACTGCAGGCAATCGTTTTCGCATTCGGGGGCACGATTGTGCCGGCAAAACATCTGATGCATGGGAAAACCTCCCGCATCGATTCAGACGGCAAAATGTTGTACCGGGGGATCAACAAACCGTTTACGGCCATGCGCTATCATTCCCTGGCCGCATCCCCGGAAGGTTTTCCCGCATGCCTCATGGTCACCTCCAGGGCGGATGACGGTGAAATCATGGGCGTCCGCCATCAATCGCACCTCACCGAGGGAGTTCAATTTCATCCCGAATCCATCATGACGACGGTGGGAAAACGTCTGCTGAATAATTTTCTGCAACTGACTCGTGAAAAATGAGGAGGTAACGCCCTAATGTTCCGGGAAAACCTGAGTAAAATAATTCGGAGAATCGATTTAAACGAAGCTGAAATGTCCGAAGTCATCAGCGAAATATTTTCAGGCTCTGCCACGGATGCCCAGATCGGCGCTGTGATGGCCGCCCTTGCCACCAAAGGAGAGACTTTTGAGGAGCTGGCCGGGGCAGCCAAGGCCATGCGTAAAAAAGCCCGGCGCATCCAGAGCGTCTCGTCCACCGTGGTGGACACCGCCGGAACCGGCGGAGACGGCGCGAGGACATTTAACATCTCCACGACCGCCGCTTTCGTTATCGCCGGCTGCGGTGTAACCGTGGCCAAACATGGAAACCGGTCCATATCCAGCAAATGCGGCAGTGCCGACCTGCTGGAAGCATTCGGCCTGAACCTTCAAATGGGGCCGGAACTCGTGGAAGAAGCGGTTGCCGAAATCGGCATCGGCTTTCTTTTTGCCCCCCTGTTTCACGGGGCCATGCGTTATGCGGCCAACGCCAGAAAGGAACTGGGGCTGCGGACGATCTTTAACATGCTCGGCCCGCTGACCAATCCGGCCGGCGCGAACTGCCAGCTCATCGGCGTATATGCGCCCGAGCTTACGGAAATGTTTGCCGGCGCTTTGCGCCTGCTGGGCGCAAAGCGCGCCTTCGTGGTGCACGGACACGACGGGCTGGATGAAATATCCGTTTGCGCGCCCACCCGCATCTCCGAGCTGAAAGACGAACAGATCCATACCTACGATATATCCCCTGAAAACTACTTTGACCACGCGGCCGCACCGGACGAACTGCTCGGGGGAAACCCGGGGGAAAATGCCGAAATCACCCGGAGCATTTTACAGGGACAGCCGGGGTCAAAACGGAATGTTGTTCTGATTAACGCCGCAGCGGCGCTGGTTGCGGCCGGCAGGGCCGAAACCCTGGAGGCCGGAATTCAACTTGCCGAAAAGTCCATCGACACCGGAGCTGCCGCTGAAAAACTCGAGGCTCTGATTCAATTTAGCCGGGAAAATGGATAAGGGATCAGATTTAAGTTTTAAGTTTTAAGATTTAAGATTTAAGTTTTGTAAGTTCTCAAAAACTGCGGGCAAATTTGGAATCCCCCTCACCCAAACCCTCTCCCCCGAGGGGGAGAGGGCAGGGTGAGGGGGGAAAACCCGAGGTTATTGAGAAGTTGCTAATTTTTAAGGTAACATAATGGATATACTGGAAAAAATTGTCGTGCAAAAGCAAAAGGAAATCGCAGCGGCAAAAAAACGCACCCCCGAAAAAACCCTTCGGGACCGGACGGCCGTGCGTCAACACCGGCGCCCGTTTTTTGCCCGGCTGGCGCAACCCGGTCCGTCGGGTGTCAACATCATTGCGGAAATCAAGCGGGCCTCTCCGTCCAAAGGGATGATCTGCCCGGACCTTGACCCGGTAAGACACGCCCGGCTTTACGAACAAGGGGGCGCCTCCGCCATATCCGTGTTGACCGATCCTGTCTTTTTCCATGGAAGCGCCCATGATTTAATCGATGTCCGCAAAGCCGTTACCCTCCCGGTGCTCCGGAAGGATTTTTTAATATCCGCTTACCAGGTGTATGAGTCCGCGGCCATGGGCGCGGATGCCATTCTTCTGATCGCGCGCATTCTGACCCAAACCCAACTGGGCGACTACCTGAAGCTTGCCGGTGAACTGGGCATGGATACGCTGGTTGAAATTCATTGCCCCCGGGACCTCGACAAGGCCTCGTCATCCGGTGCCAGGCTCATCGGCATCAACAACAGGGACCTGAGTTCTTTTCGGACCGACCTGCAACATGCCGCAGGCATGGTTTCGCTTCTGGGGCCCGGCATGATCCCGGTGGCCGAAAGCGGCATAAAAAACCGGGAAGATATCCTGCAGCTGAACCGGTCGGGGATCCATAATTTTCTTATCGGGGAAAGCCTGGTTCGATCCGAGGACTGCCGGGTGTTTCTCGAGCATCTTCTGGGCATCGGACAATCACCGGACAAAAAACAGACAACGAATCACGAAAATGCCGACCCCTCAAGTTAAAATCTGTGGTTTGACACAAGTTCAGCAGGCCGTAAGATGTGCTCAGATGGGAGCGGATGCCCTGGGCCTTGTATTTTACCCGCAAAGCCCGAGATATGTCACGGACGGCAGGGCCAGACAGATCTGCGCGGCCCTGCCGTCCCGGATGGCCAGGGTCGGTGTTTTTGTCAATGAAACTTTCCCAAACATCATGAGGCGGGTCAACGCTTGCCGGCTTTCGGCCGTCCAGCTGCACGGACAGGAAAAACCCGAGATGGTCACTCGTTTGCGCCGGGAAAACATCATGGTCATCAAAACGCTGTTTATCGAAAACAGCCCCCCTGTGGATCGGGCCCCGGATTACGATGCTTCCGCTTTTCTGGTGGAATGGGGCCAGGGTATCCATCCCGGGGGCAACGCTCTGGAATGGGATTATGGCCGGGCGCAGGCGTTCGGCAGGCAACACCCGTTCATCCTTGCCGGCGGATTGACACCGGAAAACGTCATTCAGGCGGTCACCCGGGCCCTGCCGGACATGGTGGATGTCAGTTCCGGGGTGGAATCAAGCCCCGGCCAAAAAGATCTTGCAAAAGTCAAGTCGTTTTTTGCGGCGCTTTCCAGCTGCCCGGTGCACGAGAAAACAAGGAGGATTTTTTAATGCGTCAACCCATCAAAGGATTGTATCCTGACGGCAAAGGCCATTTCGGCCCTTACGGCGGTCGCTATGTGGCCGAAACCTTAATGCCGGCAGTGCTGGAGTTGGAGAAAGCCTATTACTCCATTTCACCGGAGCCTGCTTTTCAAAAGGAGCTGCAACACCTCTGGGCAACGTACGCGGGTCGTCCGACACCCCTCTTTCTGGCCCAAAGATTAAGCGCGCATCTGGGCGGCGCCGCCATATACCTGAAAAGGGAGGACCTGGCCCATACGGGCGCCCACAAAATCAACAATACCCTGGGCCAGGGGCTTCTGGCGCGCTGGATGGGCAAGAGCAAACTGATTGCCGAAACCGGCGCGGGACAGCACGGGGTCGCCACCGCCACGGTTGCCGCCCTGTTCGGCATGGAATGCCGTATTTTCATGGGAGAGGAAGATATCCGGCGGCAGGCCGCCAACGTTCAGCGCATGAACCTCTTGGGCGCAAAGGTGGTGCCGGTCGCTTCCGGGAGCGGAACATTGAAAGACGCCATGAATGAAGCCCTGCGCTACTGGGTCGATGCGGTGCGCGACACCTTTTACATCATCGGCTCGGTTGCCGGGCCCCACCCCTACCCGGTGATGGTCAGGGATTTCCAGAAGGTGATCGGTGAAGAGGCGCGCGCGCAGATTCTTGCCGCCACCGGAAAACTTCCGGACATGCTGATCGCCTGTGTCGGCGGAGGCAGCAATGCCATGGGGCTTTTTTACGCCTTCATTGACGATCCTGTGGAAATGATCGGCGTGGAAGCAGCCGGGAAAGGACTCCGGACCGGCAAGCATGCCGCCACACTGGTCGCCGGGTCCGTGGGGGTGCTGCACGGCTCCAAATCCTATGTGCTCCAGGACGGAAACGGGCAGATACAGGAAGCCCATTCAATTTCAGCCGGGCTGGATTATCCCGGTGTCGGCCCGGAGCACGCTTTATTTAAGGATCTTGGAAGGGGGCGCTATGAAGCGGTGGAGGATCAACAGGCCCTGGAAGCGTTTCAGACCCTTTGTTCCCTGGAGGGGATCATCCCGGCCCTGGAAAGCTCCCATGCCCTGGCCTGGGCCATGTGTGAAGCGCCCCGGAGGAACAAGAAGGACATCCTGCTGGTCAACCTGTCCGGCAGGGGCGATAAGGACCTGGGCATTGTCACCGGCAATTCTTACAGCCAAAAGGAGCTTGGGAGTATATGAAACGAATTGAAAACACATTCAAAGCGTTGCGGCAGAAAAATGAAACGGCGCTGGTGGGGTTTATCACGGCCGGAGATCCGAATCTGTCCGACTCCCTGGATATCCTTGGCGCCATGTGCGAAGCCGGGCTGGACATTCTGGAGCTTGGCGTGCCTTTTTCCGATCCCACAGCCGACGGGCCGGTGATTCAGCGCTCCTCCCTGAGGGCCCTTCAAAGCGGGATGAATCTTTCAAAGATCCTTGAAATGATCGGAGAAATTCGAAAAATCACCCGGATTCCCATCATCATCTTCAGCTACTATAACCCCATATACGCTTTTGGAATCCGCCGCTTTTATGACAAAGCCGCCAAACAGGGTGCGGACGGCGTGCTGGTGGTGGATCTGCCCATGGAGGAATCTGATGAAATGACCGGACTGTGGCCGGGGGATGCACTTTCCCTGATACGGCTGGTGGCGCCCACCACGCCGGCCCCTCGCATGGCTCAGATTGCCGCAACGGCATCCGGGTTTATCTATCTGGTGTCAAAAACAGGGGTCACCGGGAGCAGCGGACTGGATATGCAGGAGATCAGAAAGCAAACCGATCTGCTTCGGGCCATCACCCCGCTTCCCATTTGTGTCGGTTTCGGAATCTCCACCGCTTCCCATGTGGCCCAGGTGGCATCCATCGCGGACGGCGTTGTCATCGGGAGCGCTTTTGAACGGCTGCTGGAAACAAACATGGGCAAACCTGACCTGCCGGCCATCATTTCCGCCAGAGTTCGTGAATATAAAGCAGCCACCATAAAATAAATTTTATTGTTTTTCGGGTCGCCTTGCACGCAACCCCTGTCGGTGGGGTGTAAATCACGGTTGTTGGTAAACCGCCGTTTTCCAATAATTTTTTGTATCCATTCACGGAGTAGTTGAGTTAGTGGAAATTCCAAATATCAAATTCCAAATAACAAACAAATACC
>JAUYIZ010000224.1 GCA_030688615.1 Desulfobacterales bacterium | reverse complement strand
TTTTGGATTTGAGATTTGTTTGTAATTTGGTGCTTGGAATTTGTAATTTTAGACATTAAACGCCATGGCAGAGCCATCTTTCCCTGACCTGGCCCAAAGGACCAGGTTTTCTATGCTTGAATAAAGTGGACCTCAAAAATGTTCCGGATAAAACCTTTTGGACAGGCTGAGTTTTTCAACGTAGCTGATAAGCAACTGGGTGATATTCAGGATCGTTGGATTTGCGGCAGGAATCGTATCCACCTCGTTATTCCCCAGGGTCAACAAGTTGTCCACATAAAGCTGCTGTTGAATCTTATACCCCTTGTATTCGATCGGACCGGCGGCAATCAGTCCTCTCACCATATAGGAAAAGTTTATGATTTTTTCTCCTGAAGTCTTTTTTCGCAGGATATGAATTTCATAACTTTTTATTAATGCGCCCATATTTTCTTCCGGCTTTTCATGCGCCCGGTCCAGATAAAAGAAACCGTGCGCCACCAGCCAGCCGTTTAGGTCTTTTAATATCCGTTTGGCTTCGGGAATGGTGAACTTGAGATTCCCTACCAGATGGCCGCCCAGGGCCACGACAAAGGCCTCATCAACATTATATTGCCTGGCATATCCGGATTGCAGCCCGCCGAGTGGATCAGGCGGAAGAAATTCCCGCGCCCAGCGTTTCCATTTGGCAAGATTGATTCCCAAATGCCGGGACAATGTCCGGCTGTTGAAGTAAACGGCCATAGTACCTCAATAATAGTACCAGATGGTTTTATAGTCGTTGATATTTTCCCCGGCCGCTTTTAAGCGCTGGAGGTAATCGTAAATGGAAACATCCGTGTAGATAAACGTATCCACCAGGGAAAGTTTCTTTTCCCAGGGGTGGAATTCATACACCCGGCGGCCATCGGGCAATATGGAGATCACATCGTGGTGCTGGGTGGCCCGCAGATAGTTTTTACCCAGCCGCGGCACATTAAAAACAATTTCATCCGTGCGCACCGTCCCGGGCAGCAGGCGCGCTTCTTCTTTTTGCTCCTGGAGCAACCTGGCAATGGGAACCCGGAAATCGTCAGTTTCTTCCTTGCCCTTGGTATTGAAGGTGTAGTAGGGGGTAACGCCGATCAGGCGAAGTTTCTGTCGCAGGGCAACCGCTTCGAATTTCCTGGAATTATAGAAGGTGTATACGAGCTGGTTATAGACATCCATACCACATCGTCGAAATTTCTGAACGCCATCCAAGGCCTGGGGGGTGATCTCATAGGGATGCTCAAAATGGGTCACAATCATGATTTCTATTTTTCCGGGACTGTGAAATTGATTGATGGTACGCACCAGGGAATCGGTGATTCGCTGGGGGAGCGTAACGGGCGTGCGGGTACCGATTCGAATTCTCTCCAGATGTTTGATTTTCGAAAGGCGGTAAAGAAGATTCTCAATTTTCTGGTTGGAAAGCAGAAAGGGGTCTCCGCCGGTGATCAGGATCTCATTGATTTCTGGCGTGTTATCGATCCATTGAATCGCCCGGTCAAGTTTCTCCTTTGGCAGGGCGGCATCAGAAGAATAAACATCTTCTATTTCCCAGTTCCGCTGACAGTAAACGCATATTTGCGGGCAAGTCATTACCGGTTTAAGAATCGCTATCATGGGGTAGCGCCGGGTGATCCCTTCGATGGGCGATGTGTCCTGCTCCAGCATGAAGTCCATGAAAACCTCATGGCTCTCCTTAAATTTCCTGAGGGTCTTTACATAGGGAAGTGTCGGAATCACCTGGGCCCGCACGGCGGTATCCCTTTTGCCGCCGGCCTCGTAATCCATCAATGATAGATAGTACGGTGTGATGCCGAAGGGAATGCCGTATTCACGGGCCAGTTTGACCGCCCGGTAATCATCGTCGGTCAGTTGGATCAGCCCCCCCAGTATGTCCGCATCCCGGATAATGTGCCGGACCTGCCAGGCCCACTTTTCCCATTCAAGTTCCGTCGCGCCAAAATATTTCAATATCCTCTGCTTGTTCGCGCTGCGCCTCTGTACGGCGCCATTTTCCAGCCCGCAGGGATAACGGCCAATGATTTTATTGGCACTTCTTGCCATCTTGGACAACTCGGCGGATCTCAGTTTTGCCGCTTTTTGCCCTTTGTATTTGGAATAGGCCGGAATCTTATCATCATAAATACCTGTTTTGCCGACCACGCCTTTAAAAAGATGGTCCAGTTCCTCCAAAAAACCCGCGCTGGGTATGGGAACATCTTTCGAGCCGTCTTTGTGCAATAAATCGTTTACGTGGGCCAGAAGGCTGTAGTTGGCAAGCCCTTCGCTGCGCAAAGAAAGTATGTTTCTGAAGACCCTGATGGTATCGCGCGTTAAAACCCATTCAAGGGGGGGGATTTCCGGATTGGTATCAAAAGTGGCCACCAGCATATCAGACAAGAATTTTCTGATCTGATGCCTTTTGATATTTATTGATTTTGAGCTTATCAGTATTCTTTTTATTTCAGGTGTACTATCTAATATTCTTAAAAGCTTTTCATTTACATTGTTCATTTTTCAAAAGTCTCATGCGGCTGCTTGTTAAAAGATATCCTCACACCTGCGAAAGTGTGTGACGCTATCCGGCTTGAGAGTAGGCGACGGGATCCAACGGGGAACCGGCCGGAAACACCCTGGCGGCCAGTTCGCGGTCCAATATTAACAGGCCGGTCTTGGCATCGCCGACCATCTCCATTTCGGCGGCAATTTTACCCGTGGAAGCTTCTTCCTCAATCTGCTCGTTTGAAAACCATGCCAGAAGAGGTTCGGAGGTATAATCCTTTTCTTCACGGGCGATGTGCGTCAAATCGTTTATATTTCCGGAAATAAGCTGTTCATGCTGATAGGCGTCCTGCCAGGCCTCAAGCGGAGAGGACCAGTCCGTTTTCAGTTGAGCCAGATTCTGCAGTTCAACCTTGCCGCTGCGATCAATAACATGATCAAATAATTTCATGGCATGGATCTGTTCTTCGTGGGCCTGGCAACGCATCCAGTGCGCCATCCCGTCCAGGTTTCTTGAATGGAAAAAGGCCACCATGGACAGATAAAGGTAATAGGATTCGAGCTCATTTTTGATTTGATCATTCATTGCTTTTAATAGTCTTTCTCCGATCATGTTGTCTCCTTTGTCGGCACTTCTAAAGAATAGAAGTTCGATTTTTAAGTGCATGGCGCTTGGGCGGGTTATTTATTAGCTCTGAATTTTAATAGCAAATTTTTTTTTTTAAATCAAGTCCTAATACTCTGCAGGCCTGTGATGGCGCTTCAGTGGGCCAAAAAGTAAATTCCATGTTGCGGATTATTTCGATATTGTTTATTATCCTTTCATCTTAGGGCCATTGAAGGTGAAAATTTTTACCGGAGGGATTACACCATGAGAAATTTTGTTGTTAGAATCTCGTTGTTTTTTGCCGCCGGAGGGCTCGGCGGTCTTTTTAACAGTCTGGCCGTGTGGCTTTTGGGTCTTTATGGGGTTACACAATCCTTCGGCGTTGCCATAGCGCCTGCGCTTTCCCCCCAGTGGCTTTATCCGCGCGTGGTCTGGGGCGGAATATGGGGGATCGCTTTTTTCCTTCCCGTCTTGTCTAAACATATCCTGATCAAGGGCCTGCTCCTCAGCCTGGGGCCCACGCTCATACAGCTTTTTGTCGTTTTTCCTTTAAAAGCGCACAAAGGGGTAATGGGGGTTGACCTCGGCTCCCTCACGCCGGTCTTTGTGCTGATCTTTAATGCCGTATGGGGGTTGACGGCCGCAATCTGGCTGCGTTTGAACGGACAGCGCTGACCCGTTTTGAAGACCCCTGCAGCAGGCTGCGGGCAATGCGCTCGCTCTTACGGTTCAAGATGACACATCTGGTCAACGAAATATTTTACAGCATTCAGGGTGAATCTTTATCTGCCGGACGCCCCTGCATATTTATCCGGCTGACAGGGTGCAACTTAAGGTGCGCGTACTGCGACACTGCGTATGCTTATGAGGAAGGCGTTGCAATGGACACCCGGGAAATTCTGGATCGAATTTCAACCTGGGCCTGCCGCCTGGTGGAGGTTACCGGAGGAGAACCGCTGATACAGGCAGGCACTCCCGGTTTAATCGATCAGCTCCTGGAAAACGGCTATGAAGTTTTACTGGAAACCAACGGGTCCATGGACATCGGCGGCATTGATCCAAGATGCATCAAAATCGTTGACATCAAATGCCCTGCGAGCCGCGAAAGCGACAAAAACGATTTTAAAAACCTGAAACGCCTGACAGTTAGAGATCAAATCAAGTTTGTCATCGCAAACCGTACAGACTACGATTATGCCAAGCAGATCATTCAGAAAACCGGCCCCGACATGCCTGAAAGCCATATCCTCTTTTCCCCGGTGTGCCCGGTGATGGCGCCGGAAAAACTTTCCCGCTGGATTCTCGATGATCAGCTGAACGTCCGGTTGCATTTGCAGCTTCACAAAATACTGTGGCCGGGTCGCGACCGGGGGGTTTGAACATGGGCAAGAAGGCAGTCGTACTTTCCAGCGGGGGAATCGATTCCACCACGGCCATGGCCATTGCGAGACAGGAAGGCTACAGCATCTACAGTTTAAGCTTTTTCTACGGCCAGCGCCATCGGGTCGAACTGGCGGCCGCAAAAAAAATAGCTTCCGTTTTTGGGGTTCAAAAGCACCTGGTCCTGAACCTGGATTTGAAGAAAATCGGCGGGTCCGCCTTGACAGCAGAAATTGATGTGCCCAAATTCAGGGGGCAAGACCGGATCTCAAAGGAAATCCCGGTAACCTATGTCCCGGCAAGAAATACCATCTTCCTTTCCTGTGCCCTTGGATGGGCGGAAGTTGTCGGCGCATCGGATATATATATCGGTGTCAACATCCTCGATTACAGCGGCTACCCGGATTGCCGGCCCGAATACATCGCAGCCTTTGAGCGTATGGCGAACCTGGCCACCAAGGCCGGAGTTGAGGGAAAAATGAAGTTCCGCATCAGAACCCCCCTGATCGGCATGACCAAAGCCCAGATCATTCAAAAAGGCATGGAACTTCAAATCGATTACACCCTGACCCACAGCTGTTATGACCCCGACGCCGAAGGGCTCGCTTGCGGCCAGTGCGACAGCTGCATCCTCAGGAGAAAAGGCTTCGAGGAGGCCGGGGTTCAGGACCCGACCCGCTACGCGTAGTGTCCGTTCCTCAATGGCCCTTTTTGCACCGGGCGACGTTCTCCGCGGGTTGTCCGGCTGCGGCGTACTACACATACGCCTCGCCGCAAACCCTTGTGCGGCCTTGCCCGGCACAAAAACTACTCAGTGAGGAACGGACACTGCCTGTTTTTCACTGCCCTATTATCCTTTTTGCCTTATCCCGGCCATCAAAGATGGAAACTTGTCATATCTATATAACATCAAGGTCTGTTTGCTCGTAACCGTTCACGGTTTACAGTAATCGGTTCCCGGTTAAAAAAAACAGGAGTCAGAAGAGAATTTATGAAGTAATTAAGTTGTTATATCATATATACAATTAAATTTTTTAATTTTTTTCTTGGGTTTCTGCTTTTTATGCTTTATATAAGAGGACAAAGTTCAGTTTTCCGGTTCAGGTCGGACGCGTGTTGTTTGACGATCTCGTTTAAGGAGACAAGCAATGGAGAGTAAAGCCCATATCGAGGCCATGGCCAGTCACCATGCCCCCCGGATCATTTCTTCGGATTGGATCGAGGATCAATTCATCGAAACAATGGACCGCATCGGATTTCCCCAACATAATCTGGAACGGTTAACCGGAATTAAGGAACGGCGTTTCTGGGAAAAAGGCACCCGTCTTTATGAAATGAGCACCATCGTTTGCCGGAGGGTCATTGAAGAAGCCGGAGTCGACCCTCAAGAGATCGGCGTCCTGATTAATACGTCCGTGTGCCGAGATTATCTGGAACCCTCCCAGGCATCCCTGATCCACGGCAGCCTGGGGCTTTCTCAAAACTGTCTGAATTTTGACATCACCAATGCCTGTCTCGGCTTTGTAAACGGCCTGGATATTGTGCGATCCATGATAGAACAGGGGAAGATAAAATACGGCATTGTGGTGACGACGGAAGGGTCTCCCGAAGCCCTGGACCATACCATCGAGTTGATTAAACGCCCGGACTGTACAGCCGAAACTTTTATGAATAATTTTGCCACCCTGACCATCGGTTGCGGATCGGTGGCCATGCTGCTGTCCCGTGAAGATGTTGCCTCCAACGGTCACCGGATCAACGACTCAGCCTGGTTGAGCGACACGTCCAACGGAAACAACATGCTGTGTGTCGCCAAGTGCGATTACAGCGGCATGGAAACCAACGCCGCGGCGTTGCTGGAAAACGGGATGCCCCTGGCTGTGAAAACCTGGCAAAAGGCAAACAGGTACATTGCCAACTGGCACGACGAAAAAATCGACCTTTATGTCCCGCATCAGACCAGTTCCCGTCAGATCAACGCCTTTGCTAACAATTGCGGCATCACCCGGGCAAAAATCCACCTGGTGCTCCAGACCCTCGGCAATGTTGTTTCCGCTGCGGTTCCCCTGGCGCTGCTTGACGCCCACGAACAGAAACGGATTAAACCGGACGATCATGTCGGCCTGATTGGAATTGGAAGCGGGTTGAATTGCATGATGATGAGCGTTACCTGGTAATGGAGGAACAGGCCTTCAAGCGCCTATATCCTTTCACATCCAACTGGCTCAGCATCGACAACCGACGGTATCACTATTTGGATGAAGGCCCCAGAGATGGGCCCGTTGTGGTCATGCTGCACGGCAACCCGACCTGGTCTTTTTATTACCGGACGCTGGTTTCGGCGCTGCGGGGAAAATATCGTCTGATTGTGCCGGATCACATGGGATGCGGTCTTTCAGAAAAACCCCAGGATTACGCCTACACCATCCGTCAGCACATTCAAAACCTGCAGCATTTACTCACCCAGCTGGAAATTGAAACCTCATGTTTTTTCCTGCATGACTGGGGCGGCGCCATAGGGATGGGGTATGCCGTTCAAAACCCGGCCCGCGTCAACCGCTTTGTCATATTCAATACCGCGGCGTTTTCAATGCCATCGATCCCGTGGAGGATCAGGGTCTGTCGATCAAATATACTCGGGGGGTTTCTGGTGCGCCGCTTAAACGCATTTGCCCGTCTGGCGATGGTTTTCGGCACGTCCCGGCGATCGCATATCCCTTCTCCGGTTAAAAAGGGATACCTGCTCCCCTACGACAATTGGCGGAACCGAATCGCCCTGCACCGGTTTGTTCAGGAAATTCCACTGGAAGAGCACCACCCCAATCAACACCTGCTGGCGGAAATCGAACAGGGTCTCGTCCGGTTCAGGCATCACCCCATGCTGATTATCTGGGGAGGCGAGGATTTTTGTTTTACCGAGCGTCATGTTCTGCCTCAATGGCGGTCCCGCTTTCCGGAAGCCAGGGTCCGGGTCTTTAAAAACGCCGGGCATCTGGTTGTGGAAGATGCCCACGAACAGATTGTGCCCCTGTTGATGGATTTTTTACCGTGACGGTTTCGTAAAAAGCTTTTTCACCGCCCGCTGCGCTCAAGACGCAAAGGACGCAAAGTTTAGCGTCCTTTGCGTCTTTGCGGTAAATCGGTCTTTGGTTTTGTTTAAAATGTTTTGAGTTGTTCATGATGGAGGAGAAAACGTTCAATATTATTCAAGCGTTTGTGGAACATGCCGAACTTGCGCCCATCCGCACGGCCATCGTCGTACCGGTCGGCCGTGATGCCCAGGGCCGTTCCAAAACCGTTCAGTTGAGCTTTAAACAGCTTAACCGGCTGTGCGATCAGTACGCTCACGGGTTTTTAAATTATGGATTCGGCAAGAAAGACCGCGTCCTCTTGATGGTGCGGCCCGGCATCGATTTGATCGCCATCGTTCTGGCGTTGATCAAGATGGGCGCTGTCCCGGTCATCATTGACCCGGGGATGGGTGTAAAGGCCCTTGCCCAGTGTGTGTCGGAAGCCGGGCCAACCGGTTTCATCGGAATTCCCCCGGCACACATTCTGCGTCTTTTATGCCCGAAGGCCTTTCGAAACATCAAGCGCCATGTCACGGCGGGCAGACGCTGGTTCTGGGGGGGCGCGGATCTAAAAAGCATCCGTTCCAACAGTCAGACACCTTTCCCCGTGGCCGATACCACCGCGGCCGATGAAGCGGTGATCGCCTTTACGTCAGGCGGCACGGGCATTCCAAAGGGCGTGGTCTATTCCCACGGTATGGCCGGCGCCATACTTGAATCTCTGCGCAGCGACTTGAAGATGACCCCGGGCGAGGTTCATCTGGCGGCTTTTTATGCATTTGCGCTTTTTATGCCTTCCCTGGGAGTTACAACAGTTGTTCCGGATATGGACCCCCGTCGAACCGCCCGGGTCAACCCGGCCTATCTGGTGGAAGCCATCCATGCCCACGGCGTGACCAACAGTATGGGTTCGCCGATCATCTGGGAAAAGGTCGCCGACTACTGCCGGGCCGGCCATATCCGCCTGCCCTCGGTGAAACATGTTTTTATGTTCGGCGCTGAAGTTTCCCCGGACATCCTCAAAGACTTCGTTTCCATTCTGGACCGGGGCAGGGCCTACACCCCCTATGGGGCGACGGAAGCCTTGCCCCTGACCAATATCGGCCATGAGGAAATCATAAATGAGACCGCAGCCCTCACGGCCCGGGGCGCCGGGGTTTGCGTGGGCCGGCCCATTGCCCGGGCGGTGGTGCGCATTATTCCCATCACGGACGCACCCGTTCCGGACTGGGACGATGCCCTGAGCTTACCGGACGGCCGGATGGGTGAAATCGTCGCCAGGGGCCCTGCGGTTTCCCGCGCGTACCTGAACCGTCCCCAAAAGACCGCTGAAAGTAAAATATATTCCCCGGCCGGCGTCTGGCACCGCATGGGCGATCTGGGCTATTTTGATGACAAAGGGCGCTTGTGGTTCTGCGGCCGCATGGTTCATCGCGTGGAGACTCCGGGCGGGTTGCTGACGCCGGTGCAGTGCGAAACCATTTTTAATCATCATCCGGACGTCAAAAGGACCGCACTGGTGGGTATCGGTCCATACGGCGCCCAGCGTCCGGTGATTCTGGCGGAACCCCGCCCGCATAAAAAACCGCTTTCCGCCGGATTTAAAAAAGACCTTGTCGCCCAGCTTCTGGAACTGGGACAAAAGCATGCGCACACACGGCAAATCAAGGATATTCTCATATACGACCGACCCTTTCCGGTGGATGTACGCCACAACAGCAAAATTCAACGCCACAAGCTGGCGCAATGGGCAAGGATGAAATTGAAATGAAAGCGCTGGTAACCGGGGGGGGCGGCTTTTTAGGCCGCTTCATTGTCAGGCAGCTTCTGGCGCGGGGAGATGATGTAGCCATATTTTCCCGCGGTGACTATCCGGAACTTCGGAAAATCGGGGTCAGGCTGATATCGGGGGACCTGGGAGAGCCCGAACCCGTTCGATCGGCATGTGCCGGCATCCATACCGTTTTCCATGCCGCGGCCAATACGGGAATGTGGGGCCCCTGGGAAGCCTTCAACGGGCCCAATGTCCGCGGCACCCAGCACGTACTGGACGCCTGCCTGGCCCGGGGCGTCGACAAGCTTGTCTACACGAGTTCGCCGAGCGTCGTGTTTGCCAATGCGTCCCAGGAAAACTGCGACGAGTCCCTGCCCTACCCGGCAAGCTATGAAAGCCACTACGCAAAAAGCAAAGCCATGGGAGAAAAACTCGTCCTTGAGGCCAACGGGAATCGTCTGCTGACCTGTTCCCTGCGTCCGCATCTTGTTTTCGGTCCCGGGGACCCTCATCTGCTGGTAGCGGTCCTGGCCCGCGCACGGACGGGCAGGTTTATTCAGGTGGGGGATGGAAAAAATAAAGTGGATTTTTCCTACGTTGAAGATGCGGCCCGGGCGCATATCCTGGCGGCCGATGCCCTTGGGCATGGATCCGCTGTGGCCGGTTCGGCGTATTTTATCAGCCAGGATGAACCGGTGGCGCTTTACCCCTGGCTGCGTGCATTGTTTGCCAGGTTGGATATCCCGCCGCTAAAAAGGCGCTGTTCCCTCCGGAGCGCGCGAGCCATCGGTGCGGTATTGGAATGTGTGCACCGGACCTTTCCTCGCCTGGGCGAGCCGCGCATCACACGCTTTCTGGCCAGCGAGCTGGCCCTGAGTCATTACTACGACATCTCGCGGGCCAAAAATGATTTTGGCTACCGGCCCCTTTTCACCATGGAGCAGGCCCTGGAGAAGACCCTGCCTTATCTTGCGGATTTGTGACCGTTCACGGTTGGGCTTTAACGACCTGCCTTTCCCAGGGCTTCCAGGACTTTTGTGGGCGTGATGGGGAGGCTGGTGACCCTGGCCCCGGTGGCCCGGTAGATCGCATTGGCAATGGCCGGTGCGGTGGGAACCAGCCCGGGCTCGGCCACCCCCTTGGCCCCGTAAGGGCCGTTGGGTTCATTGGATTCAACCAGAAACACCCTGATCGATGGAACGTCCAGCAGGGTGGGAATTTTATATTCCAAAAAGCTCATTGGCTGTGTCTGCCGGTCTTCAAAGCACTGTTCCTCCAGGAGCGCATAGCCGAGTCCCTGGGAAAGCGCACCCTCCACCTGCCCCTCCGCCGCCAAAGGGTTGATAGCTTGGCCCAGATCATGGGCGGATATGAATTGCAGCACTTTCACCTGACCGGTGTCCAGGTCCACTTCCACCTCCGCCGCCTGGGCGGCAAAGGTGTAGGCCGTCCCCAGGTGTCCATACCGGGTCGCAGGGTCGTAAGCCTCGTCCGAGGGCTGGTAGGTTCCTTTTCCGATCAAGGGCATGCCGCCCTGCGCCCCGAGGTGCCGGCCCGCCAGTTCGAGTACGCCGACGCGCTGGTCCGGCGCCCGGCCACGAATCACCCCCTGCTCGCAGGTCAACTGGTCCGCTGTGGTTTCAAAGTGCCGCGCGGCAAGATCCAGGATCTGCTGTTTGACATCCAGGGCCGCAAGGTAAACGGCATTGCCGCCGAGAATGGTGACCCGGTCCGAATAACTGCCCAGGCCGAAAGGACATGCATCCGTATCCAGGGGAGCCATCTCCACCTTATCCAGGGGCACCTGGAGGGTTTCAGCGGCGACCTGTCTGAATACGTTGCCGCAGCCCTGGCCCACATCGGCCTCACCTGAAATGACGATGACCTTGCCGGTGTCGGTGATTTTCACCTGGGCGTTGGAACCGGAAAAGGCGCCTGGCCGGCGCCGTCCGGAAATATGAATCATGCAGGCCATTCCCAGGGCACGTTTTTTATTGCCCGCGTGTACAGGTGCATAGCTGCGCCAGCCGGCAGCTTCGGCCACCGTGTTGATACACTTGGTCAGGTCGCAACTGCTGATCTTCCAGCCATGGGCGGTAACGTCACCCACATGCGTCGCATTTTTAAGCCTTATTTCCACCGGGTCCAGCCCCAGGCGCACCGCCGCCATGTCCAGCATGGATTCCAGCGCAAAATGCATCTGGGGATTGCCGAAACCCCGGAAAGCCCCGGACGGTGTTCGATTGGTGTACACCAGCCGGACATGGGTCTCGATATTCTTTATGCGGTAGAGGTTGTCTGCGCGCCGGGCGGTGGTTTCCAGCAGATGCGGCGTTGCCGCGGTGTAGGCGCCGTTATCGGCCGTTATTTCCGTCTTCTTGGCCAGGATGGCGCCGTCCTTGGCAAAACCCATGCGCAGGCGGATATCCGCGGCCATTCGCGGCCGTGAAGTTAAAAACTCTTCCTCCCGTTCCAGGGTCAGCTTTACCGGGCGGCCCGATTTTTTGGCCAGCAGGGCAACAAGGATGCCGGCCTTGATGGTGTGCCTGGAGCCGAAAGCCCCTCCCACGGCCGCCTGTATGATCCGGACTCCGGCAGGTGGAATATCCAGCACTCCGGCAATCTGATTGCGCATGATGAAAGGCGCGGCCGTCGGCGCCCAAACGACCAGCTTTCCCCCGCTTTCCGGCACTGCGCTGCAGGTGGTGGGTTCCAGGCAGCAATGACTTACGGAGGGAAGCTGGAAGGTATCCTCGAGAATACAGTCTGCCAGCAGGAATCCGGATTCAATGTCCCCGCGCCTGAAGTCATACTTTTCCGCCAGATTTTTCCCGACAATATTATCAATCGTCGGCGCATCGGGTTTCAGGGCATCAAACACATCGTAAACTGCCGGCAAAAGCTCGTATTGCACCTCAATGAGGTCGCGCGCCTTGTCCGCGGTCTCCCTGTCAACGGCCGCAACCGCCGCGATTTCTTCGCCGAAAAACCGGACACGATCCACCGCCAGGAGATATTCATCGGCGATGTAACCCCCGTACTTTCTTCTGGGCGTGTCCGCGGCCGTAACGACGGCCTTCACCCCGGGCAGCGATCGGGCCTTGCGGCAATCGATGCCGATAATCCGGGCATGGGGGTGCGGGCTGCGCAGGATGACGCCGCGAAGCATTCCGGGCCATCTGAGATCGGCCGTGTAACTCGCCTCACCGGTGACCTTTGCGAAGCTGTCAAAGCGCTGAACTCTTTTACCTATGGTGGTAAATTTCGACATTTTTCACCTTTTTGTTCGTTAATAAATAGTAAAGATCCAGGAACGTGCGTGACGGGCACGCGTTCACTGCCGGGCTTCAATGACGATGCGGTCTGCCAGGGTGTCAAAAAAATGATAGCCCGAACCGCCGGCAGCCAGGACGTCTAAAAGCAGGTCCGGTTTTTTCACCCACACCCCGCCGACAATCCGGACCCCGCGCTGAAACAGCGGTTCGGGGAGCAGACCGGCCGTCGGGCCCATCACGGCGATTTCCGCGCCGGGTTTGGCGGCGGAAAGAATTTTTTCCAGGGAATGGTTAACCAGGGTGACTCCGGTGATGATCAGCACATCGGCCCGGGCAATGATCTCTTCTGACGCGTCTGCGGGCACATAATGGGACATTTCATCATCCTTGAGGGTCCGGGGGTCCTGCTCAATCACCCACCATGTCCCGCCGCGGGATTTCAAGGCCCTCAGGGTCGGTAAAAATGCTCCCACAACCGCCACCGAGGTTTCGGGCGGCATCCGGACGGCATCCTGCGCGTCCATATTTTTCCGCAGGACATAGTTTCCGGTGAACCCGCGCTGCCAGCAGGCAGCGCTCAAGGCATTCAATGCGGCAATGGCCACGGCGGTTTTGATGGGCTCCGGGGACGACAGGGCCCCGGCCAGCTCTCCGGCCTTCATGCCCTTGACAAGATTTGGATCGAACATCCTCCCTGCGGACGTAGGGCAGCAGACCGCCTGGGGGATGTCTTTGATGGGCGTAAAACAGAGACCGGCATTGCCGTCGGAGAGTTTCACGCCGGTAAAAAACAGACCCACCACGACGCGTTCAATGGTCAGAGTTTCTAAATCACCCCCGAGCTGCTTGCCCACCAGGTGCATGGCCTCTTCGAGTATGCCCACAATACACTCCTTACCCGAGACCTTTGCAAAACCCCCTATTTTGCCCGATTTCTGTGTCAGGCTCAAATTTTAATCATCAAAATACTCAATGTATTCTTGCGGTTAAAATTTTCGCCTTCCTTGCACTCCAACAAAATTTGACATTTTTCAAAGGTCTCTTCCTAAAACGGCTCGACAAATATCTTCATCCTGCCACCGCACACGTCCCCGCCCTTGGTTCCCAGATCATCGGTCAGATCCACCGTGACGAGTTCCGGTTTCCCGGTGCTCAAAATCGCACGCAGGGCAGCGCTGCGGACCACATTTTCGCCGCAACCGCCCCCCACGGAGCCGTAAGTCTCCCCGCCGACGCAGACAATCATCTTGGCGCCGACCTCACGGGGCGTCGAACCATGGGCATCGACAATGGTGGCCAGGCAACCTTTGGCCCCCTGCGCGCTCAAGCTCCCGATTTTTTGATAAATCTCCTGATCGGTCATTATTTTCCTTCTCCTGTGGCGCTGCGCAGGACCTGGGCCTGTTCGTGGCCCTTGCGCCGCACGCAGACCAGTTCGGCCATAATGGACAGAGCAATCTCCTCGGGGGATTCAGCGCCGATGGGAAGACCGATGGGCGTAAAAATCTCTTCCCGTCGCCCGGGGGAAATGCCCTCGTGGCCCAGCATTTCCAGCACGAAACGAACCCTGCGCCGGCTTCCGATGAGACCCACATAGGCGGTCTCACGGGGCAGAATTTCCAGCAGGCATTCGGCATCGTGTTCATGTCCCCGGGTAATGACCACCACGTAGGTGGAAGTCCCCAATGACATTTCACGCAGGGTCGGCACGAATTCCTCGGCAATGACCTCGCACTCCGGGAAACGGGAGGGATGGGCAAAATCCGGCCGGTCATCCAGAATCGTCACCTTGAAACCCGTATCGCGGGCATAGCGTGCCAGGGGAACGGCAATGTGCCCTGCCCCGCAGACGAGAAGTTTATCTTCGCCGCTGACGACATCGAAAAAAACATCCACCTCTCCGCCGATGCTGGCCATGCTTTTCTTTTTTTTTCGGAGGGCGTCCAATGCCAAAGAAGCCAGGTCGCTGGACCACGCTGTGCCGGACGCCGGCGTTATGGCGCCATCCTGCCGGATGATGCGTTTTGCGCCCGGCAAAACGGCAGGTTTCGATGACGCCACCACCGTTGCCAGACAAAAGGGTTCCTTTTTTTCCAACAGTTCTAAAACCTGCGCCATAAGTTCCATGGACATGACCTCTATTTCACTGTTTATCACCGTCCGGCCAGACGGAAAGCACCGGACAGGGAGCCCTCCGGACCACCCGGTCCGTGGTGGATCCAAGCAGCAGCGTTTCAAGCAGACCGCGGCCCCGGATCCCTAAAACAATCAGGCCCATCTGCCGGGTGAGCGCATAGTGAATGAGCTCCTCGTGGGGTTTGCCGCTGATCAGCTCTATCTTCAGGCTGCACCAGTTGGGAGCCTCTTCCGGGACCATCTTTTCCATCCGCGCCTTCAGGCCGTCATAGAGGCTCCGCCGGATTTCTTCTTCCTCTTTTTCCTTCTGTTTCAGGCTTTTATCCAAAACAGGTTCGATCACATGGACCAGATGGAGCTCGGATTGAAATTCTTGCGCCAGACTGAGTCCGTACTGCAGCGCCATGTCCGAATTACTTGAAAAATCGTACCCCACCAGAATCTTCCTGAAGCTGACCCCCGGTTCACTGGGCAAAGTGACAGGGGCTTCAGAACTTTCCACGACCAGCAGCGGGCAGGTCAGCGTCCTCAACAGCCGTTCCGTCACCGAGCCGAGGATCAGGCGTTTTAATTTGGCCCGGCCATGCGTCGCAGCGATCACCAGGTCAATTCCCTTTTCCTCCACCATACGGGATATTTCTTCGGCCGTCGAGCCGACCAAGACGACCGGCTCCCATTTGATTTCCTGTTTGCCGATCAGTTGCCCGATCTGTTTATGGGCATAATCCTTAATTTTTTTCACCTGTTCTAGCGTGTCGACAAGCGATTCGATATAGATTTCACCATAAATGCCGGCAGGTGGCAGATCGATGACGTGGCACACATAAAGGGCGGCTTTAAATTCCCTGGCCAGTATGATTCCATAGGAAAGAATTCGCCTGGAAACATCTGAAAAATCAATGGCGCAAACGATTCTTTTCGGTTGGATTCTCATGATTTACTCCTCCTTTTTTAAATGTTGCCATTTTATCATGGACAGAACAGGAGCAGCGCTTCGTCTGGAAACCGTACGAATCCATACATATCATAATATTCTGGGTGCTACAAGCTTTAAGGGCCCGTGAAAAAATTAACCGCCCCGGCTGCCGGGACCCTGAGGGGATGATTTTTTCTTGACAATATATCCGGGTTTGTCATGATGTTCGCTGCGGTACAGGTATACAGTAAAATTTAGGAATCTTGTCTCATGAAGATCGGACTTGTGCGCGCCATAGACCGGTATGCGGGAATTCCCGCCTGTTTGGTAATGTCAATCGGTTGCTGGCTGTTGAAAAAAACCGCGGCCGGGTCTTTGCCGGCCCGACCGGTCCAGCGAATACTTTTCATTGAGCTTTCGGAGATGGGCAGTGCAATCCTTGCCTATCCGGCCATGAAATATATCCTCGAGCGGCATCCGGGAGCCGAGCTGTATTTTTTAATTTTCAAGGAAAACCGCTTCTCCGTAGACCTTTTAAACATCATGCCCCCGCATCACGTTTATACCATTTCCATACATTCCGCCCTGGCTTTTATCCGCTCGACTGTAAAGGCGCTGCGGGACCTGCGAAGATTAAAAATCGACGTGGTATTCGATCTGGAGCTCTTTTCCCGGTTTTCCGCCTTGCTTGCAACCCTTTCCGGCGCCCCGGTTCGCGCCGGCTACCACCGGTATCACATGGAAGGGCTTTACCGGGGCAGCCTCATGACCCACCCGGTGATGTATACCCCCCATCAGCACATGTCAAAAAATTTTCTTGCCATGGTTAAATCCCTCGCGCACGGGACCGAAAGGCCCCTGGCAAAGGAAATCATTTCAGGGCCCCTGCCCCTGCCCGGGCACATTGCCGGCCCGGAAGAAAAGGCGGCTGTCCTCCAGCGCCTCATCGCCTTGTGCCCGGCAGTGAAAAAGGCAAAACATTTGATTTTGTTAAATCCGAGTGCCGGCACGCTCCTTCCGATCCGGGCCTGGCCTTTTGAAAATTACGTTGAACTTTCAAGACGGATCCTGCAAGGGTTCGATGCGGTCATCATTATCGTGGGCCTTTCCGATGCAATCGACCCTGCTGAAAAAATACTGGGGGAAACGGGGAAAGAACGCTGTGTTTCACTGGCAGGAAAAACAAGCGTTTCAGAGCTTCTGGCGCTTTTTGCCCAATCCAGCCTGCTGATCACGGCAGACGGCGGGCCGGCTCATTTCGCCACCCTCACCCGGACCCCCAGCCTGGTCTTTTTCGGCCCTGAAACACCGGCCCTTTATGGGCCCCTGGGCGATCAGGCCGTCAGCCTTTTCGCCGGGTTATCCTGCAGCCCCTGTCTCACGGCCTACAATCACCGGAAAACAACCTGTCAGGATCCCAGGTGCATGTCGGCCATCAGCGTGGATCAGGCCTTTGCTCAGGTTGAGAAAATTCTTTCAGGCTTTCATCATTCCCAGAATCCATAGCACATAAAATATGCCGCCGGCGACCGCAAAAAGCGCGGTCCGGCGGGACTTGAAGCTGAAGTTTTCTGCCCCGCCGAAACTTTTTGCGATAAAGCAGACAACCGCGCAGATCCAGCCCAGAAAACCCACCAGGACCGCAACGCTCCAGAAAACGTTCGGGGCGGCCGGGTTGTTTTCCGGACCGGCGGTGCCGCTGAGGCGAAAAATCATTGCGTCTGCCCGCCGGATCCACTGCCGGCCTGGAAGATAGAAGCTCTGTGACGCATAGTACCCCTGCCGGATGGTTTCCAGGGCAATCAGGGCCATCCGGATATCTTTTTTTTCCCGGGCCTGCTCGGCGATCTCCCAGAGCTGCTGCGCCGCGTTTTCCACGTAGGGATTAAACGGGGTGTAGGCATGCAGGGTTCGATCAAAAAAAGTAATCGCATCAACGACTTTCCCGTCATCCAGAAGAGCGCGCCCCTGCCGGAAGTTTTGCGCGGAACGCCAATAATTTACGGCCCAAACCAACACCAGGACTCCCACCAGAACAACGGCTGTACGCACCAGGACCCTGCTCCATGTGACCGGGCTTTTTTTCAGGGGATCATCAATTAAACACTTGTTCTTTATAGTTATTTTCATAAACATGCCGAAGATCCCCCGCGGCAAGCTGCGGGGGATGCACTCCCTGTTGCGGTTCAATGCCCTACCACATCCGGCCGGTATTTTCAAGACGCTGATATGGACCGACGCCGAAACCCGCCCCGGTGGTTCAAAAGGAAGATTGCAATTTACATGGTCCTGTGATGAAATAGCCAAGGTGATTAAGACATGAAACCCAACCAGGACTATATATCTTACCTATTTGTTTTTCTGTTTGCGATCGGGCTCAGGATCTTTTTTTTGATTCAGCTGGACGAGCCTGTCCTTTTCTACAAATATCCTTTTTTTGCCGAAAAACTGGCCGCAGGCGCCGGCATCGGGGAACGTCTGGTGGATTTGAGCCCATTTTACCTTTATCTGCTGACGTTGCTGAAATATCTTTTTAACATCAGCTGGCCTTTTGTCAAATTCATACAGGCCTTTGTCGGGGCGGTGAACAGTCTCCTGCTCTATGCCGCGGGCAGCAGGGCTTTCAGAAAAGAGGTGGGGTTGCTGGCTGCGCTGATGTATGCGGCCTACGGCAATCTGATCGTGCTTGAGTCCACCCTGGAACCCACCGTGTTCGTGCTCTTTTTTAATATCCTGGCTGTTATTTTTTTGCTTGCAGCCAAGGAAAAAATCGCCTCTGCCATCCCGGGGGCACCGGGGCCCTATCTGGTTTACGCGGGTATTTTTACCGGGCTGTCCATCATCACCAAACCCAGTTTTCTCTTGTTTGTGCCCCTTGCGGTTTTCTGGCTCTGGGTGCATTTCAAGGAAAGGTTCGCTTTTTATAAAAGACTGCGGCTTACCCTGTTGTACGGTTTTGCGGCCCTGCTCATGGTCCTGCCCGTCACGCTGCGAAACTATATTCAATTTCAAGATCTTATCCTGGTTACCGCAGATGCCGGCAAGGTATTTTATCATGGAAATGCAAACGGCGCTTCAGCCCTCGAAGGGGCCGCCATCCCCGACGAAGGGTTCATCGATGAAACGGCCGGCGAGCCCGATTACGCCCATGTGCTGTTCAGAAAAACCGCTTCCCGCAAAATGGGGAAAAAACTGCTTCCTTCCCAAGCGTCAAAATTCTGGGTGCAACAGGCCCTTTCGGACATTTTTCAAAACCCCGCTGCCTATTTTATCCGCCAGGGAAAAAAGTTTTTTTATTTTTTTAATGACTATGAAATGCACTTTATCGCTTCGGCGTACAAGGAATATAAGGCGACCCTTTTCTATCCGTTCCTGCGCTACGGGGTCATGGTATCCCTGGGTATCCTGGGCATGATCCTTTCCCTGGACCGGATAAAATTCCGCTTTTTGTTTTACGCCGTCCCCCTGGTTTACCTGGTATCCGGCATGGTGTTTTTAATGCAGTCCCGTTACCGCACCCCGGCAGCCCCTTACATCTGTCTTTTTGCCGCTCATGCTGTTTTTTCCGTCATAGAAATGATCCGGCATAAAAAAATCCGGCGCATCTTTCCGGCCTTTTTGCTGCTGGTCCTTTTTTTCCATGTCTCTCACTTTGCCTACCGCAAAGAAATAATTTCAATGGACAACTGGCAGGAAGCCACAAAAATTTATTACCAGATGGAAGCCCGCCCGCTTTTTGACCAGGCAAGGTTCAGCGCGGCCATTGAGGCCGCCTCCCGGTGCATCGACCGGGTCCCGGGCTTCGGCCCCGCTTACAATCTGAGGGGGAAAGCTTATGCCCTGCTCCACAAAACGCCCGAGGCCCTGGAAGATTTCAACCGGGTGATCCGCTTGCACCCGGAAATGCCTGAAGGATATAAGAACTTGGGATTTCTTTACCTGCTGCAGGGAAAAACCGATCTGGCCGGAAAATATTTACAAAAGGCCCTGGAACTTGCCCCCCACGATGGAAAGGTCAAAGAAGTCCTTTCCCGCCTTTGAAGTTCCCCGCAGCAAGCTGCGGGGAATGCACCCGCCGTTGCGGTTCGCAGACAGAATTTTCCTCGTGTCCATCCCCGGCTTACGCCGGACACACCCCGGGTTTCTCCTGCATCCGCAGGGCCTTTTGCAGTTTTTCCCCGGCTTCCAGGAAATCCGGCTTCAGTGTCAGGGCCTTTTTATAATGGCAGATCGCGCCGATAATGTCCCCCGTGCGCATTAACAGGTCTGCCAGGTTGTAATGGGCCCCGGCAAAATCGGGCCGCAATCGAAGGGCTTCACGGTACTGGAGGATCGCCTGCCCGTCTTTTCCCTTTCCGGCCAGGGCGGCCCCCAGGTTGACCCGGGCAATAAAATAATCCGGTTCAATCCGGAGGGCCTCAAGATAGCGGAAAACGGCCTCATCGTACCGTCTTTTCTCGGCATAAGCGGCCCCCAGGTTGTTCAGCGCAACCAGATTGTCCGGAGTGACCCGGACGGCATGCCTGAAAAGGGTGATACTGTTTTGCCAGACCGCGACCTGGGCAACCGTTTGGAACATCAGGCCGGACAGAAGCACCCCGGCGGAAAGGGCCATAAAATATTTTTTAAAGCGCCACCGGTCCAAAAGATCCGGCACAGCCCAGGCAATCACGATATACAGTCCGATCAAGGGGACGTACGTGAAGCGATCGGCCATGCCGTAGGGGCCGGTCGGTATCAGCCCGAGGACCGGGACAAGCGTTCCCAGGTACCACAGCCAGCCCGCAATGCCGTAGGGATACCGTTGCGCGCCCCGAACCGCTGCCGCCGTGACGACACAGACCGCGACCCCGATACCGGCCGCTGTCCAGCCGGACAACATGCGGGGCCGGGGATAAAAAACAGCCAGATACGCCGGCGCGAACATTTTCTGAATATATCCCGCGTAGGCATACAAGGCGTTGAAGATGCGCAGCGGAAAGGACAGCGCCGGAAAAATATCCGGGCTGTCCCAGCGCCAGCCCGCATAGAGGGTGACCAGGCTCCCGGCGGCTGAAAGTCCAAAAAAAGGAATTTTTTCCCGCAGCAAAGAACCAAAACCCGCCTGCCAAGTCCGGGGTTTCCGGACCCCTGCCGAGGCGGCGGTCGCGTCATCGGGTCCGTGTTGCGCTGGAAAGCGTTTCAGGGGCCAGAAGTCCAGCAGCAGGAGGATAAAGGGCAGTGTCACCAGCATCGGCTTGGCCGTCAGGCTCAAGGCGAAAAAAACAAGAGCGCCCGCATATCTTCCGGAACCATCGGCATGCCGGGCATAAGCGGCATACATAGAGATTGCGCTCAGCCCGAAAAAAGTACTTAAAACATCCTTACGTTCGGCAACCCAGGCAACCGATTCCACATGAAGGGGGTGCAGCAGGAACAGTGCCGCCACAAAAGCGCTGCGCCACAGTTTTTGCGTCATATTATTCAATAATACAAAGACAAGCGCTGCATTGGCCAGATGCAAGATCAGGCCGGTCAAATGAAAACCGGACGGGTTCAGCCCGTAAAGCTGGTGGTCGGCCATGAAAGACAGCCAGGTCGCGGGCATCCAGAAATTCCCGCGAAAGGTCGTCAGGGCCCAAATCGCAGATTCTTTTGTGAGCCCGGCCCGCACGTGGGGATTTTCGATGACATAGACCGTGTCGTCAAAGTTGACGAAGTCATTGGCAAGTATCTGCCGGTAGGCGAAGGCTCCGGCCAGAACCAGCAAAAGACAAATCAGCCCGGCTTGAAGTGTTTGGGGATGGATCTTTCTTTTTGTCTTTTCCGGCATAAGAGGCCTCCAGTTACCGGTAAATACTAATAAGCTCAAAATGTTTGGACATAAACGCAAAAACTTTTTGACAAGATTAACTGGATCGACAAGATATTTTGTAAAAAAATCCTGCAAATCCTGTTGATCCTGTCTAAACCTTGGGGGCT
>JAUYIZ010000219.1 GCA_030688615.1 Desulfobacterales bacterium | reverse complement strand
CGGGCACAACGAAGGATGAAAATGGTTATTTTCATATAAACTGCTCCGGTATTTTGCGCGCGCCCTTACAGAACAAGGGAACGAAACCTTATATAATAGCGTGTTCGATACAGAAATAAGCAATTTTTGTGCCGGGCAAAGCCGCACAAGGGTTTACGGCGAGACGAACCCCACCTCAGACCGGCAGATTCCCGTGTTTTTTGGGCGGCAGGCTTTCTTTTTTGGTGGACAGCATTGCAAAGCAGGCCGACAGCCTGGAGCGGGTGAATCTGGGCTCTATGATATCATCAATATAGCCCCTGGCCGCGGCGATGTAAGGGTTGGAGAACTTATCCCTGTATTCATCGATTTTTTCCCCCCTTGCGGCTTGCGGGTCCGGGGCGGCCTGAATCTGCTTTTTAAAAATAACATTCGCGGCCCCATCCGGACCCATGACGGCAATCTCGGCGCTCGGCCAGGCCAAAACGGCATCGGCCCCCAGTTCCTTGTTGCACATCCCGATATAGGCGCCCCCATAAGCCTTCCGGATAATTAAAGTCACCTTGGGAACGGTGGACTCGGAATAGGCAAACAGCATTTTGGCCCCATGGCGAATAACCCCGCCGTGCTCCTGGCCCTTTCCGGGCAGAAATCCCGGGACATCGACAAGGTTCAGCAGGGGAATGTTAAAGGCATCGCAGGTCCGGATGAACCTGGCGCCTTTGTCCGATGAATTGATGTCAAGGCAGCCTGCCCGCACAATGGGCTGATTGGCCACCACGCCGACAGTTGCGCCGCCGATGCGGATAAATCCGATAATGATATTTTTGGCATAACCGGACTGAACTTCCAAAAAGTCCCCGCTGTCGGCCAGGGATTTAATAATTTTTTTCATATCATAGGGCTTGCTCGGGCTTTCCGGAACGATCTCATCCAACCCTTCGTCAATCCGGTTGACATCATCCGGGGTTTCAACGACAGGGGGTTTTTCCAGATTGTTGGAAGGCAGAAAACTTAACAATCTTTTTATGTCCTGAATGCAGGCCGTATCGTTGACGCTCCTGAAATGGGCCACGCCGCTGACGGTGTTGTGGGTCTGGGCGCCGCCGAGCGCTTCGGCGCTGATTTCCTCTCCGGTGACGGTTTGAATGACCTGGGGTCCGGTGATGAACATCTGGCTGGTTTGGTCCACCATGAAAATAAAATCGGTGATCGCCGGCGAATACACGGCGCCGCCGGCACAGGGTCCCATGATGGCCGAGATCTGGGGGATAACTCCCGAAGATATGGTGTTTCTTTTAAATATTTTACCGTAGCCGCTCAAAGCGTCGACGCCCTCCTGAATCCGGGCGCCCCCCGAGTCGTTCAGGCCGATAACGGGCGCCCCCATTTTCAAGGCCATGTCCATGACGTTCACGATTTTTTCAGCATGCATGAGGCCCAAAGACCCCCCGATGACCGTAAAGTCCTGCGCGTAGGCAAACACCCGTCTGCCGTCTATCGTTCCATATCCGGTAACGACGCCCTCCCCCGGCGCTTCAATCCCGGCCATGCCGAAATCCGTGCATCGATGTTTCACGAAAAGGCCGACTTCCACGAAACTGTTTTTATCAAACAGCAGGTTCAATCGTTCCCGGGCCGTGAGCTTGCCTTTTTCATGTTGGCTTTGTATCTTTTCTGCTCCGCCGCCTGATTTTAATTTTTCTTTTTGCTCTCGTAAAACCTCGACTTTGCTTGGTGACATGCAACACCTCCAGGCTGCCTTTTCCTCCCGGCCGGAAAAAAACCCGCGCCGCGGCAAAAGAAATGCAGTTATAGACTTTCAGATAGTTTTTTTGGCAAGGATAGAAGGAGCCCCCCTGAGTAAGGCGTACAGTTGGTACGTTGTCGAAGGAGGGCGACTGATAACGCAGTCCAAAAACTTTATCTGGAAGGATATATGAAAAAGAAGCCACGCTCGCAGAGCATGGCTTCGAAAAATCAAAGGCCCGGTAGGACCTTACCCCACGGTTACAGCGACCTGATTTCCTGGCGCATAAACACCGCGTAGGATATGGCAAAGCATATCAGTGTAATGGCCACCAGGGATATCATGTAGGGCAGAACAATCAGAACGCTTTGCCCCAGCGAAAGCGGACCTGAAAAGCGGGAAATGGAAAGCTGCTCCATCAACCCCATTCTCATATGGGAATAAGACCGGGTGGTTTTGCGCATGGGGTCAATGATCGTGGCCGTCGAATCCGTGTAAAGTTCCATCGGGGAAATCAGTGCAATCGCCTGGCTGATTCTGGCCCGCTGGATGATCGCCTCCGGATTCGACTCCGAGGCATCGGGCGTCAGCGCGCTGGCCACCACATTGGCACCGAGGGAGACAAAAAAGGAAAAGAAAATCCAGAGCGCAAGCGCCGCCAGGGCCGATGTGGCCACGCTGCGAAACAGGATCGAAAAAAGCATGGCGACCCCCAGCCAGAAAGATATGTAAATGATGCTGATCAGAAGATAAATGAAAATGCGCCAGAACTCCTCGATGCCGGGAATCACACCCACGATGTTCAGGCCCAGCCCGGTGATGACCAGCACGATGGATACCATCATGATGGCAATGATGAAAACACCGGCTAAAAACTTCCCGTTGATCACGGCATCCCGGTAGATGGGCTGAGAAAGCAGCCGGCTCAGGGTGCCTTCGTTCCGTTCCCGGTTGATGGTGTCAAAACCTAAAATCAACCCGATCAGCGGCCCGAAAAAAGCAACAAACTGCACCAGGGAAAACATCGCGCCGGAGGTGGTAAAAAGCATCAGGAAGACAAACTGCGGCTTGGCCACGCTCTCCAGGTCCTTTTTCATGTTCAACCCGGCCATGTAGGCCATGATCAGACTGACCATGGCAATCACGGCAAAAAGGATGACGAACCGATAGCTGCTGAAATGATCTGCAAGTTCCTTCTTAAAAATGGTTTTGATACCACTCACGGCTTATACCTCCTGAAAAAACTTCATGTAGATTTCCTCCAGTGAATACTTGTTCGGACCCACGCCCAGCTTTTCCATGGCCAGCGTGTCCGGGGTGCCGCTGCCCACCATCCGGCCTTTAATCATGATGCCCACCCGGTGGGATATTTTCTGCACCAGATGCAGCATGTGGGAAGATAACAGCACCGTCATGTTCCGCTCCCGGCAGAGAGACTCGATCAATTCGATCATGCGGTTGGTGGCATCCGGGTCCAGGCCCAGCGTCGGCTCATCCAGAAAGACAACCTTCGGATCCTTGATGAGCATCTCGGCAATGCCCAGCCGCTGGCGCATGCCGCGCGAATAGGCGCCGATCTTTTTTTCGATCTCTTTGTCCAGACCGACATTGACCAGGGCCTGGTGAATGCGCTCATCGGCCACGTCAGTGGTCAGACTGTTTAACTGCGCAATATAGCCGAGCATCTGAAGGGCGTTCAGATCATTATAAAATCCCATATTTTCAGGTAGATAACCGATAAGACCCTTTACTTTGATCGGATCCCTGGTCGGGTCCACTCCCAGCACCCGGGCTTTCCCGCTGCTGGGTTCGGTCAGGCCGAGCAGCATCAGCAGCGTGGTGGTCTTGCCGGCGCCGTTGGGGCCCAGAAAACCAAAAACCTCCCCCTCCATGATACTGATGGTCAGATGATCCACCGCAACCTGGCCATTGTACACCTTGGTCAACTCCTCGGTTTCAATGATCGGATTTGTATTCATTTTAGCGCCTTCCTAAAAAACGGAATAAACCCATAAGACCGCCGATAACCACCAGGATAATGCCGATGCCGATCCAGCCCCATGCGGTGGAAGCTTTCACCGTGACCCGGAACTCCATGTTTTTGGAAGCCCTTTCGCCGTCAACCTTCACGTTGATCGAATAGTCGCCCACCAGGGCCTCTTCATGGGGCGTGATATTCAGCTCCACCTGCTTGAGCTCGTTGGGCGCGATGCTGGCGATCGTTGCGGGCACAAATTCGACTTTCCAGTTTTCAGGCTTGAAGGATACAAACTTAATATCATTATTGGGGGCCGAGCCGGTGTTCTTGATGTAAAAGGACATGTTGGCCGTTTTCCCCTGCCGCGCGTCCAGGGACAGCAGGCCGCTGGGAGTGCCCACCTCGATGCCGTACGTGCCGGATAAAGCGATCATCAATTTGGCCTCGTCGTTGGCTTCGGTGGAATTTGCCCGGACATTGATGGGGTATTCACCGGCTTTGGCGTCCAGGGCAGGCTTCACCGCCACGGCCACCGTCTGGCTCTGACCGGCTTTCACCCTGGCGCTGGATATGTACTTGTCTTCGTAGGCCGGCTTAAAGTTGATCTCCCAGCCGGCAGGACCCTGGGCAAACAGATCGAAAACCGCATCCTTGTCCAGCTTGTTGTCCACATCCACGGAAAATTCAAACTTGCCATCCGAAGGGCCGCGAAGCTGCGGATATGAGGTGATCAGTTTTACGCCCGAGGATTTCTTTTCCCCCTGCTCTTTGGCCTTCACTTTGATGACGATCGTCTGGGACATCTTAAACCGGGCATCCGGGGTCTGCGCATCAATGCGCACCTTATATTCTCCGGGCTTGACATCCTTGGGCATCCCCGCTTCGAAATTGAGCCGTTTGTCATCCCCGGAAGGAATGTGCACACCCAGGACGTTGAACTTGTAGGTTTTAATGCTGGCGTTCCATCCCTCGGGCTGCTCCGCGATCCAGGCCTTCACATCTTCGCCGGACTTTCCCTTGTTGTAAAAGGAAAGGCCGAAACTGACATCCTCGTCGGGGGGAACTTCAATCCCCGGGTATTCCGCCGCCATGGTAACCAGACGATCGGGCCGGCTGGCATCGTCTACGTTGTCTCTGGCAAAAACCGGGACAGGCCCCTGCAAAAAGAGAAACCCCAATATTGCAAGAAAAATAATCGAAGCATTGCGCACTGTTGCGGGTCTTTTCATATCCATACCTCCTGCTTTTCATGTGGTCCGTGCCCGTTCTCCGGATAAGGATGTCAGGCAGTTTTATATTAAATTTAAAATGAACGTAAAAGAAAAGTGTAGACTAAAACAACAAAACATGGGTCCAAGTCAAGAGATTTTTTTTTACCGACGTGACTTCAATGTATTACAACAGCATTAATCACAGAATATTAAACATGAATATTTTTCTGTCAAGGGGGCAAGAATATTTTTCCCGGACCTCAAAAGGGTTCTTTCCCCGACCGCTCCAGGGCCTCAAGCACTTTCTCGGCCGTGATGGGCAGCGTGTTGATCCTCACCCCCACCGCATCGTAAACGGCGTTGCCGATGGCCGCCATCATGCCCGCCACCGCGCCTTCGCCGATCTCCTTGGCGCCATAGGGCCCGCGCGGCTCAATACTTTCGACAAAATCCACCCGGTTGCCGACGGCATCCAGGGCGCACGGCAGCCCATAGGCCCCGAACGAGGGATTGAGGACCCGGCCCCGGTCAAGTATTACCTCCTCGGTCAACCCCTGGCCCTGGGCCATGGATACACATCCTTGCACCTGCCCGACACACAAGGCCGGGTTCAGCGGATACCCGCAGTCATAAATGGTGTCCGCCCGCAGCAACCGGACTCTTCCGGTTTCGACATCCACGTCCACCTCGGCAACCTGCGCGGCAAAGCTGTAGGCATTGGTATAGCGGCCTTTCCCGGCAGACACATCCGGATAGCGCTCGGCATAGGGCACGCTGCGGACGAAACCCCGCCCCACCACCGGATTGCCGTCCTGCTTTTGCAGGCTGGCCAGAACCGCCTCTGAAACCGACAGGGATCGGGCCGGACTGCCCTTTACAAAGATCCGGCCGTCTTTGATGACAAGATCTACGGCGGCGGCCTCCAGCTGCCGGGAAGCCACCTGCAGCAGCTGGTTTCTGGCATCCGCGGCGGCCGCGCGCACCGCGTTGCCGGTCACAAAAGCCCCACCGCTCAAGTAATTGCCCATGTCCACCGGGCAAAGCTCCGTATCTCCCGACACCACCCGCACCGCACCGATCGGAACGCCCAATTCCTCCGCGGCAATCTGTGCCATGAGGGTTTCGGTCCCCTGGCCCATCTCGGTGGTTCCGGTAAACAGGGTGATGCCGCCGTCATCGGCCAGATTGACTGTCGCGGCCGAGGCAAACGGGTAGATGGGCGCCCCGTTGAACATGCAGCAAAGGGATATGCCCGTGCCTTTCCGATGCCCGCCGTCCTGACCGGGCCGCGCCGCCTTTTCGGAACGGGACGTCCGCAGGCCCCGGGTCCATGGTGACGGCGCGGAGGGATCTTCCCGGTTCCGCCAACCCGGATAGGAAGCCGCCCGGGTCACACATTCCTCCAGTCCGCAGCTGTCGAGCACATCTCCGTTGAACAGCACTTCGCCCTTATGCCGGACGTTTTTGAGCATCACCTGGGCAATGTCAAGGCCCAGTTGCCTGGAAATCGTGTCCAGCTGCGAATCAACGGCAAATCGAATCTGGGGCGCGCCATGACCCCGCTGGGGGCCGCGCATGGGGTTGTTGGTGTAAACGGCCAGACCCTCGTAACGGTAGTTGGGCACCCGGTAGACGGGCGTGTTGAACTGATGGGCGAGAAATACCACCAGAGGACCCGTGCTCCGGTAGGCGCCGTTGTCCGCCACCACCTTTATGTCCTGAGCGAGGATCCGGCCGTTTTTCCTGACCCCGGTCTTTACCGTAATATTCATTGGATGCCGCTGTCGCGTGGTGGAAAAAACCTCCTCCCTGGACAGCCCGATTTGCACCGGCCGTCCGGTACGCATGGAGAGCATGGCGGCACAAAACTCGTAGGAATACAAGGCGATCTTTCCACCGAAGGCGCCGCCCACGTAAGTTTTGTGTATGCGGACCTGACCGGTGGGAAGTCCCAGGCTGGCGGCCAGCGCCTTGCGCTTGTAGAAGACCCCCATGCTGGAAAGCCACATGTTCAGCTTGCCCGACAGTTCGTAACTGGCCACGGCGAGGTGGGGTTCTAACGCGCAGTGGGCCGTGACTTGAGTCTGATATTCATCTTCCCGGACGTAATCCGCCGCGGCAAAACCCTGCTCGACGTTTCCGATTTCCAGGAAAGTCCGCCCGCTGAGATTTTTATGGCGCGGATCACCCGAGACCGTGCTGAAGTCGATTTCGTGCAAACGCGGCGCATCCGCCTGCAGGGCTTCATCAGGATTGAAAACAGCCGGCAGCAGCTCGTATTCCACCGCGATCAGCTCCAGGGCTTGCCGGGCCGTTTCCTCGTCCACGGCAGCCAGAGCCGCCACCTCGGCGCCCACAAAACGCACGCGATCTTCCGCCAGAGGGTGCTCGTCTGCCGGCAGCATCATGGTGGCAAGGGTTCCATACCGGATGCCTGCCGTATCCTTGCCGGTAATCACCGCTTTTACCCCCGGTAGTTTTTCCGCCCGGGAGACATCAATTTTTACCAGGCGGGCGTGCGGATGCGGGCTTCGCAGAATGGCCCCGCAAAGCATGCCCGGCAGGCGGATGTCCCCTGAGAATTCCGCGCGTCCGGTTGCCTTGTCGATGCCGTCAATTCTGGGCGGGCTGTGTCCGATGATGTCGTAGCTTGCCACATCCTCCTCCGTGCTTGCGAAAAAAAAGGCAGCGCCGCGCACCGGCCCTGCCTGGATAACTCTGAAAAACCCCCTGAAAAATACTGCCTGAGCCACTGAGCGGAAAGAAAAAGTCCTCAATCTGATCTTAAACGCTTTTACTTTATAATTGCGGCACGTGGATGTCAATAAAAAATTGCCGGCCGGCTTTTCCCTTGACATGCGGATCATCTTTTTTTATATTCAGCCACTACTTTAGGGCTCGCGCAAAAATAAATCCGCTTCATCGCTTCACTTTCAGTACGCGAGTGCGGTGCAATAATCTGTTAAGCTCATTCTACAGGAGGAAAAGATGGAACTAACCGGTGCACAACTTCTCGTCAAGGCGCTCAAGATGGAAGGAACCAAGCATATTTTCGGTGTCTCAGGCAGCGCCGTGCTTCCCATCATGGATGTTCTCTACCATGACCGCGAAGTCCGCTATATCCAGAGCCAGCATGAGCAGGGCGCCATGTACATGGCCAATGGCTATGCGCGCGCCACGCGGGCACTGGGCGTTTGCCTCGTCAGTCCCGGACCCGGGTCAACCAACTGCCTGTCCGGTGTTGGGCAAGCCTTTTACACATCCACCTCAAGCCTGCTCATCTGTATCGAATCCGGCACCGAGCACCTTGGCCTGGGCACTTCTCTTCACCACGACCTGGACTCAGTGGCCGTGTTCAAACCGGTGACCAAGCTGGCCATCAGAGTCGAGCGCATAGACCGGCTGGTGGAAAGCATACAAAAAGCTTTCAACGTCGCCCTCTCGGGACGAAGGGGGCCGGTTTATCTGGGAATACCCAAAGACATCCTTTCGGCCCAGATAGACGACAAGGTGCTGTCCCGCAAGAGGTACCCCGTGGAGACGGCGCCGCGGGCCACATCCGAATCCATCCGGAGGACCGCCGACATACTGCTGGCAGGAAAAAGACCCGTGGCCCTGGCCGGAGGCGGCGCGGTGTGGTCCCAGGCCCAGGAGGTCCTTCTGGAACTGGCCGAACACCTGGCCATGCCCGTGGCTTTCAGCAGGGACAACAAGGGACTTATACCCGAAGATCACATTCTGGCCCTGGGTGCGGTGGGACTGGCCTCAACGCCCTGGTCCCTCCAGGCCATGCAAAGCGCCGATGTATTGCTGGCGGTGGGATGCACCTTCGGAGAATTCACCACCCGGATGTTCGGACATGAGGTGGTGCCTGAGGGGGTCCAGATCATACAGATAGATATCGACCCGACCGAGATCGGCAAGATCTATCCGGTAACTCAGGGCATCTTCGGCGATGCCCGCACGGTTCTCCAGGACCTTCTGGAAGAGGTCAAAAAGCGCAATATCGACCGCAGACCGCTGGAAGAAGTCCCCTGGATTCAGCAGTTAATGCAGGCCAAAAAGCAATGGCGGGAATCCCTGGCCCCCCTCGAGACCTCGGACCAGGCCCCCATCCTGTGGCCGCGCCTGCTCCGCGACCTTCGCCGGGCCCTGCCGCGCAATGCCATCGTGTCCGCGGTATCGGGCAGCACGTGTTCCTGGTTTAATTACGGTTTTGAAGCCCTGGCCCACACCTGTTCCACCGGCGGCTGGCACCCCCTGGGCTCGGAATACCCGGAATCCTTAGGGGTGCAGGTCGCCCTGCCGGACCGGGTGGTCGTGTGCCTGATCGGCGACGGCGCCATGATGATGACGTTGCAGGAAATCGCCACGGCTGCCGCCTATGACATTCCCATGCTGTGCGTGGTCTCCCATAACGGTTTTTTCGGCAACATGCGGCAAACTCAGATTACACGTTTCGGCGGACGCTTCATGGGTACCGACCTGCCCATTCCCAATTTGAGCAACATCGCCCGGGAACTGGGCGCCTACGCGGAAAGGGTGGAAGATCCTGCCGAAATCATTCCGGCCGTCGGCCGGGCCCTCGGATCGGGCAAGGCGTCCCTGCTGGAGGTCATGATGGACACTTCCGATGAAAACCTGGTGCCGGGGCCGCGCAGGAAAGGATGATATCCGATGATGCCCGGGTAAGGGCGCCGGGGGTCCCGACGGGTTCATCCAACGCGAACCGGGTCATGGTCCATGACAGCACGACATCACGCCATAGCAAAATTTTCAAAATTTGCCGCCTACGTTCTGGGACGTCAGCCGGACGAATTCGGCCTGGTCCCGGATGCGGACGGTTTTGTTAAAATCAAGGAGCTGTGCAAGGCCATCGGCGAAGAGCAGGAGTGGCGGCATATCCGGGAAAAACATATCAACGAAATCCTGACCACCCTGCCGGATCCCCCCTTGGAAATCAAAGACACCCTCATCCGCGCAAAATGCCGCGACAAACTCTTCCAACCAAGGCCTGCGGACCATCCGCCCAAGCTTCTTTATACCTGCGTGAAAAATAAAGCTTATCCGTTTGTTCTGCAAAACGGCATCCAGCCCACCTCCCGTTCCACCGTCGTTTTGTCCTCAGAGCCGGATATGGCGGAACGGATCGGAAGACGCGATGGTGCCCATCCGGTTCTTCTGACCGTCAGCGTACAGAAAACGCTGGATCAAAGCATCGGTTTTCTCCAGGCCGGCAACCGGATCTATCTTGCGCCCTCCATCCCCGCAGGTTGTTTTACCGGTCCGCCGGCGGCGAAACAAAAAACAGGGGAAAAACCCAAAAATCTTCCGGCCCAGGACAGCCGGCAAAGACTCCCCGGCAGTTTTATACTGAATTTACCCTCTGAAACCGGCCCGGCAAAGAAACAGGCCTACAAAACAGGGAAAAAGGATATCCCCTGGAAGAAGGAGCGGAAACAAAAACGAAAGCAAAAAATGTGGTCGCCATAAAAAAATTTGACAACCCGGATTAAAATTGATACGACACTCACGCATCAACTGTTCTTACCCCGCACTGGGCCGTTAGCTCAACCAGGCAGAGCACCTGACTCTTAATCAGTAGGTTATTGGTTCGATTCCAATACGGCCCACCAATTAAAAAGGGTTTCAACTCTTAGTCCGTCGGCAATATATTTTTGAACATTTTCCAGCGCTTCTTTTTTCGAAAATTCTTCCATGGTCAGTCTATTTCCCTTCCATATAGATGTTACGCGCTGTAAATCTTCGCTTTTTCCTTAACCCCTGCCTTGTATATCTTGAGCATGGCTTCAGCTTCTTCCCGGATTTCATCTTTCAAAGACTCGGGTTCCAGAACCTCGGCTTTTGATCCCCAGTTCATCACCCAGAATTTAATTTCCTCGGTCCCTGCCACTTCGGCTTCAAAAACCAGGGACCCGTCGGCCTGCTCGTGGATGATTTGACCCTCCAGCCAGATCTTCTCTTTGATGTAACCGGCGGCATCCGGAGAAAACCGGATTTTAACGTTTACGGCTTTTCCCTGAAACACGCCGAAACTGGGTTTCAAGAATTCCTTGAGATCAAAATCATCGGGTATTTCAAAGGAATTCTGGGTCTGATGAAGCAACTTGATCCGATCCAGGGCAAATATCCTGATGTCACCCCTAAAGTGGCAATGCCCGATCAGGTAAAAAGTCCCGTTGAAAAACCAGATTCTGTAAGGGTCCACCTTGCGCCGGCTCTCGCTTTTACGGCTCATGGTGTAATAAACGATCTCGATTGATTTTTTGTTTATGGCGGCCTCGTTAACCTGCCGGATGATTTCTTTAAACTTTCCGTATTCCTTGTAGGGTTTGAACCCGAATTGCAGGGTCTGCTCCACGTTTTCAAGATAGGTGATCGATTCAGGGGGAAGCGTATTTTTGATCTTCTGGAAAAGTGATTTGAGAGAATCGTAAAAAAATGTGTCTTTGAAAACATTCAGCAGGTTGAATCCGAAATAAAGGGCGGCAAGCTCTGTAAAGGTGACAGGAAGCGGAATCTGATGCCTTACAGTGTCCAGCAGTGACCAGAGATGCTTGCTCTTTATCCTTTCGGTGTAGATGGGAAACCCGGCCTCCTGAAGCGCTTCAAGGTCCCGGTAGATGGTCCGGGGGGTGCATTCAAGCTCTCTGGCAAGGTCTGTCGCGGATTTACCCATCCGGGATGAAAGCATCATCTGGATGATCTGCCACTGACGTGCAAGCTGATCGCCTCTGGCCATGATCCCCTCCTTTCATGGTGAGTATTCACTCAATAAAACAGTAAACAAAATCAATTAATTAATCAACTGATTTTACCGAATGGGATGTGATGAAAGCGGGATTTAGAAAATATTATAAAAAAAGTTTCCTGAGTGTGACCGTATCTGTCACACACGGGTGATAAGATGCTGCTAAAATCAATAAAAGGAGGCGGCAACTATGCAAAATTTAATAAATGGTTACTTGGAACAGATAAAAATCGGCCGGAAACAGTCTAATAAAAACATGACACTTTTTCCGCTATTTTCAACGTACACATTGAATCTGGAGTATCTGCTTTTAGATGAAGCGCTGGGCCAAGGCGTAATCGAGATCTCGGAAGTGGACCAAGGCGGCTCGGTGCCGGAACTGAAAGTCGTTAACAACTCTGCTTTCATGATCCTGATCCTTGACGGGGAGGAACTGGTGGGCGCCAAGCAGAACCGCATCGTCAACACCACCATACTGGTTAAGGAAAATTCCACCCTGGTGATCCCGGTAAGCTGTGTAGAACAGGGAAGATGGTCGTACGACAGCCCGCGGTTTTCAAGCAAGGAAAGGATGATGTCGGCAAATTTAAGGGCCATGAAGTCAGGTCATGTTCAGAATTCAGTCCGATCAACAGGAGAATACAGGGCAGATCAGGGCGCCATATGGGAGGAAGTCGCCTCCAAAGCATCCCGGCGCAACGCGCAATCACCCAGCATGGCCATGTCTGAAATTTATGAAAAAGACGCACCGGCGATTAATGAGTATTTAAAAAACTTCAGGCTGATCGACTCACAGATCGGGGCGATTTTCATGATCAACGGCAAGGTGGCAGGGCTTGACGGTTTTGGGAAACCCGACTCTTTTTCTAAGACTTTTAAGAAACTGGTGGAAAGTTATGCTTTGGATGCCATTGACTGGTTTGAACCGGAGAAGGAACACAAAAGTTCAAAAAGTGAGGTGACCGATTTTATCAGGGCTTCACAGGCATCCGGCATCGAATCCCATGAATCTGTTGGCTTGGGCATAGATCTGCGCATGGAATCTAAAAAGATCACAGGATTTGCCCTTTCTCTTGATGATCAGATCCTGCACCTTTGTGTTTTCGCCAAAGAGGATGATCGGCATGATAATGGAATGACTGCAAGCATGAGAAGAT
>JAUYIZ010000210.1 GCA_030688615.1 Desulfobacterales bacterium | reverse complement strand
ATCTTCTGGTCACCGAAACCAGTCAAAACGGCATCGAATTCCGTTTTTTCCTCAACCGCCGGCCCGGCCTGCTCTGCAGCACCAACGGCCGCCACTGCGACCGGAGCAGCGGCACTGACTCCAAAGCGTTCCTCCAGTTCTTTCACAAGTTGGGAAAGTTCCAGAACGGTCATCCCTTCAATAAATTTTACCACCTCATCTTTAGTAATCTCACTCATGACTCTAATTCCTTCCTGTATGTTTTAGTCTTATGATTCTTTCTTAACCCGATAAGCATCGAGTACCTGAACAAAACTTCTTGGCACTGCACTGAGCACATTGACAAGCGAGGTCTGAACAGCAACAAAGATGGAAAGCAGTTTGCCCAGGAGGATTTCCCGGCTCGGCAACTCGGCGAACATCCCCAACTGTTCCCGGTTCAGGAATTTACCGCCCAGCATGCCGCCCCTAATTTCTACCTCGGCGTTTTTCTTGGTAAATTCCACCAAGACCTTCGTCGCCTGGACAATATCTCCATGATTCAGGGTTATGGCCAGAGGGCCCTTGAAGTGCTCTTCCAGCAACCTATAGGGTGTCTCCCGGGATGCGATCCTCAAAAGTGTGTTCTTAACGACCTTCAGCTCGGCATCGGATTTACGCAGGGCATTTCTCAGCTCCTCCATCTTTCCCACACTCAAACCGCTGAAGTTGGTGATAACCGCCATCTTTGCGTTTTTCAATTTTTCATGAAGCTCTGCAGCAACCTGTTCCTTTGTTCTCCGATCCAATCTTTCATGCCTCCTTTCTTATCGTTACAATTAGGCTATCGAAACCGCGCGGCCTGCATTCAAAAAAAATCAGAGAACAGAACAACATACAGGAACCTCCAAGCGCCACACGGGCGCCAGATTGTGAAGGAAGGAAGGAAGATAAGAACGATCATTCCGTGCTCCGCAATCATTAATCGGTCTCGGCAGGCCCATTAAACCGTTTAAACTCCTGTACCTGCTTTCTCAGACTTTATAAAAAAACCACCCGCCCCCGTGCCGGAATACCGCAACAGGCCTCGCGGGTGTCAATTTCAGATGTTTCTCACATCCAGCGGATCAATCCTGACCCCCGGCCCCATCGTACTGGAGAGCGCTATCCCTCTGACATATGTGCCTTTGCTGGAGGCAGGTTTCAATTTGAGGATAGCATCGAGCAGAGCCAGAAAATTTTCCTTTATTTTCTCGGGGCCAAAGGATGCCTTTCCCACCGGGCTATGCACAATCCCCGCCTTCTCTACCCGAAATTCCACCTTGCCGGCCTTCAGCTCTTTAACGGCAGTCGCCACGTCGAAGGTAACCGTACCCACCTTGGGATTAGGCATCAATCCCCGGGGGCCCAATATCTTACCCAGTTTGCCTACACTGCCCATCATATCGGGAGTGGCAACCACGCGGTCAAATTCCAGCCATCCCGACTTGATCTTCTCTGTAATGTCATCCGCGCCGACATAATCAGCACCAGCTTCCAGGGCCTCTTTTTCCTTCTCCCCTTTGGCAAAGACCAGGACTCTTACCGATTTTCCCAATCCGTTGGGTAAAACCACGCTGCCTCGTACCATCTGATCGGCATGGGCGGGATTGACGCCCAGGCGAATAGCCGCCTCAATGGTTTCGTCAAATTTCGCCCTTGCTGTAGCCGCAACGAGCGCCACGCCTTCTTGAAGGCTATACCTTTTTCCCGCCTCCACCTTGCTTTTTAATTCCGCTAAACGTTTAGACATGATAAAACCTCGGCATCAATTTATCCGGCGATCTCGATACCCATGGACCTCGCCGTACCCTCAACGATCCTTATGGCGCCCGCCATATCGATAGCATTCAGATCATTGTACTTCAACTCGGCAATTTCCTTGATCTGATTGCTCGTCAAAGTAGCCACTTTTTCTTTCTTGGGATTACCGGCTCCCTTGGCTATCTTGGCCGCCTGTTTCAGCAACACGGACGCAGGCGGTGTTTTGGTGATAAAGGTAAAGGAACGGTCGGCGTATACGGTGATGATAACCGGAATCACCGTACCTTCCTGGTTTTGCGTCGCTGCGTTGTAGGCTTTGCAGAATTCCATGATATTCACGCCGTGCTGCCCCAGGGCAGGACCTACCGGCGGCGAGGGAGTCGCTTTACCTGCCTTGAGTTGGAGTTTGATATTAGCTATAACCTTCTTTGCCATGAGGACCACCCTACCCTATGAATAGTTCTGCAGGTATCTCTTACCCCTGAGTAACCTGAATAAAATCCAACTCCACCGGCGTTTGCCTGCCGAAGATGCTGACAATGACGCGCAATTTCCCTTTTTCCGTCTTCACTTCGTCAATGACGCCATCGAAATTCGTAAAAGGACCGTCAATAATTTTCACGTGGTCTCCCACTTCATACTTGAATTTCGGTTTGGGCTTCAAGGTGCCTTCATCGATCCTTGTCCTCAGAAGTTCCACGTCCTTGTCCGAGATGGGAAAAGGTTTATCTTTACTGCCGATGAAACCCGTCTCTTTCGGGGTTTCCTTCACCAAGTGCCATGTTTCATCG
>JAUYIZ010000201.1 GCA_030688615.1 Desulfobacterales bacterium | reverse complement strand
TGCGCGGCGCTGTAACCGAAAATAACTTTTGGCTCCCTTAGACCGTCATTCCCGCGAAGGCGGGAATCCAGAACGCGTTAGATTTACTGGATGCCGGATCGGGGTCCGGCATGACGTAAACGGGTTAGTTATTTGAAAGTTACCAAAGTCGTTAAAAATAAACACAATGAATTTAAAGGATCAATTTTTGAGAACCAAACAAAAATCGGCCGACAGCGATTGTTTCCCAACGCCCTCTACCCGGAGGGTTGATCCCGACAATCCTGGCGCCCAAATCATTCGTGAAGCTGCAGCGGCGATCCGGAACGGCGGGGTGGTTGCCTTTCCCACCCGGTGCCTTTACGGGCTGGGCGCGGACGCCTTTAACGCCGGGGCCGTGGAAAGAGTCTTTACCATCAAACAGCGGCCCGAAACCAACCCGCTGCTGCTTCTCATCGGCAGCCAGAAGGATGTTCACCGCCTTGTCCGGCATGTGCCGGCCTTTGCCGCCTGTTTGATGGATTATTTCTGGCCGGGAAAAATCACCCTGGTGTTTGAAGCCGGCGAGCAAGTGCCGCAGAACCTGACGGCCGGCACCGGAAAAATCGGCCTGCGCCTTCCCGCCCACCCGGTTGCCAGGGCCCTGGTCCAGGCGGCCGGAGGCCCCATCACCGGAACCAGCGCCAACATTTCCGGCGCGCCGGGATGTGCCGACGTATCCCGCATGAATCCTGCCGTTGCCGGTCAGCTTGATCTCATCCTGGATGCCGGGCCCCTCAAGGGCGGCGCCGGCTCTACGGTGGTTGATGTCACAGGAAGCGCCCCGCTGGTTTTACGCGAGGGGGAAGTCGGGCAGAAGGACATCCTGTCGGTTCTTGCGCAATCACAAAGTTTCATTGACAAATTCAGCAGTTGAGTATACAAGGGTAATAGAAGATCTGCTGGGTTGGTAAAACTTGCTGCCGGAGCGGTGAAACGGATAGATGCGGAGAACGCAAAATCCCACAGGTAAATTTTCGAAAAATGCTGTTGCAGTTGAAAAGTAAAAATTTTTATTTTGTCTTTCTTGCCGATCTGGTTCTTTTTTTGCTGGCACATATCGGGGCGTACTATACCCGGTTCGAGTTTAAACTGACCGAGACCGAAATCCGGCACATGATGTCGGCCCTGCCCTATATTCTGCCCTTTAAGGCGCTTGTTTTCATGAGCTTTGGCCTTTATCGCGGCATGTACCGCTACACCAGCGTTTCGGATATGTGGAGCCTCATTAAAGCCTCTGTCCTTTCCAGTGTTGTTATCATTACGGTTCTTTTTTTGATTCATCAGTTCAGCGGGTATTCCCGCACGGTATTTATACTCGACGGCGGCTTCACCTTATTTTTAACGGGCGCTTTCAGGGTCTATATCCGGTATTTATATCAACAGCAGCTTTTTGGCAAAGAGTGGAAAAATGCCTTTTTCAACGTTCATCGGCAGGACCAGAAGCCGGTTTTTATCGTCGGGGCGGGCGATGCCGGGGAGAAAACGTTAAGAGAAATTCTGGACAACCCGCGTCTTCCCTTCAGGGTCACAGGGTTTATCGACGACAATGTTCATAAACACGGCAGGGCGATTCACGGCGTCCCTGTAATCGGCGGCATAGCCGCCCTTTGCGAGGCGAAAATCAAGTATGGCGTGTCAGATGTTCTGATTGCCATGCCGTCTGCACCCGGCCCCCAGATACGAAAGGTGGTCGAAGCCTGTGAAGCCTGCGGGATCCAGTTTAAGACCCTGCCGGGCATGGGCGAGCTGATCGACGGCAAAGTCAGCCTGAAAGCGCTGCGGGACGTGAACTATGCGGATCTGCTGGGCCGCGCTCCCGTCGAGCTGGACATGGAAGAGATTTCACGCTATATCAAGGGAAACAGGATCCTGGTTACCGGCGCCGGAGGGTCCATCGGTTCGGAGCTTTGCCGCCAGATCGTTAAATTTCATCCCGAAGAACTGATTCTTCTGGATAATTCCGAAACAAACCTTTTTAACATCCAGATGGAGATCCAGCACCGGGTGCGGTATCAGCATTTCACGACCATATTCGGCAACGTCGCCAATCCCGACTTAACCGAGCGCACCTTAAACCGGTATGATCCGCATGTGATTTTTCACGCGGCCGCCTTCAAGCATGTGCCCCTGCTCGAGGTGAACCCCTGGGAGGCGGTGCGCAACAATATCATGGGATCCAAGGTGCTGATTCAAAAGGCGGTTGAAAAAAAAGTTGATAAATTTGTTCTGGTTTCAACCGATAAAGCGGTGCGGCCTGAAAATATCATGGGGGCGTCAAAGCGGGTGTGCGAGCTGCTGATGCAGTCGTACACCGGCAACGGCACGCGCATGATGTCCGTAAGGTTCGGTAACGTGGTGGGATCTTCCGGTTCCGTGATACCCATTTTCAGGGATCAGATCGCCCGGGGCGAGTCCCTGACGGTGACCCATCCCGAGGTGACGCGCTATTTCATGACGATCCCGGAGGCCGCCAGGCTGATTCTGCAGGCCGGCGCCATTGGAAGCGGCGGTGAAATTTTTATCCTGGACATGGGGACCCCGGTTAAAATCGTCGATATGGCAAGAGATTTAATCCGCCTGTCCGGCAAGGAGCCCGGCCGGGATATCGATATTGTCTTTACCGGGCTGCGCCCCGGTGAGAAGCTCTACGAAGAGCTGATTACCGACGGGGAGGGGATTGTGCCGACCTCCCATAAGAAAATCCTTGTGATCCAGCACAACGGGAAGTGGAACGGTCTTGGCAGCCAGGAGGCGTATAAGAAATGGCTGCTCAATGGGGTGGACGACCTGTACCGATTAGCGGAAAAGCAGGACGGCTGCGGCATAAAGGACAAGCTCAAAGAGCTGGTCCCGGAGTACAAGGCCCAGGAGTGTGAGTACGTGCTTTAAGGGCAGGGGGCCAAGTGCTCTAATTTGTAAATATGATGACGTGTTCAGGTTCAAATATCCATTATAAGGCCCGGAAACCATCTGATGGTTTGACCGGAATTTTCCTCTCAAAAAATCCGGTCAAAATTTAAATCAATCTCCGCGAACTCCGTGAACTCAGCGACCTCTGCGAGATAACCTTAAAATTTTAATTGAGGTGTCCTATGCTGGTCATCATCAGCGACCTGCACTTCACCGACGGCACCACCAGCAACCTGTCTGCTGACGGCACGGATCTCTTCAATATTTCCCCGGAGGCCTTCAGGCTCTTTTTCGGGAAAATATCCAGCATCATCGAGCGCCGGAAAGAATCTGTCCGCGAGGTCAAATTCGTTTACAACGGGGACATCTTCGATCCGTTAAGGACCTGCACCTGGTTTGAAGTCCCCGCCGGCCACCGGTTCTGGAATGTGCCCCCGGACAGAAAAGCAATACAAAAAACATGCGGTGGCATTGTTGCCAGAATTTTGCACCACAACCAGGAGGCGCTGGCATGGCTCAGCGGACAGCACCCGGATTTTGAAAAGACCTGGCAGGTGGACCAGGAGGTTGAGCGGGTCTATATCCCCGGCAACCATGACCGGCTGATGAATCTGAGCCCCTATTGCCGGCGCCAGGTGCAACTGAAACTGTTAAACTGCAAAAGCAGCGCACGCTTTGACAATGCCTGCCTGGACCGCCGGCACCAGACCCTTATCATTCACGGGCACGAAGCCGACCCGTTCAACTGCGAATTTGACCCGGGCGGAAACCCGAAATACGATGACACCCCCATTGGCGATGTCCTGACCACGGCCCTTTTTGCAAATATCGGTCACCAGGCAAACGGGCTGGATATTCCTGCCGCGGCCAAGGAAAGGTTCAGGGATATCGACAATGTCCGCCCGAACCTGGCCGTCATCCGCTACCTGCAGGATATCATCACTGATTTTGCTATTTCCGGCAAGGTCGAAAAAATGCTTCAAACCATTGTTGAAGAATTCAATCAGCTCGCTTTTTATCAGAAGTGGTCAAAGGCCCATGACCAATGGAACCTTGGCTATGACGAGGCTGACAAACTGCAA
>JAUYIZ010000200.1 GCA_030688615.1 Desulfobacterales bacterium | reverse complement strand
TGCGCGGCGCTGTAACCGAAAATAACTTTTGGCTCCCTTAGACCGTCATTCCCGCGAAGGCGGGAATCCAGAACGCGTTAGATTTACTGGATGCCGGATCGGGGTCCGGCATGACGTAAACGGGTTAGTTATTTGAAAGTTCAACTTCTGCGTTGCGCTGCATTTCGGTGTCCTTGCGGCGTACGCCAGGTACGCCTCACGACACGAAATTTGCGCGCCTTGAATTTAAAGCTTTTTACGAAACCGCCTAAATTTTTTTTTGAGGCCATCGGCTCTTGAAGCTGCAGATACATAAAATTGAAGCCCGGGACCTGCCGGACCTGTGGTTTCAGGCGGTCCACGACATTCTCGACCGCGGGCGCAGGTTCACCATCCACAAGGGCTCTTTTGCCGGCCAGACCCGGCTGGAGTTTGACTATTTTACCGGCCATGTCCGGCACCCCGGCACGGTTCCGCTCCTGCCGGACATTCCGGCCGCGTGCGGGATTCCCAACCCGGTGGAGCACGACTACATCTACGGCGGTCCGGGATATGAGCGGGCGTACATCGAATATCTCATGTCGCCCCGCAAAGAGCCCGGCGAGTCCTATACCTACGGGGAACGGCTGACCAGGGTTCCCATTGCCGGGGACAAGCTTGCCTGGTGGGAGCAGCAAAATTCCGAGATCATAGAAAGGCGCGAGGTTGACGGCAAAATTATTTTCGAGCAAGACGGCCGGCTCTATTTAAACCAGATCGAATGGGTGGTGGATGCCTATAAAAGACACGGCCATCGCAACAACCAGATGGTGCTGCAGGTGGCCCACCCGTCCGATATCACGCTGCTGGACCCCCCCTGCCTGCGTTCCATCGATACCCGCATTCAGGACGACACCCTTTATTTTTTCGTTTACTTTCGTTCCTGGGACCTCTGGAACGGTCTTCCGGCAAACCTGGCGGCCATTCAGCACCTCAAGGAATACATGGCCGAAGAGATCGGCCTGCAGGACGGCGAGATGATCGTCGAGAGCAAGGGGCTGCATCTGTACGGGTATGCGGAGGATCTGGCCAGGATTCGGTGTATGAGGGTGAATTAAGGGGCGTGGTTCCAACTTTGGAATTGTGTTGAATATTGTTGATTGTTGATTGGCGATTGTTGATTGAAGGAATTCTCTCCATTTTAAATGAACTCTCCCTGCAGCAAGCTGCGGGGTATCTCGTCGGCTTCACTTCGTTCCGCCGATGATAGGGAAAGTTCATATTTCAGATTCATCCCACTCTGCAAGCTGCGGGGAATTATCAAGTTAAAAAAAAAGAGCGCAGCGATTCCACAAATCAACAATCAACAATCGACAATCAACAATCGTTAACCGCCAATCAACAATATTTTTTAAACCAGGCCGAATTAAAAGTCGATGCTGCCCGGGGTCCTGGGAAAAGGAATCACATCCCGGATGTTGGCCATGCCCGTCAAAAGCATCATCAGGCGCTCAAAACCCAGGCCGAAGCCGCTGTGTTCCACCGAACCGAACCTGCGCGAGTCTATGTACCACCAGTAGTTTTCCCTGGACAGGCCGGCCTCTGCCATCCTGGACACAAGCACGTCCAGACGCTCTTCGCGCTGGCTGCCCCCGATGATTTCCCCGATGCCCGGGACCAGGACATCCATGGCGGCGACGGTTTTATGGTCGTCGTTGCAGCGCATGTAAAACGGCTTGATGGCAGCCGGGTAATCATAGACCATCACGGGTTTTTTAAAGTGCTGTTCGGTAAGATAGCGCTCGTGCTCGCTCTGCAGGTCCGCGCCGAAGGCGGCCGGATACTGGAATTTCTGCCCGCAGTGCTCCAGGACCTCCACGGCGCTTTCATATCGGAGCCGAACAAAATCGGCCGACAGGATATTTTCCAGTTTCACCCCCAGGGACGGGTCCACGAATCTGATAAAAAGCTCCATATCCTCCCGGCAGGCCGTCAGGATGTGGCCGATCAGGTATTTTACGGTCTCTTCGGCCAGGTCCATGTTGCCGCCAAGGTCACAGAAGGCCATTTCAGGCTCCACCATCCAGAATTCGGCCGCATGCCTGCGGGTGTTGGAATTTTCCGCCCGGAAGGTGGGGCCGAAGGTATAGACGTCTCCCAGCGACAGGGCAAACATCTCGGCGGAAAGTTGCCCGGACACGGTCAGGTTGGCCGGGGCGCCGAAAAAATCAAGGCTGAAGTCCGTGGCGCCGTCTTCTTTTTGCGGCGGGCGCCGCAGGTCCAGGGCGGTCACCTGAAACATCTCGCCGGCGCCTTCGCAATCCGAAGCGGTGATGATGGGGGTGTGGACATAGGTGAAGCCTTTTTTTCTGAAAAAATCATGTACGGCATATGCCAGCTCGGACCGGATGCGGAACACGGCGCCGTATTTGTTGGTTCTGGGCCGCAGGTGGGCGATGGTCCGTAAAAATTCATCCGAATGCCTTTTTTTCTGCAGCGGGTAGGATTCGGGCGCCGGGCTGAGCAGGGTGATTTTTTCGGCCGCGACTTCCCACTGCTGCCCCTTTCCCGCCGAGCGGATCATCCGGCCGCTGACGATGACGGCGGTGCCGAGGGAAACTTTTTTCACCTCGGCAAAGTTGTCCAGTCCGCCGCCGGCAACGATCTGGATATTTGTCAGGCAGGAGCCGTCATTGACTTCGATAAAAGAAAAATCTTTCGCGTCCCGCCGGGTTCGGACCCAGCCTTTCACGAGCACGCTGTCCTGGGGCACGTCTGCATGGAGCAGGTCTTTTATTTTGCTGCGCTTCATAACTTGACCGTTATATAATACCCCTGATCACCCCGCTGCACCAGGAGCACCATGGATTTTTTGGAGCGGTATTTAACGATCGCCCGCTGAAAATCCTGGGAATCGTTGATGGTGACCTGGTCTATCTGCCGGATGACATCCCCCTGACGGACGCCGATCCCGGCCAGGTAGGATTGCCGGTTGATCTGTGAGATGAAAACGCCTTTGGCCGCGCCGATATGATACGTAACCCGGCTCCGGGCCGTGATGTCTTCGACCTTGATGCCCAGGAGCCTGTCGGCAAGGTCCATGGAGAGCGCCAGGGGAAACACCGCTGTCTGCAAGGAAAAATTCCGGATGCCACCGCTGCGCCGGATCTTCAGGGTGACCGTGTCGCCGGCGGAAAAATCCTTTAAAAACGTATGATAGTCTTCGGCCGAAGCCAGATTTCGATCCTGCAGGGCCAGCAGTACGTCTCCTTCCAGAATTCCGGCCGTCTGGGCGGGGCTGCCCTTTTCCACCTCTTTGACCAGCAGGCCCTTGCTTTCGGGCAGTTTCAGGTACCTGGCCAGCCGCTCATCCATGTCCTGGACCACGATGCCGAGCCAGGCCGGCACCACCTCTCCGTATTGAATCAGGTCGGATATCACCCGTTTGGCCTTGTTGATGGGGATGGCAAAGCCGATGCCCTGGGCCTTGGAATATATGGCGGTGTTGATTCCGATGAGCTCGCCGTTGATGTTGAGCAGGGGCCCGCCGCTGTTGCCCGGGTTGATGGAGGCGTCGGTCTGGATGAAGTTGTGATAAACGGCATCTTCCGTTTTAACGCTCCGGTTGGTGGCGCTGACCACGCCGGTGGTCACCGTGTGGGAAAACCCGAACGGGTTGCCAATGGCGATCACCGTCTCGCCGATCATGATGTCGTCGGAGTTTCCCATCGCGACCGCAGGCAGCGGTTGGTCGGAAAGAATCTGCAGCACGGCCAGGTCCGAATCCGGATCGGCGCCCACGATCTGGGCCTTGAACTCGCGCTCGTCTTTCAGGGTGACCGTGATGATGCCGGTCTGGGCGATAACATGGGCGTTGGTCAGTATGAACCCGCGTTTGCCGTCGATGATAACCCCGGAGCCCAGGCTGTTTCTCTTGGTGCGCCGCTCGATGCCGGGATCGAAGAAATCTTTGAAAAAAGAGTCGAAAAACGGATTGCCCCCTAAACCGGAAAAGGGGTTCTGCCGCCCTTGAACTTCATATTCGGAGCCGATATTGACCACCGCCTTGCTGACCTTGCCCACGGCCTGGACGACCGGGCTTTCCCTCGGGTACGGGGCGGCCATGGCCGGGGTCGGCATCAGCCAGCAGAGGAAAAGGGTTGCAAAAAGGACGGGGAGCTGGTTAACAGTGTTCTGGTTTTTTGGATGGGGCATTGGCAGTTCTCTTTCAGATTTTTGGGCGATTGTACCATGGCAAATACAAATATTCAAGACCTCCTGCCGTTTGTCGAGCGGCCGAGCCGGTATCTGGGCTCGGAAATCAACCGGATCCGCAAGGATTTTCACGAGGTTAAACTGAAGATCGCTTTGGCTTTTCCGGAACTTTATGAAATCGGTGTGTCCCATTTCGGCTTGAGCATTCTGTATCATATTCTCAACGGCCGCAGGGAAATCGCCGCAGAACGCGTGTATGCGCCGGGGATCGACCTGGAAAATCACATGAGAAAATCCGGTCTGTCCTTAGAGTCCCTGGAGTCCAGGCTGCCTTTACGGCAGTTTGACATCATCGGCTTCAGCCTGTTGTATGAATTAAATTACACCAACGTGCTCCAGATGCTGGATCTGGCCCGGATTCCATTCCATGCGGCCGCAAGAGACCGCTCCTATCCGCTGGTCATCGCGGGAGGGCCGTGCACCTGCAACCCGGAACCGGTGGCCGCGTTTTTTGACGCCCTGGTGATCGGCGACGGCGAGCAGGTGGTGTTGCAAATGGCCGACGTCTGGCTGGGGCTGAAAGATCAGGGGCCGGTAGATAAAGAAGCCCTTTTGCTGCGCTGGTCCAGAATCCCCGGCGTCTATATTCCTGCCTTTTTCAACGCGCGGTTTGATGCCGGCGGCCATCCAACGCTGCTGCCGGTGTTTTCCCACCACCGCACCGTCACCCGGGCCATCGTGGAGGACCTGGACCGCAGCCCTTTTCCCCGGGCGCCCATCGTTCCCTTTTCCAACCCCGTGCATGACCGGCTGCGGCTGGAGATATCCCGCGGATGCACCCGCGGGTGCCGCTTTTGCCAGGCCGGGATGATCTACCGCCCGGTCCGGGAGCGCTCGGTTGCCACGTTGCTGGAGCTGGCCGACCAGGGTCTTTTGCATACGGGCTACGAAGACCTTTCGCTGCTGTCCTTGAGCACGAGCGATTATGCCGGGCTGGTCCGCCTGATGGAGCAGCTCCTGCTCCGGTGCTCCTCCCGGGTGGTGGCCGTTTCCCTGCCGTCGTTTCGGGCCGGCACCCTCTCGGCCGAGATCATGAAAATGATTCAAAAGGTCAGAAAGACCGGGTTTACCATCGCGCCGGAAGCCGGCAGCCAGCGGCTGCGGGACGTCATCAATAAAAACATTTCGGAAAAAGACGTGTTTGACACCGTCCGGTCCGCCTTTGATCTGGGGTGGCAGGTGATGAAGCTGTATTTCATGGTGGGCCTGCCCACGGAAACCGATGAGGATATCGACGCGATCATCCGGCTGGTGAAAAGTCTCCGGCAGATCAAAAGCCCCCACGGGCGCAGGGGCAAAATCAATGTCAGCCTCACCTGCTTTATTCCCAAGCCCCACACGCCGTTTCAGTGGGCCGCCCAGATTTCGCCGGCCCAAGCACTGGTCAAGGTCCGGAAAATACAAAACGGGCTCCGGCTCAGCGGGATCGACGTCAAGTTTCAGGACCCCAAGGTCAGCCTGATCGAAGGCCTGCTGGCCCGGGGAGACCGCAGATTCAGCCGGCTGCTGCTGGCCGCCTACCAGAAGGGATGTAAATTTGACGGCTGGAGCGACCATTTTCACTTCGGAAAATGGCAGGAAGCCATTGACGAAACGGGCCTGGATGTCAACCGGCATGTCCTGCGGGAAAGGGATGTAACAGAGGCCCTGGCCTGGGATCACATCGTGACCCGGGTCAAGCACGACTTTTTCGTCCATGAATTACACAAATCCCTCGGGGGGGAAAAAACCGGTGATTGCCGGACCGAAGCCTGCAACGACTGCGGCGTTTGTGACTTTACCCTGATCCGGACCAGGGTGTTTGACCCCGGCCAGGCCGCGGAACCGGCACCTGCCGGTGAGGAAGAACGCCGCAGCAAGGTGGATGAAACATTTAAAATCACCTACGCCAAAACAGGACCGGCCAGATATTTCGGGCATCTTGAACTGGTGCGCATATTCTCGCGCGCCATCCGGCGGGCCGGGATCCCGGTGAAATTTTCAGAAGGTTTTCATCCCAAGCCGAAAATTTCTTTTGAAGACCCCCTGCCCATCGGCATCGAGAGCCTCTGCGAAGCCTTTTATTTCAGCGTGTCTGATATTTGCAGCCCGCAGAGCATTGCGGCGCGCCTGAACCTGCACCTTCCCGCAGGGCTCGAGGTGCGCGATTGCCTGCGGGCGGCGCGGAAAAAGGGGGAGGCGGGCCCGGGGGGGGCCGTCTTTGAAATTTCATTAAAAGCTGGGTTTTTTAATGAAAACGAGTTAAAGTCTTTTGCGGACAGCGACCGGGTTGTCCTTTCCCGGCAAAACCGGAAAGGGACCGTCCAGCAGATTGAATTAAAGCAACTAGTCCTGAAAATTGACCTGCTCGCTGGAAACAGACTGGAACTGACCCTCAGGGCAGGGCCTGCCGAGACGGTGAGGCCCCTGGAGATTGTCCGGGAAATTTTCACCCTGCCCGAAGAAGATCTGAAACAGGCGCGGGTGCTTAAATTAAAAAATGTCTAAGCAACTGGTCATAAACGCTGCCGGACATGAAACGCGGGTCGCCCTGCTGGAAGACGGCACCGTGGCGGAGTTTTTTGTCGTCAGAAAAAATGATCAGGACATTGCCGGGAACATATACAAGGGCCGGGTGCAGCGGGTCCTGCCGGGCATGCAGTCGGCTTTTGTGGACATCGGCTTAAAGCAGGCCGCATTTATCCATGTGGCCAACATCATCGGTAAAAATGAAGAGTTCGATCGACTGCTGACCCGCAACGGCGACAGCGAGGAAAGCCTTGCGGACGCCGGGGTCAAGGACGATCCCTGCGACGACGGGCAGTTTGAAACGCCCATCGAAGATCTCATCCGGGACAACCAGGAACTCATGGTCCAGGTGGTCAAGCCGCCCATGGGAACCAAGGGCGCCCGGATCACCACCTATATTTCCCTGCCCGGACGGTTTCTGGTCCTCATGCCCAATTCGGACCATATCGGCATTTCCAGACGAATCGAAAATGAGAACGAGCGCAGCCGGTTAAAAGCCCTGGTGGCATCCCTGAGAAAGGGAAATTCCGGCTTCATCGTCCGAACCGCGGCCGAAGGCGAACAGGAAGAGAAAATTGCCGCGGAAATGAATTTTCTGGTGCGGCTGTGGGAAAAAGTAAACGTCAGGTTTAATGAAACTTCCGCGCCGGCGCTGCTGCGCCAGGAAATTCCGGTCAGCCTGCGGGCCGTGCGGGACCTCCTGACCTACGAGGCGGACAAGCTGGTCATCGATTCTGCCGCCGATTACGAGGCCATCATATCGTTTCTGGAAGAGTTTGCGCCCAACCGGAAAAGTTCCGTCGAGCTCTATAGCGGGGCCGAACCCATCTTTGACGTGTACAATCTGGAGGGCGATCTTTCCCGGGCCCTGAAAAAGAAAATATGGTTGAAATCGGGCGGGTACATCGTGATCGAACATACCGAAGCCCTGGTGGCCATCGACGTCAACACCGGCCGTTATGTGGGCAAGCATAACCTGGAAGAGACCATTTTAAAGACCAATCTGGAGGCGGTCAAGGAAATCGTTTGCCAGATACGCCTGCGGGATATCGGCGGCATCATCATCATCGATTTTATCGACATGAAAAAAAAATCGAACCAGGACAAGGTGTTCAGCGCCCTGAAAGAGGCCTTGAAAAAAGACCGCAGCAAAACCCATGTCCTGCCCGTCTCGGAGATGGGGCTGATCCAGATGACCCGCAAGCGGAGCAAAAAGTCCCTGAACCGGATCTTGTGCGAGTCCTGTTTCTATTGCGAAGGCAACGGGTATCTGATTTCCAAGCAGACCATCTGCTACAATTTATACCGGGAGGTCCTGCGGGACATCCGGGATTTTACCGGAGACCAGCTAACCCTGCGGGTCAACCCTCAGATTGCCGAATTTCTGCACGGCGAGGAAAACCACCTCATGGAGTCCCTGGAGCGCAGCGTCGGCAAGCAGATTGTCATCTACCCCAATCCGCAGTTTCACATGGAAGAATTTGAAATCTACGAACAGGCCAAAAAACCCGCGGGCTAGAGCTTGCCCTCGGATTTGAGTTTTTCCGCAATCATCTCGGAAAGTTTTTTCTTGGAGATTTTCTGGCCCCCGGCCATGGGAAAATCTTCAACGATTTCAAGACGCTCGGGCCATTTAAATTTTGCGAGCCCTTCCTGGTCCAGAAAAGATGTCATGGCCGCCAGATCGAGCCGCCCCTGTTTTCTGAGAACCGCAAAAGCACACACCCGCTCTCCCAGAACCGGGTCCGGCATGGAGACCACCGCAACATCGGCCACCTGCGGGTGGCGCCTGAGGAAATCTTCCACTTCGGCAGGAGAAATGGTCATCCCGCCCCTTTTTATGATTTCCTTGAGGCGGCCGACCACATACAGGTTGCCTTCCGGATCCATCCGCACCAGGTCGCCGGTCCGGTACCACCCGTCCTTATCTCCGCCGTAGGCCTCCAGCGTCAGCTCCGGCCGGTTATAATAGCCGGTGCAGGCATAGGGGCCCCGGCATAAAAGTTCACCGGTGCCGCCGGCCGGGACGTCCAGGCCTTTCCCGTCGACGATTCTCACTTCCGTGCCGGGAAACGGTTTGCCCGCCGACGTAAACCTGATTTCCTGCCGGTCCCGGACAGATATCCCGCTGATGGGACCAAAATCCACGCAGCCCAGGAGCGTGACGACCGTACAGTTTAATTTCTGCTCTGCTTCGGCGGCCAGGGTGGGCGGCGTGGGTGCGCCGGACAGGAAGAATATTCTCAGGGAAGTTAAATCAAATTCCTTTAAGTTTGCCGCCGTCAGGAGCTTTTCGGCGATGGTGGGAACGCCGAAGAGGATGGTGATCCGCTCCCTTTCGATAAATCGCAACGTGTCCGTAACCTCAAATTTTTCCAGAAACGCCATCTTGCATCCGCCGACGATGCCGGACGCCCAGAAATTATTGGCAATGCCGCCGGGAAAAGGAATGATCAGCCCCAGATTGTCCTCCGGGGTCAGCTCCCATTTTTCCCGCAGGGCATGCCCGATCAGCTGGTTCCACCCGTAGGATTCCGCAATCTTGGGCATGCCCGTTGAACCGGTGGTGGTGTTGAGCTCCTGGACCTCCCAGGTGCCGATCCTCCTCGGGGCCAGCGCGGTGGCGGGGATCTCGTCTTCAAAAGGGGTCTGCATCAAAGTGCTCACAGATATCGTTCCCGGCGGGGTTTCCTGGCCCGCGACCAGGATTTTAGGCTGCGCCTCCAGCTCGGGGTAAAAGTCCTGGATCATTTTGTAGTAATCGCGGCGGTCAAATTTCCAGGGGATGACAATGGCCCGGGCCCGGGTAAAATTCAAGATATGTTTGACCTCGGAAGGCCCGAAGGCCGGCATGATCAGTTGCGCCAGAATGCCTGCCCTGGGAAGGGCGAGCCGCAGCAGCGCGGCCTCCACGATGTTGGGCAGCATGACCACCACCACATCATCTTTTTCGATGCCGAGCTTATAAAAAGCGCACGCCAGCCGGTGGATATGATGCATGGCCTGCCGATAGGTCAGGCGTGTGCCGGAATCGACGAAGGCTTCCTTATCTGCCTGTTCTTTGGCCTTTTTTTCAAAAATTTCATGGAGCGTCGGACGCCCCCAGGAGTTGTTGTCTATGTATCTTTTTTTCTTGGCCGCGGTCATTAAAAAAGGGTTCATGGGGAAGGTAGTCCTGATTTTGAGACCTTTGAAAAACACCCCCTTTCGCCCAATTTCGGCGTCTGGCTCAAAATTTAATCCTCAAAATACTTAATGTATTCCTGTGGTTAAATTTTTCGCCATCCTTGAACTTGAACGAAATTGAGCCTTTTTCAAAGGTC
>JAUYIZ010000188.1 GCA_030688615.1 Desulfobacterales bacterium | reverse complement strand
TTCTGACTCCTGTATTCTCATATAAACTCAACCACTCCGTGAATGGATACAAAAAATTATTGGAAAACGGCGGTTTACCAACAACCGTGATTTACACCCTATGGCGACAAAGTTATCGCCTCAAGCAGGGACATGTCAAGGGTATAGCCGGGATAACCGTGAAATGTCAGCTTCAACCGATTGGGGACATGTAACGGTGCCGGTTTAATTTCGTCGCTGCTGAAAAACATCTCCACGGTCCGTATTTTTTTATGCCCCTGATTGTACAGCTGCAGCTCCCAACGGTGGTCCGAATGTTTGATAATATCCAGAACCTGTTGCCCTGGATTCTGGTAGCGACAGGCCGCAGTGCCGTTTGCCAAAGTTCCGGACGCGACCAGAGGTCCCGGCGGCCTGAAAAAAATCAGCTGAATATCCTTGATGAGACCGCCGGCCATATCCCCGGAGTCAAACGGCCGGACACTCCGGTTGATAACGAGCTGGCGGTCATAGCGGGCGTCAAAAAGCACCATTCCCTCGATGGTCATAATGACGGTTTGGATGGTTTGATCAACCGAAGAGATGCGTGTCACTCCAAGAAGCATCCCCTTTTGTCCTTCCGGCATGGCGGCTTCAATGGAATGTACAAACTGCCACTTGCCTTGCGGGAAAAGCTGCCCGCAGTCCCGCTGCAGTTTCGCCGGGGGTGTTGTCTTATGGGGATGCACCTTGGGAAGACCGCTGCAGGCAGTGATCAGACCAAGGATACTGAACAGTAAAACGTGTTTTTTCATTCAATTTCCTGAAATAGGGTATCCAGCAGGGGCGGGTTGAGCACCACGTTTTCAAATTCGATTTTTGTAAATGAATTTTCGTCTTCGTAAATGACGACCGATTTTACGATACCCGGACGGTCTGAGAGAAAAAGCTCGATACGTTGAATCATCCGGGCATAATTTTGTTCTTTCGGAGTCAGTACGATTTTCCGCCCTGTCTCTACATGGGGAATAAACGCCGGATTTTCATCAAAGCGGCCATTCAGCCACCGGGTGATTTCATGCAAAACCACCTGCAAGGCCGGCAGGCTCGTTCCGGCATCTTCGGTCACTTTCCCCGCGTTGCGGATGTAGCGTTTGGTTTTACCGTTGTGGGAGAGTAAAATACTCTGAATCGGGGAGCGGTATTCCCACCGCAGTGAATGGGGCGCCTGGAAATATAAAACACCTTTGGAAATGAGCGGCCGGACCAGGATTTTCAGATGTTTTTCCTGGGTAAATTCGGCGCTGATGGAGGTTACTTTCCCTGCTCCGGCTTTTATATCGTCCCATGTATCTGCCCAGCCCGCGCCCAGGCTTGCCGCCGCCAGCATGACGGCCGTGGCAAACAGGTTAGCTATCCCGGTTTTTTTCATGTATCAAAACATCCCGCGGTTCAATCCCCATCGGACTGAACAAGCTGAAGTTCGACCTCTGCAACAAGCCGCTTTTCGATTTCAACCGTCCCCCGGATGACTCTGTAGCCATCGAATTCGAACTGATTGATGCAGCGGGTGATAATGGGGGTATCTAACGGCACCCTGTCGATATAGAACCGGGATTCCTTGATGCCCACCAGCCATCCCTTGGTTAAAAAATTTTCCCCATGTTTTTTTCCCCCGCACCAACTGTTGCTGATTCCCGCTGTCTGGGCCACCAGTTCAATCAACACGAGCGAATTTACGGCCTTGCCGTCAAAAAATGGCCATTGGTCGGTCACCCGGGCCCGGGTGACCGCCATTTCAGCATCAACCGTGATAATTTCATCAACAAGTTTCATCCTGCCTCGATGGGGCAAAAAGTCTTCGGCACGGATTTCAGCAGGTTCCATAAATATTCAACCTTTTTGGACGATAAATAACTGTTGAAAAAATGAACATAAGGGTATATTCGTATTTTTCTTTACAATAGTATCATAAATTTAGCGTTAATGTATAGAAATGTGCCTGACAGATACTATTTTCGGCACAAGTTTGAAGAATCTAATTTGCCGATTACATTAAGCCTTATGGAAAATTTACTGCGTGAGCTGAAAGTCAAGATTGTTGAAGTGTTGAATCTGACCGATGTGCAGCCGGCCGATATTAACGAGGATGAACAACTGGTTGGCGGGAATCTCGATATTGACTCCATCGATGTGCTGGAGATCGTTATCATGGTTGAAAAGGATTATGGGGTCAAAATCGATACTCGGGAACTGGGTCTGAAAGTGTTGGCAACGCTCAGAACCCTGGCGGAATATATATCTGAAAATCCCCGGGAGATGCCCGATTGACCGGGACACGGGTTTACATTTCGGGCATGGGGATCATCAGTTCTCTCGGCTCGGGAAACCTGAAAACAAAAGATGCCCTGCAAAAAGGTCTGAAAGGCATCCGGCCGCTAAAGCTTTTCACCATCGCCTCGGGTCGCCCCCTTCCGGTCGGTGAAGTCCCCGGATTGCCTGAAACCGATTCAGTCCCGCGAACCCACCAACTTGCCCGCCTGGCGGCTGGTCAGGCCATGTCCCGATGTACACAGGCCCCGGATGCGGTCGTTATGGGGGTCACCACCGGCGGGATGTCAGCCACCGAAGCGCTCCTGAAGATAAAAGCGTCCGACCCCGAACTGTTCCGTTATCATGGAATTGGATCTGTCGCCGAGGATATCGCCGCTGAATATTGCTGCAAGGGGCCGGTGATTACGGTTTCAACGGCCTGCTCGTCCGGAACGGTGGCGATAAAGTTTGCGCTGGAACTGCTGCGGTCCGGTATGGCCAAGCGGGTCCTTGCCGGCGGAGCGGACTGCCTGTGCCGGCTGACCTATTATGGGTTTAAGTCATTGCAGCTGATCGATCCTGAAGGCGCCCGGCCTTTGGATAAAAACCGCCGGGGAATGTCCGTGGCCGAAGGGGCCGCCATGATGTTGCTGACAGTGGATCAAGCGGACAACGCGATCGGGGAAATCCTGGGGGCCGGATTATCATGCGACGCCTATCACCCGACCAGACCGCACCCCCGGGGAAAGGGCGCCCTGGCCGCCATGCAGTCCGCCATTAAGCACGCACAAATTTCCCCGGCGGATATTGACTATATCAACCTGCACGGTACCGGAACCCCGGATAATGACCATTCCGAGGCCGAAGCCATAAATGCCATTTTCCCCCTGAAAAAACCGCACCTGTCATCCGTCAAGGGTGCTTTTGGTCATTCGCTTGCCGCCTCCGGCGCCATTGAAGCCGTGGTTGCGGCCCTGTCTATTTCCAACCACATGGTCCCGGCAAATACGGGCTGTCGTCTTCCTGATCCCGATTTAAATTTGAACCCGGAGCTAAAACCGCTGAGCACTCCGGTTAATTGTGTGCTTTCCAATTCCTTTGGTTTCGGCGGAAATAATGCGGCCGTCATTCTTGCCAAACCCGGCAAATTTAACTATCGCTCATCCTCGACACAAATTAAGCCGCTGGCTGTGCTGGGGTATGCCTGTATGACCGGCGCCGGAAATACAGCAAAGACAGTGGCGAACATTATCCAGGGAAAATCCTGTAAGGGACTGCTTTCGGTCGAGGAAATATCAGAAAATCTTTCCCCCCGGATTGTCCGGCGCTTAAAGCGCCTGCCCCGGATGGCGCTATCACTGGCCCTTGCCGCCCATCAGAATTCAGAGCGGACGGCCGCACCGGCAGCGGTTTTTCTGGGTACCGGATGGGGGGCTCAATCGGAAACCTATGATTTTTTGACCGGCCTTTTTGAAAGTGACGAACAGTTTCCCAGCCCCACGGATTTTGTCGGCTCGGTTCATAATGCGCCGGCCGGCCAGATTGCCTTACAGTTTCAATCCACAGGGCCCAACATCACCACCAGCGGCGGGGATTACTCTTTTGAGCAGGCGCTGCTCGCGGCCCATTTGCTGGCCGGCGATATCCCTGACAGCTTTTTCCTCGTCGGAGCTGATGAATCCCACGCGGTACTGTCAAGACTGTTCGACCGGTCCGTTTTGGCCGCTGACATTCTTTCCGACGGCGGGGGCGCGTTCTGCTTAAAAGGAAGCGACAGTGCTGCCGCTCTGAGTATTGCGCTCAAATTTTTTGAGAATTCGGCCAACAACCCCGACGTTATTCCGGCTTTGATCCGACAACTGGGAGGGCCGGAACAGATAAATGCCGCCTATGGAGCACTCTGGGCCGGGATGCCGGCCGGCTGCCGCAGTGAAAGCGAAAAACAGCTGCAGGTCTTTCTGTTATCCACAGGTTTTGAAAACCCGGTGATTGACTTTCGCAAAACAACCGGTGAATTCGCAGCGGCCTCCGCTGTTGCCGCTGCCATGGCGGCTCAATTCATAACAGATGACCAACTGCCCGGACCCATTTGCAGCGGCCGCGCCCGGCAGCTCAATGGAAAGGGCGCTTTAATCCTTGGGCTGGGCAAATTAATTACCGCGATGGAAATAATCAGGCCATGAAGGTTTTACTCGTTTCCGCCAATACGCTCACGGAACCTTATCCGGTCTACCCTCTGGGGCTGGACTACGTGGCTGCGGCCATCGACCATGCGCATGAGGTTCAAATTGCGGATATGAACGTCCTTAAGGGTTATGAGCCCCTGATAGAAATGATCGGGCGGTTCTCACCGGATATCATCGGCCTGTCATTGCGCAATATCGACAATACCGACACGACGGACCCCAGAGGGTTTATGGGAATCTATGCGGAACTCATCGGGGTGCTCCGGCGCCACTGCCGTGCTTTGATTGTTTTAGGGGGCAGCGGGCTGACCCTTTTCCCGCTGGAAGCCATGGCCGCCCTGAAGGCCGATTATGGGGTTGTCGGAGAGGGGGAACGTTTTGCTTTACTGCTGGAAGCCCTGGAAAATCAGAAAGATGCCGGCGCCATCCCCGGAATTATCACTCCCGGCAGCCGCAAACCCATTCCCGCGCCCTGGGATAAAAAACTTGTCAGAAATTTTCAGCAAGGCTATTCCCACCTGAGTTACTACTTAAAACACGGTGGAATTTTAAATCTCCAGACCAAGCGGGGCTGCAGTTTTCAATGCATTTATTGCACCTATCCCCACATCGAAGGCCGCAGGCACCGCTTGATCGCGCCGGCCGAAATTGCAGCCTCAGCCGTCAGCCTGCAGGAAGCCGGCGCAAAATATCTGTTTATAACCGATGCGGTGTTTAATTCGGATTTTTCTCATAATATCCGGGTGGCCCGGGCGTTTAAAAAGGCCGGGCTGTCGATACCCTGGGGTGCTTTTTTTGCGCCGCTCCAGCCGCCGGATGATTATTTTCAAATAATGGCTGACGCCGGCTTGACCCACGTCGAGTTCGGCACCGAATCCCTGTCAAATCACACCCTGGCCTCTTACCGCAAACCGTATCAGGTTCAGCATGTTTTTAATGCACATCGCGCGGCAATTGCCGCGGGGTTGCATGTTGCGCATTATTTCCTGTTAGGCGGTCCGGGCGAAAATACCGACACCCTGAATGAGACCCTTTCAGGTATTGACGATCTCAACCGAGCCGCTCTGTTCTTTTTCTGCGGGATGCGCATCTACCCGTATACGGCCCTGTATGACATTGCGGTCAAAGAGGGACAGGTTTCTAAAAACCAAAATCTCCTGGAGCCCGTGTTTTACCGATCAGCCCTGCCCCCCGACACGATTGCCGGTCGCGTGAAAGAGCGGTCAAGGGGACGTCCCAACTGGATAATCGGATCCGGCGGCAGCCAGACCGCCGGCATCATCGCCAGGCTGTACGGCCGCGGCCATAGCGGTCCCCTGTGGGAATACCTGATCCGATAGGCGCAGCATGATGTGATGATTCTTCGGGACCTGTGACCTGAATTACCTTAAAACTTAAAGCGCGAACTTTAGTTCGTAATTATTTGCGGTTGAAAATCGATGCAATTTAATTTAGAGTAACGGACTATGCTTTGGTACGAGCTGAAAAATTTAGAAAAATCCGGTTCAAGCCAGATATCCGCAGATATTTTTGTACCACCGGATTCACCCTGGTTTTGTGGACATTTTCCGGGAGAACCGATTCTTCCCGGGATTGCCCAACTGGGGATGGTCTATGACGCCATCAGTCAATCGGGAGACCGGAACCTGGAAATTTCCAATATCAGCCGGGTGAGGTTCAAGCAGATGATCAGACCCAATGATCAGCTCAACATCACGGTCCAACCCCGGAATGACCGGGGCAAATCGTATTCTTTCCGTATAATGGTAGCAGGAAAAGTCGCCTGCAGCGGCGTGATGGCACTGGAAAATCCAGCGGGGAAATCAGGGGAATAACCAATTATCAACAAAGGAGACAAGGATGCCCGCAGAAACAAAAATCGATGAAATTATTCTTCATGTTGCCCGGATTATGATCGAAGAGCTTAAGCTGGAAGACGTCACCCCGGAAACATTTGACCCTGGAATCGATCTGGTTGATGAGGTGGGAATCGACAGTATGGATCTGGCCACCGTCGCGTTGGTTCTCCGGGATACATACGCCATCAGAATCGATGAGGACGATTATCCCAAACTGAAAAATATCCGTTTGATATCCGAATATATCCATGACAAACTTAAAGAAAAAACATGAAGCGGCAGCCGGTTGAACCGGGAGAAAACTGATGGGCGGCTTAACAATAAAGAAAACCGGAACAGAAAAAAATACCGCCGAAAGGGAATGGAAGTTTTCGGAAATCATGGCGGACCCGGATATCCGCGCAAGATGGGAAAAGATAAGGAAATACTTTTTTCTGCGCGAATCAACCTATGATATGACCAATCGGTGTAACATCCGGTGTGAAGGCTGCTATTATTATGAAGGGGAAAAACAGTTCGCCGGTGAAAATAAAGACCCGCAAGCCTGGCGCAACCTTATGCGGGCAGAAAAAGACAGGGGGATCACCTATGTTGTGCTGGCTGGGGCTGAGCCTTCACTGGCACCTGATCTTTGCGCGGTTTGTTTTCAGGAAATCCCTCTGGGTTCGATTGCTTCCAACGGGTTAAAGGTGATTCCGCCGTCCATCAACTATAAAATACATCTCTCCGTATGGGGATCCGATAAAACCAGCCTGGAACTGCGCAACGCCGAAAACATGCTGCGCCGACAGATTGAAAACTACAAGGATGACCCCAGGGCCGTGTTTGTCTATACATTTACACGGAACAATATCGATCAGGTTTACGAAACCGCCCATATCCTCGCAAAACATGATTGCAAGTTGACTTTCAACGTTTTTTCGGCCCCGGTGGGATATAACGGCCCTTTGCGCCACACGGTGGAATCCCTGGGGCAAACCAGAAAAAATATGATCGATCTGCAAATAAGATATCCCGATCATATTCTTTTTTCGTATTATAACGTGGTGGCCCATTCGCACCGGAGCGGTTTGCATGCGTTGTACGCCTGCTCCTATCCCCGCATGAATCCGTCTACGGATATCGGCCTGGGGCGATCTTTCAGACAATACCGGACCGATTTGACCTGGGATAGAAGTGCTGCCTGCTGCGTGCCGGATACCGACTGCGTCGATTGCCGCCATTATGCCGCCGGCAGCGCGATCGTTACAGCGCGATTGTTCCGTCACGCTTCAGATCCGGAAACATTTAAGGCCTGGCTCGACTATGTGGACAATTATCTGGCTGTCTGGGTAATGAATTATGAAAAAAGTGACAACCTGTCCAATAATCTGGTCGCACCGCCCGGGCGCACGATTTTTTGATTTTTGTACTTAGGAGTTTTAGATGAGAACGGTCAGTTCATTACTGAATCCAGAATGGTATGAACGCTATAAAAGAATATCAAAGCTCAACATCCGCAGCTCGATATATGATGTGACCAATCAATGCAATCTGCGCTGCAAAGGGTGTTTCTTTTTCTCATCCAACGAGCACAAGGCGGCTTCTGAAGAGAAAGACATTGAGAAATGGGCCGCTTTCATCGAGGGTGAAAAGCAGCGCGGCGTCAACCTCGCCATCCTGATTGGCGGTGAACCGACCCTTTGTCTGGACAGGGTGGCGGCCTTTTATAATCGACTGCCGACATTTTGCGCCACCAATGGCCTGATCAAGGTTCCGCGGGACAGATTTCCGGACATGATGCTGGGAATATCCTTGTGGGGGGATGAAGAAGATGAAAAGACACTGCGGGGAAAAGACGTCTTCAGTGTTTCCAGCAAAAATTATGAAGGGGATCCCCACGTTTACTATCTTTACACCCTCACCCCGAATCAGACTGGAAAAATTGCGCGCGTTATCAGAAAAATAAGAAACGTCGGCTTGAAAGTGCATATGCAGCTGCTTTCAAACGATGAAGATGTGGCGGGCTTTAACTGGGAACCGGAGGAGCTTGAAGCGTTGCGGTTTGAAATGGATGAAATCCTGGACACCTTTCCGGACACGGTCATATCTTCCAAATATTATCATGAAATCATCACGACCGGAAAAATGCTCGGCCGGTCGTTCGGCTGGCAGGAATGCCCATCGGTTACGCAGCCATTAGACGACCGGCGCCCCCGTCCCAGGCGCCTGATTGAATTTATCCGGTGGGCGTCAGACCTTGAAAGCATGCACCGCTGCTGTACTTCAAAGACCCGGGACTGTTCGACCTGCAAGGACGGCGCCGCCCATATGAGCTGGGTAATGGTGAATAAGCGGGCACATATTCAAACCGCTAAAGATCTGCAAAACTGGATTGAAATCTACGAGATGTTTGCAAAACTGTATCAGTTTCTTCCCTGGTAACGTATTGGCGCGATTCGGAATCTATATGTCTTCAAAAAAATCTGTCATTATCGGTTATGACGCGGTTTCACCCCTGGGGACGGATTTGGACGCTCAATGGGAAAAGGCGCTCAGGGGCGAAAGCGGCATCCGTGAACTCACCCGATTTGCGTTTGGGGATGATTTCCCGGTGCGGATCGCCGGCGAAGTTGACGCAATAGACACCGAACCCCATCCTTTTTTAAGCCCCCGCAAACTGGCATTATGGCCTTCTCCCATTTTTAAACACGCCATGCTTGTGGTTCACCGCGCGCTGGAAAAAAGCGGCATAACGATTACACCGGAACTGTCTCCAAGAGTTGCCATTACTTTCAGCTCGGCCGTGGGCGGACTGGATGCCATTTTGACGGCCGACCGGCGCCTGATCGCTGAAAATAAGCTGCCGCCCCCCTATGCGAACCCCAACGGCTGTATCAATATGGTGGGCGGGAAAATATCCATTTTAACCAATGCCACCGGCCCGATTGCCGCAACCATTGCCGCCTGTGCCACCGGCGTAACTTCCATAATTATCGGGTCAATGCTGCTGGAACAGGGCCGGGCCGACGTCGCCCTTTGCGGAGCGGTCGACTTTCCGCTGGTTGAACCCATCGTGGCCGGATTCGCGACCATGGGTGCTGCTTACAGCCATAACCCCGAAATGCCTTTCAATTCCGCCGCTGAGGCCAGCCGCCCTTTTTCCGCAAATCGCAAAGGCTTTGTCATCTCCGAAGGCGCCGGCTGTATCATTATTGCGACCAAAGAATTCGCCCAAACCCACGGCCTGGACTACCCGATTGAAATAGCCGGCTGGAGCATGACTTCCGACGCTTGTCATTTTGTTACTCCCAATCTAAAAACTGTCACCCGATGCATTGCTGAATGTATTGACAATTCAAAGATCTCACCACATGATGTTGACGCGATAAACGCCCACGCCACTGCCACGAAAGTCGGCGACAAAGTGGAGTATCAAGCCCTGAAAGCCGTTTTCGGAGACCACCTTCCGCCCGTCTCGGCAAATAAATCCCTGACCGGACATGCCATGGGAGCTTCCAGCGCCATTGAATCTATCTTTGCCATGGAAGGAATGCGAAAGGGTATCGTGTTGCCGACAATCAATTATACCCCGGATCCGGAACTGGTGCTGGACTGCGTATCTGAAGGCGCGCGCAAGCTTGAGCAGGAATTTGTACTGAAAAATTCTTTCGGATTCGGCGGATGCAACGCATGTATTACCTTTCACAGGGTCACGTAAAATAATCAATGAAACCTCCAAAAAACAGACGCGTATTCGTAGTCGGCTATGGCGCGGCCACGCCGCTGGGCAAGACTTTCGAGCAGACCTGGCAACGGGCGGTTCGGGCGGAAGCCGGCTTTCGCAAAATAACCCGATGCCAGACGGATTCGCGTTCCAACATTGTCGGGGAAATTCCGGACTGGGATCCCTTGACCCTGGATTTTATGGACCGCAAAGAAGCCTGCAACTGGAATGCGGATTATGTTTTCCTGACCATGGCCGTTTGTAAAGAGGCTCTGATGAATGCAGGCCTGGTCATAGATCAAGCTACCGGTCCCCGGACGGCCTGCCTGATCGGATCGGCCTTAAACGGAACGGATTCATTCCGGATTGCCATGGATAATTATGTCAACCGGGGGCCGCTGAAAGTCAGTCCGTACCTGCTGCCCAACTTATGCGCCAACCTGCCTGCGGGAAAGGCCGGCATGCTGTTGGGATTTACCGGCCCGATATTTTCACCCCAGGGGGCCTGTGCCTCCGGCAATCATGCCATCGGTATCGGCGCCCGGATGATCCGGGACGGTGATTGCGACTTTGTCCTGGCCGGCGGCGTCGACACCTGCCTGATTCCTGAAATCATTCAGGGCTTTTCCAACATGCTGGCGACCATCAAAGTCGGTCCCACGGATCGGGCCTACAATGACCCGTCTCAGGCCTCCCGGCCTTTCAGTCTTGACCGCAAAGGGTTTGTTCTGTCTGAAGGGGCCTGTGTCCTTGTTCTGGCATCGGAAGAAATGCTGTCAACTTGCGGCCTGACCCCAAAGGCTGAAGTTCTGGGGGTCGGCTGGACATCGGACGCGTATCATTTTACCCTGCCCAATTCGGAAACCATTATCCGGGCCATTCACGGCGCCATCGAAGATGCTGGCATTGAGCCCGGGGATATCCAGTATGTGAATGCTCACGGGACCTCGACGGTTAAAGGGGACACCTCCGAAATTGAATGCCTCAGGACCGTTTTCGGCCGTCATCTGCCGAACATACCGGTATCATCAAACAAATCTCAACTCGGGCATACCCTGGGCGCTTCGGCGGCCATCGAGGCCGCACTGGGGATCGAGGGCATGCAGCAAGGGTTGATACTGCCGACGGTGAACCATATCCCGGACCCGGCGTTTGCGGATGTTGACGTTGTTCCCAACACGGTTCGTCGACACCGTTATGAGTTCTTTCTTTCCAATGCTTTCGGATTCGGAGGAACCAATTGCTGTATTGTGTTTAAAGGGGTGTAATATGAAACCAAAGCCCTTTGTCCCCGAAATACTTGACGGTGACAGCCGTTATGTAAAAAACCAGACGGACGGATTGGTCTGGCACACCTGTAAACAACGCACCCTTTACGCCGATACGGATCGCTCCCAGGTGGTGTACCATGCCAATTATCTGCGCTATTTCGAGTTTGGCAGAGCCTCATTAATGCGCGATGTAGCCTATCCCTATCGTGAAATCGAAGAAAGCGGTTATGTGTATCCTGTCATACAGATCGGTGCCACCTATTACGCCCCGCTGTATTATGATGATCCGATCTGTATTCACACCCGCCCGGCGGAACTGGAACGGGTCCGTCTCCGTTTCGATTATGTGATCACTCACGAAGCCAGCCATGAGTTGATATGTATGGGTTTTACCCGTCATTGCGCTGTCAATGGTTCCGGCATTCCGGTGGCAGTTGATGAAAAAACGGCACGCCTATGGCAGATTTTTCCCAAATAATTGAAACCGTTCGATTCCCTGTTGACATCCCTGTCCAAACCTGCTGGCACGACCACCATGTTGAAGGAAGGGTGGTGCTGCCGGCAGTGGAAGCCATGCAGGTGGTAGCAGAAACCGTTAAAAATTGTAAGCCGGATACGGCTGTCACCGGTATGGCCCAGGTACAATTTGACAAATTTCTCTATATCCAGCCCGCCACAGAAAAAATAGACGCCCGGGTCGATATTGAGACGTATGCCAATGGGGATATCATTGCCAGGCTGGTGACAAAAACCCAGGCTGAAAACTCTTCCATCTCCCGGATTAAAGAACATGCTGCCGTAAGATATCCGCTTGATAAAAAAAGTCCGGCAGTTGTGCCGCCCGATCTGAATTCAGCCTTACAGGGGGATTGCTTTGAGGTTTCCCCCGACCGGATCTATCTTGAGCTGGTTCCCTTCGGGCCTGAATATCACAATATCAAGGAACGCCTCCTTTTAACTGAACATGGCGCCATGGCAAAAATCGGTTCGCCGCCGGGTGAGCAGGG
>JAUYIZ010000181.1 GCA_030688615.1 Desulfobacterales bacterium | reverse complement strand
GCCATGGCCGCCTTGGTAAACAGCGGCCCGAAAATGGGAAGTTTCAGCAGCGTCGAGTCCAGGACAAACCTGCCCGTTTCCGTGCTGAAGTAGTACTTCAGGGAAACCGAGCCTGCAACCGCGCCGCCGAGCAGCAGGTACCAGTACTTGGTTAAAACGTCGTACATGATCATGCACATCCGGGTGGGCAAAGGCAGTTCCAGGCCCGCGGCCAGGAATATGGCGACAAACTTGGGGATGACAAACGTCAAAAGCACCAGAAAGGCAATGCCCAGAAAAACAACCACGATGAGCGGGTACTGCAGGGCGGACTTGATGTCGGATCGGACTTTGTGATCGTGTTCGATGATATATGTCAGCCGCTCCAGGATGTCCGGCAGGGCGCCGCTGGCCTCTCCGGCCTGAAGCATGCTGCAGTACAGGGGGGAAAATGCTGCGGGATGGCGGCGAAAAGCATCGTAAAGGGTGGACCCTTCTTTGATATCTGTGGCCATGGCGGCGGTGATCGTTTTAAGCTTTGGGTTTTCTGTCTGGTTTTCCAGGACCTCCAGGGTCCTTACGACGGAAACTCCGGCATGGAGCAGGGTGCGAAACTGTTTGCTGAAAAGAATCAGTTCCTGGGCTGTAACGGGGGCCAGCTTCCCTTTGATGCTCTCCAAGAAGCCCGTGGAGGAATCCTGGCGTTGCCGGGTTATTTTAAAGGGAATGTGGCCGCGGCCGGATAAAATGAGGTTGGCCGCTTCAACGGAATCGGCTTCGATCACTCCGGAGACCTGTTCCCCGGTTTCATTTATGCCTTTGTAGGAAAATTTAGCCATTGACTTGCTCCCGCATTGCTTTGCGTCATCCCATGACCGCCGAGACGGCTTCTTCCAGTGTCGTGACGCCGCTTTTGATCTTTTCCGCGGCATCGTCCTTCAGGGTTCTAAGTGCCCCGGAATTGCTGGCCGTACGGGTGATTTCCTGGGAGGATTTGCCGTGTAAAATCATATCCTGAATTGTCCCGTCAATGACCAGAACCTCATATATGCCGCTTCTGCCTTTATAGCCGGTTTCCATGCAGTTCACACAGCCTTTGGCCCGCACAAAATTAGCATCGCTCGTGGCGGTTAAACCCCAGTATTGCAAAGCTTCCCTGGCAGGGGTGTACGGCTCGCTGCAGTAAGGGCAAACCTTTCGGATCAGACGTTGGGCGATGGCCACCAGCATGACGGAGGAAACCAGGAAAGGTTCGATGCCCATGTCGATAAACCGGGTGATGGCCCCGGCAGCATCATTGGTATGCACGGTGCTCAGGAGCCTGTGCCCGGTCATGGCGGCTTGTACCGCAATCCTGGCCGTTTCCACATCCCGTATTTCCCCCACCATGATCACATCCGGATCCTGGCGGAGAATGGAACGGAGCCCGCTGGAAAAAGTCATCCCGGCTTTGGTGTTCAACTGAACCTGCCGGATCTTGTCCAGACGGTATTCGACCGGGTCTTCCAGGGTGATGATATTGATATCGGGTTGGTTGAGTTTTTTTAAAACCGAATAAAGGGTGGTCGTTTTACCACTGCCCGTGGGCCCGGTGCTCAAAATCATTCCGTAGGGCTTGACGATGCAGGATTCGATCTTTTCCCTGTCTGCCGGTGACATGCCCAGATTCTCCAGGGAAGTTATGCCGCCGCTGGTATCCAGAAGCCGCAGCACAATATTTTCCCCGTGGATCGTCGGCAGGGCGGACGCGCGGATATTGATTTCCTTGTTGTTGATGTTGACCGCAAATCTTCCGTCCTGGGGGATCCTGGAAACCGCAATGTCCATGTTGGACAAAATTTTGATGCGGGACGCAATGGGCAAAAACATGGATTTCGAAGGAGCCGGAACTTCCTGCAGTTTTCCATCGATGCGAAAACGAACCTGCACGAAATTTTTTTCCGGGCTGAGATGGACGTCGCTGGCCCCCCCCCGGATAGCCTGGGAAAGAATCGAGTTGACCAGCCGGATCACCGGGGCGTCCTCGGCCATATCCTGCAGGGAACCGATGCCCATTGTTTCGGGGGGCGGTGCGTCCCGGGTCTCATCGACGCTTTCAAACTGCATTTCCTCCATGCCTTCCAGTACTCCACCCAGGCTGGCATAGGAACCGTAAAGGCTGCTGGTCAGGTTGTTCAGTTCTTTTTCCGTGCAGATGACCGCTTCCACTTCGATGTTGGCCATCTCTTCAATGACGTCAATGGCGTCAATGTCCATGGGGTCCGTCATGGCGATGGTCAGCAAAAAATTAGTTTTCACCAGCGGGGCGATCTGATATTTCTGGGAGACATCCGCCTTGATAACATTGGACAGGCTCAAATCAAGCGGGTATTTCATCGGGTCATATTTATCCAGCCGGAGCTGTTTTGCAATGACGTCCACGATCTGAGACTCGTTGATAATTCCCTCGCGGACCAGATACTGCCCCAGTTTCAGTTTGCTTGATTTCTGGCCGGCCAGCGCTGCGGTGATCTGCGCATCCGTCATCAGGCCTTCTTCCACAAGCATTTCGCCCAGTCTTTTTCGTTTTCTCAAGGTTTCCTCTCCCAATTCAACACAAAAGGGTCTGTAAAAAACACGGCTTCCTTGTCCCACAAAGATACGATTTTGCCCTCTTTCGAAAACAAGGCAGATAGTCGGGCCAGCCGGGTTGAGGCCGACCCCGGGTCCGGGTAATTTTCACTGACCACCACAGCGAATTTAAAAGCCTGTCCCGGGTGCCAGTAGGAAACCAGGGCCAGCGGCGGGACATGTCCGGCATGGGCCCGCAGAACCTCAACCGCCGAATCAAGGCGCTCTTTTTCGGAAACCCGTATCCACCATCTGCGTGCGTGCGGGGGATTGACCGCCACCGGGATCGCCGGAAATGTGACCTCGGCCCCGGCTTCCAGCATATCCGGGTTCTGAATATGCGGGTTGATATGGTTTACAGATATTAAATACTCCGGCTTGAAAGAGTTGTAAACATTTTTGATCATATGGGACAGGGTTTCCCCCGGCCGCACGGCCACCTTCCCGAGAACGGCAGGGTACGGCCGGTCATGGCCGGCCGTACCCGGGACGGTTACCCCCCCGGGGCCGGCCCTGGTTGCAGGCGGGGTGATGCTGTTAGCCGGAGTTTTTTTATTATCGGATAGACGGCTGACAAACCGGGAAGGGTGGACTTTGATGCCTTGCGGGGCATACGGCGCCTGGATTTTGGCGGCTCGAAACGCTTCAGACGGAAATAAGGGCCCGACCTGCGGGTCCGCGGGTCGGGCTGCCGGCCGGTTCCATGAGGTCGGCAACCTGAAGGACAGGGGGTCCCGGGCCGTTATCAGAATAATAATCAGCCCTGCAGCCGCAACAATTATCCAGACTCTGTTTAATTTGTTGGCCTCTTTCGAAAAGGTGCGCTGCATGCAGGAACGCACCAGGGACCAGCCCACTCGGGAACGATTCTGGATGATCATCGCCAGAACACTCTGATGGCAGAGGTTGATGATTTTTCGCGGGTGTCCTTTCGTGGCCGAGTAAATGCGCCAGAGCGCCGGATAACTGAAAACGGAGAGGGTGTTGCCCGTCCGGCTTGATTTATTGAGCCGAAACTGGATCATGGCGCGGGTATCCTGAAAGTTAAGCGGCTCAAGGACATGGTACAGGTTGATCCGGTCGGCCAGGTTCGCACGCTCCTTGAGGGTCTGCTGGAATTCTTTCTGTGCAAAGATGACAATCTGAAGCAGTTTGAACTCATTGGTTTCATAGTTTAAAAATTCCCGCAGAATTTCCAGGCAAAAAACAGGAATTTTTTGACCTTCATCGACAATCAGGATCACCGTCTTTTTCTCATCAACCCCTTTGCGGAAAAGAAATGTTTTAATGATCTCCTTCAACTGCCAGGCATTGAGGGTCTCTTCAGGGCGAACGCCTTCGAACATCTGGGTGATGGTCTTTAAAAATTCCAGGGCATCGCTGAAGGAAGGGTCCAGAACCAGATAGGTCTCCACATCCTTATCCCCGGCAAACTGGCGGATGAGCTGCCGGCAGAGGGTGGTTTTGCCGGTCCCCACATCCCCCACCACCACATTTAATCCCCGGCGCAGCCGGAACGACAGTTCCAGTTTCTGAAGGCAGGACTGATGCTGCCGGGTTTTAAAGAACAGGTCCGGGTCCGGCGAGTTGGGAAACGGTTCCCGGTTCAGGTTGAGTATTTGGAAATAATCCATAAGATTACCGAATACCCTTGAACCCTATGGGGTTGATCCTTTCAGTGAAACCGGCTGCTGGCCTGAGGGATGTTTGTCGAGGATATGGGGGGTAATGAAAATCAGGACTTCTTCCATTGAGTTGCTCGTTCCGGTTCCCCTGAAAAGAGAACCCAGCAGCGGAATATCCTTTAAGGCCGGCACGCCCCTTTCTGTATCCGTGTTTTTTTGCTTGCTCAGCCCTGAAATAACGATGGTCTCGCCATTGCGTACGATAAGCGTCGTGTTCGTCTGTTTTTTGATGATGTACGGATTTCCCGCCACATTTCGCGAGTCGTCGACCTCATCCTTTTTGACAATCACCTCCATTTTTAAGACGTTACCGTCGATCACATGCGGTTTAATCTCCAGCCGGAGCACAACTTCTTCGAATTTTACTTCTTGTTTCCCGTCCTTATCGGTGGACACATAGGGCACTCTTGTCCCGTTTTCCGTAAAAGCGATCTGGTTGTCAACGGTTGTTATGGAAGGGCTTGACAGGATATTGAGTTTCCCGTCTTTTTGCAGTGCGGAAAGCTGAACGTTCAAGATACTGCGGCCGATGGTCTGGGCCGCATAGCCCAGTGTCAGGCCGGCGCCCCCGAGCTCTGCCGGGAAATCGGCCGCCAAACCCGATGTGGGCGCGATGGCATCTGAGATGGACCCGCCCGATATTCCCTCACTGTTGGCCCCGGGGGTAATCCAATAATTTTTTCCGGGTGAGCCGCCGTGATACAGTCCGCCCCACTGAACCCCGAGCTGCCTGGCCATATCCTGTGTAGTCTCGACGATGTGGCCTTCTATGAGAATCTGGTAAGTCGGCCGGTCCAGCTCTTTAACCATACTGGTAAATTTTTCGATGTCGTCTTTGATGGCATTAATGATCAGGGAATTGGTATGGGTGTCCACCATCACCGTGCCGATCGGCTTTCCGTCCTTGTTGAGGGTTAAAAATTTTTCAAGATTTTCTTTGAGTTTGGCCACCTCGGCATAACTGATCCGGATGATTTGCGTGGACAGGGGTTCGGTCAGCCTCATCCCGAATCTCTGGGATTTTTCCTTCAGGTCGTTCTCAAAATCCACCCGGGTCATGATGCGCAGCATATCTCCTTCCCAGACATAGGACAATCCGTAAGTTCGCAGGATTCCCGTAAATACCTGGTCCCAGGGAGCCTTTTCAATATTAAGGTTCACCTTGCCGGTAATGGCATCGCTGATTAATATATTCTGGTTTGCGGATTTTGCCAGCGCACGAAGCGCCACAGCTAAATCCGTGTTAAACAGCCGCATCGTTACGGTCGAAGTGGAAAGGGGCCTTCCCTCTTTGGGTGCTGCTTCGGGGGTCTGTCCGGCGACATCCTTGGAAGCTTCGTCGGCGGCCTTGGACGGAAGAGAAACCGCGCTTTGCGTGGTGGAGGGAGAATGCCCTTTGGATGTAACAGCCAGATTTTTCCATTTTTCTAAAAATGGGTCTGGTTGCATCTTTTTCTTGCCGGCACAACCTGTCAAAAGGCCCGTGATGACCATCGCCAGGATGATTAAAGCGATCGGCTTCAAACTCCTTGCGTGATATGACCTGAAAGATTTTCTCATCATCATTTCTTCAAAAGCCATGACCCTTTGGTTGGTTTTCCTGCTTCTTTCAGGATGCCGCATCATTATTTGGCTGGTGTCGGCTAGTCCTGTTTATCAGATGTAATTTTTAATTTCAAGCTGTTGTCTGCCGGAACGAGTGTTTCATCCAGCGGAACCACCATTCGCTTGTTACCGCCCTGATGCTTGATGATAACCTGGGTTGGAGAAACGGCCAGTAAAACATAGCCGGGTTCTTCCAGCGCCTGGCCGGGTTCATATTCCAACGCATTAATGATCGCCACGATTTTATCGCCTGTTTTCAAATAGCCGGAATAGGTAAAGTTCACATCCGCGACGGATGTAGCAACCGTATCTGTGATTTCGCCAAACAGCCATGGGTGGCCTGATTCTACCATGGGATCCTTTTCCCACTTGGCCAGGGCCAAACCCAGAATATGGGTTTCAACGTCAGATTGCCCCTCCTTTGCCAGGCTGCTGATCAGGGAAGAGGCAAATTCGTTCAAGGTCTTCAGATTTTGGGTTGCATTTTCAAATGCCGGTTTGGATGAAGAAGAAAAAAAATAGGAAAATGCCCCATAAAAAACGGCTGCAATCATCATCGCGATGATTATTTTTTCTCTATTTGCCATATCACTTTTAATTTAGCCATGACAATTTTGCCATGCGGTTGATTATTGTTGCCCCAGCCAGATTTTCAGTTGAAACCCTTTGGATAATTTGGCGGCCTCAATTTTAACCGCTTCTATATGCTCCAGATAGGGCAGTTCGCCCAGATGAAACAAAAAATTGTGGAAATTAAAAAAACCGCCCTGGGCGGTAAGGCCGACCCGCAGATAACTACGGCCTTGGGGCATGGAAAATATTTCTGTTTTGAAATCGGACAGCTTTAGACTGTTATTATCCGCAATTTTGTTGAAAATAACGACGATTTGCTCCAGGTCTTTTCCGGCCAGCAGGCGTTTTACCGGGAAAGGCAAACCCTCGGGTGGTTTCATTTGTATTTTCTTGAGAAGATGTTCGTAAACGGGAAAAAGCGCCTTCTGCTGCGCGATCTGAAAGTTAGCCTGGTCTATTTTTCGGTCAAGTATCCTTAAATTCCGCTGCAAAGGGTAAACGGACAGCAAAATAAAGGCCAGCAAACTCCCGGTGCATATGAGCAGGTAAGTGACACTTTGTTTGGGCAACCCCAGTCGGTCCATAATGATTTGTTAAACCTGTTTAATTCCCAATTCCAGAGTAAAGCGGATAAACTCCTTGTCGTCCTTGTCGCGATCCAGACTTTTCCGGGTAAGTTCGAGTCGATCAAATAAGGGCGAGGTTTTCAGTGTTACCATATAACCGGTTAAGGCGGATTCGAGGCTGAGCCGGTCGCCAAAAATGACCCCGACCAACGCCAGGGACTGTTTGGGTTTTTCATCTTTCTGGTTGATGAGACCGCCGAATTCAGCGGCGATGCTCAACAGCCGGATATCGCGGGGCGTACTTTTCGATATCTCGCTGATAACTGCCATGCTCAAATATCTTTTGCCGAACGATTTCAAGATATTCCGGTTACTGCCGGCCTTGCCGATCATTTGCTGGATAAAATCCTGATCCACCCGGGGATCGAATTTACCCAGTTCATTTTCAAGCCGGGCAACCTGGGCGCTTTTCTGTTTGACAATGTTATTTTGGCGGAAAAAAATACCGCTACAAAGGGTTATGCCGATCAGGAAACCGACAAGTATGGCACGATTGATGCGTTTGACACTCAAAATGCGGTCTTTGTCTTCGTAGGTGAAAAGAAAATTCGGTGTAAAGGAATTATCGGAAAGCGCTATGCCCACAGCCGGCATAAACGCATTTCGATCCGGTGCGGATTCGGGACCGGGCATTTTAGCTTCAGAATCGGGCCTGGAGGGAAACGGGTCCAGGGTCCCGCCTTGCAATCCAAGCTGGTCGCGGATGTAGTCGACAAGCCGGGTGTTATTGCTCAGGGGGCCGGCAAAGAATATTTTTTCCATGCCGGCGCTGTCATATTTTAAACCGTAGTGCCCGATGGTCCTTTCCACCTGCCTGACCAGTCTTTCCAGCGCCGGAGCAATCAGATCGAAGCTGTTTTTCTTGTTGAGCCCCATTTTGATTTGCGGGTTTTCTCCGCGCGACTCATCCACCTTGCCGTACAGCAGATCCCGGGCATAATCCATGCTGCTGTAAGCGTCGGTTTCGTCGGCCGCGTCGCCGAAGGGTTCTGCCGGATCGTCAAAGTCAATGGTGGAAGGCCCCTGGCGGTCCTCCAGTTCGGCGTTGATGGTCTCGGCCATGCTGTGAATGCCGGCCTTGATCCCCCGGGACAGTTTGAGATTTCCCTTGGAGTAGATGTCGATGCGGGACCAGTCGCGGCCCATGTAAAGATGGCATATGGTGTTTGCGCCAATGTCAATCCAGCGGGTTCTTAAAATGTTCTGGAGGGAAAATGGGACGACCGTAATTCCGGTGAGGGGAAACCCGATCTGTAAGAACATATCCCTCAGTTGGTAAACTTTTTCCTTCGGGACCGTGTAGGCCACAATTCCGATTTTGCGGACCTGATTCTCCAGGACATTTTCCAGGATTTCATAGTCGAAAATCACTTCCTTCAAATCAAAAGGCGTTTCCTTTTTAAAGGTCCACAATACTGTGGTGTTGAGCTTTTTTTTCGGCACGTTCGGCACGGTGAAATATCGAGTTTCCACCTGGGCTGAGGACATGGAACACCAGAGCTGCATGGCGCCGGCAGGGGGGCAGAAGTGTTTCAATATGGACTGCAGTGCCTTGGGAAACTGGGGGCTGTCTTTGGTGATTTCCGGATCGAAGGGAACTTTCAAAAAATCGACGATCTCCCGTTTGTCGTCCGAATGTTTTTTCATCTTGACCAATCTGAGTTCCGTATATCCGATTTCAACACCTACGGTGATTGGTTTGTTGAAGGAAATGGACTGAAAAAACGGCAGGCGCTTGATCTTTTGGGATGTAAGGGACGGCGCGTGCTCCGGGGTATCGGATATTGGCTCCCTTTTGTTTCGAATCAGATCAAGAAGTTTTTCTGTGGAAGAGATTTGATCGAGTTTGGCCAAATTGTTCTCCGATTTTATATCGCATGCGGGTCGAAATCATCAGAGACGGTTCTGTGACGGTCAATTGCTCCGGTTCCATATGATACCCTTGCACTTTAAGACAGCTACTTTATATGAAATTGGCATCCCTGTCAAGAAGTAAAGCGTTAAAGAATCCGGTCCGGAACGCCCCTGGAAACGGGAGCAAGAATGGGCTTGACAATCAACGGACAGGTCGCTTATTTACTATAGCATCGCGTGTCAAAAAAATATTACATGGGAGGGAAAATGGCGCACAAGGACCTGAGAGAATTTATTCATGAATTGGAACGGCAAGGTGAACTGGTACGGGTCAAAGTCGAAGTGGAAAAGGACCATGAGGTCGGGGCCATCTGCCGCAAGGTCAATGACACGGGCGGGCCCGCCCTGTTGTTTGAGAATGTCAGGGGGTACGCCGTTCCCCTGTTATGCAACGTTTTGGGCACCCGGAAAAGGTTTGCCATGGCTTTGGGGTCCACCGAAGGGGACTTTAAAAAATTGTGGCTGCAGCGAACCGGCGGCCCCCTGGTGGATTCCATCACCGTCCCGGAAGGGGTCTGTCAGGAAAATATTATCCTGGGAAACGACATCAACCTGTTGGAAAAGTTTCCCATCCCCATCTGGAACGGGCTCGATGGCGGCCCTTATATTACGCTGCCGGTGGTCATCAGCCGGGATCCGGAAACCGGGATAAGAAATGCCGCCATGTACCGTATGCAGGTCCACGGCCCCAACAAGATCGGTATTCTCATGGCCCCTTACCGCCACACCGACATGCACCGGGTCAAGGCATATGAGAACAACAAGGGCCTGCCTGTCGCCATCGCTCTCGGGGCGGATCCGGTGGTGGTCATGTCTGCGCTGGCGCCCTTGCCCTTCGGTGTGGATGAACTGGCTGTTGCGGGCGCTCTGAAGGGCGAGCCGGTGAAAATGGTCCAGTGCAAAACCGTTGATCTTGAGGTGCCCGCTGCCGCGGAAATCGTGCTGGAAGGTGAAATTCTACGGGACGAACGCATTCAGGAGGGGCCCTACGGGGAATTTACCGGTTATTACGGGACGGTGCAAAAGCGGCTGGTGATCGAGGTCAAGGCCGTCACGCACCGGGATCAGCCCATTTACCAGGGACTCTATAACGGCAGGCCGCCCACGGAGGAGCACATCATTCGCGGTCTTCCCACCGAGATTGATATTACCCAGCAGTGCCCGCTTCCGGGAATAAAAGAACTCAACCTGACCATGGGGGGGTGCGGCGCGTTTAACTGCATCGTCTCCATAGAAAAACGTTTCGAGGGCTACGGCAAGATGATTGCCCTGGCGCTGCTCGGAACCTGGGGGGCGCGTTTCATCAAGACCATCATTGTCGTAGACGATGATATTGATCCCTTTGACTGGACCCAGGTAGAATGGGCCCTGGCCATACGGGTGCAGCCCCATCGGGATGTGGAGATTATCAAAGAGGTCGTGGGCTGCGCCCTTGACCCCTCCCTGCCGCTTCGTGAACGGCAGACCGGCTCTTCCAGGACTTCAAAAATGATCATCGACGCCACCCGGTATGATGACGCGGATTTTGAAATACCCTGCAGCCCCAGGGCGGATGTGATGGCAAAAGTAATCCGGGACTGGGCCAGGTACGGCATCAGCTAATATCCCTCGCCGCTTCAATGGGGCACGCTGAGATCACAAGGACAGGGCTTATTTTTGGCCTGATTTGGGGACTTCCACTCCATAAGAGTGGCTGTCCCCCCAACGCAGAAATAACCCACCGGGCCGGGAACTTGGCAATTTGCACCGGCAATATTCCCGGTCGGGTTGATTGATTGGTTAGATTTCGCCTTTGTAAACATCTCTGCGATGACCGCTACGCTACCCGCTGTCCGGTCAAGTGATTGGTTCGGAGTTCTTCAAAGATTCCAAAGCTTCTACGTCGGCTAAATCCTTGGTTCTTCCTGATGCCCTCTTGTTGCGGATTAAGTCGTCGATCGACGGAATATGCACTTCGATTCCCTCGATGTTCACAGACAGTGACCGTCCATATGTCTTCTCAAACTGAAGTCCGGATGCCGCAGTAATGATGTCGATGCGCCTTGGGGCGACTCCGATCTGAAAGACGGTCCCATCCTTCTGAAGGTCTTCTTTAGTCAGGTTGTGCAGCGGGGCGCCGAAACGGTGTAATGCTCGCAAGACGGCGTCAGCGTTCTGAGGGGATGGCATGACCCAAATGTCGATATCCATGGTAGCCCGGGGATAACCATAGGCTGCCAGCGCATAGGCGCCGACGATGAGGAACTTAACCTTCTCGTCGGATAAGGCGTGTAATATGTCTCTGTAATCTTCGTTCAGCATCGTGTTTTTTGCTCAAGGACGCGATTTCTCGGGTCAATGGCCAGACGAGACCAATGCGGTATGCCGACGTGCCGGGTACAAAGTCATCGTTCCGACGGTCGGACATCCGGTAAATGGCTGTGTGCTTCCTGTTCATGCTTTCAAAGTACCATTTTTATTAAGCGATATCAAGTTGATATTTGCTCCGAACTATTGAGTGTATGTCAAAAGAGACGTAATTACAATTTGTGGAAATATTTCATTTTTGAGGTAATTCCCCAAAAGATAAATATTTTTGTAAATATTAATATATGAGTTTTTATATGCCAAAATACATCAAAATTGCTTATTTAAGAATTTTTAAAATCACCTTATTTTTGACGTAAATCCACAGGAGGCGCTGATTGATTAAATCCAAAGTTCAGAAAAACGGTTCGATCTGCTTGAAAAGATTCACCTATGAGACTTGGCACTATAGATATGGGGAGGTTTATATCTCGGAGGCACTTTCCCGCAAATATCCCAATGCCTCCAAATCCTTCGGCTGGCAATATGTGTTTCCCTCAAAACCACGTAGCATAGACCCCCGCTCAGGCAAAACGCGACCTCATCATGTGTTTGAATCCGGGATCCAAAAAGCGGTGAAAGCTGCCGCAGGAAAGGCGAGACTCACAAAATCTGTTGGCTGTCATACCTTTCGGCATTGTTTGTCACGCACTTGTTTGAAAGCGGGGTTAACATTCGGGTCGTTCAGGAAAATGATAAGAAATTGCTTCTGTAAAAAGCTTCTGAAAAAAAATGTATTACAAAACGGTTCTTGCTTGTCAAGAAAAATATAAACATCATAATGTTACAGTCGGTGCTGCAAAATTGAAAACTGACGTTGCACTCATTCAATGGCCTTGCTTCCATTCCTCCGACCTGCGATCTGCCAATTTTTCATCCGAAGACCTATTTTTTCCTTGAAATGATGACGTATCTGCTGGTTGCACCGATCTCTTTCTTTTGCCCGCGGCGCTTTCATCTTGACCTGTGGTCAGTTTTATGCCATAGATTCATCCAGGTTGCCGGACAGTAAACGAGACTTTGCAAAACCCATTTGGCATTTTTCAAAGGTCTCTTACCGCGCTTTTTCTTAAACCGTGAGACCGTTATGAAGGTCTTGTTTTCGTTCATACGCATTCTTTACATAAAGGGGAGATGAAGTATGTATTACAAAGATTTAAGAGAACACATCGAGGCCTTGGAAGCCAATGGAAAGTTAATCCGGGCACAGGAGGAGATTAACAAGGACACGGAGCTCATGCCGCTGGTCAGGTGGCAGTTCCGGGGCCTGGCCGAAGAGGATCGCAAGGCGTTTTTGTTCGAAAATGTTGTGGATGTCAAGGGAAGAAAATATGACATTCCGGTCCTGGTGGCCAGCCACGCCGCGTCCAGGGAAATATATGCCCTGGCCATGCAGTGCAAGCCCGAGGAAATTATGGATAAATGGACCCGCGCCCAGCGCAATCCCATTGCCCCTGAACTGGTAAGCAGCGGCCCGGTTCAGGAGGAAATACACAAGGGGGCCAGCCTGTTGGAGCACGGCGGGTTGGAGGAATTTCCGATTCCCATCTCTACCCCGGGCTTTGACAATGCGCCCTATCTGACCTGTGCCAACTGGATCACCAAGGATCCGGAAACCGGCGCAAGAAATATCGGCAACTACCGGGCCATGATCAAAAGCCAGCGCCGCACCGGCATCTGCTGTTTGGGCACCCAGCATATTCATATCCACTGGCAGAAGCATCACCAGAAAGGGATTCCCATGGAGGCGGCCATTGCCATCGGCGCCAGCCCCAACATCAGCATGACCGGCGTGACCAAGATCCCCTACGGCACGGATGAATATGCCGTGGCCGGCGGCATCGCCGGCGAGCCGGTGCAGCTGGTCAAATGCCAGACCGTGGATATTGAAGTGCCTGCCACGGCCGAAATCGTGATCGAAGGCCTGATTCCCACCGATTACCGGGAGCGGGAAGCGCCTTTCGGTGAATTTACCGGGTATATGGGGGCCGAAGAGATCAACCCCTATTTTGAGGTGACCTGCATCACGCACCGCAAAAACCCGATCTATACGGCCTTTATCAGCCAGTTCCCCCCCAGTGAAAGCAGCAAAATCCGGCAGGTGGGCAGCGAAGCGACTTATTTGAAGACCCTGCAGTCCAATTTCAGCCTGGCCGGGATTCTGGATGTGGTTTTTCATGAAAGCGGCGGCAGTGCGGCCTACTGCGTGATCAAGCTCAAGAAATTTCATCCTTCCATGGTGTGGCAGGCCCTGAACGGTGCGGCCGCTTTTGCGTCCTCCTATCCAAAGGTCATCATCGCCGTGGATGAAGACATCGATGCCCGTGATCCGGATGCGGTCAACTGGGCCTTGAGTTTCCGGATGCAGCCCCACAGGGACCTTAAAATTTATGAGGGAAAAACTTCCGTTCTGGACCCCTCCACGGCCCCGCCCCAGGCGTCGGGCCAGGAGCGGGTGTACCCTTCACCGAGCGGTGCTTCATCCTTGCTGATCGATGCCACCACGAAATGGCCGTACCCGCCGGTGTCCCTGCCCCGGAAAGATTTTATGGAAAACGCCAAGAAAATCTGGAAACGCATGGGCCTTCCCCCCCTTAAAGTCAAAGCACCATGGCACGGGTACTCCCTGGGGTACTGGACCGAAGAGAACGCCATGGAAGCCGAGCTGGCCCTGAAAGGGGAACATTATCAGACCGGGGAAAAGCTGGCCAACACGCGGGTAAAATGCTAGCCGGAGATATTTGAACCGCAACCCCGAGCGCATTCCCCGCCGCAGCCGTTTGGTACTTGACATGGGAAGCGTTCGGAGATAAATAAAGTCGCGGGTGAACCGCAACCATGAGCGCATTCCCCGTCCCGCCATGGGGGCGGGACTGCGGGGAGCTTCGATAATCTATAAAATGAATCCATCTGCGGTGATCGCAGAGCCAGTTGCACTTTGCACTTCAGGTCCATAACATTTTGAAAGGAGCATGCAAAAATTGAAGGAATTATCCATCGACCCAACGACCCTCGCGGTGCTCAGAGGTGCTTTCGTCAGCATAGCCCACGATATGAGCCGGCTGATCTGCCGGACCAGCCAGAGCCATCTTACCGCTGTGCTGCGCGACCATCACACGGGCGTTTACGATGCTTCCGGCCAGCTCATCGCCTCGTCCCTGACGCTGCCTGCCCTGGCGGGCACGGGGCGCTTCCAGGCCAGGCTCGTTGTGGAAAAGTTCAAGAACGACATCTATCCCGGGGACGAGTTTATCATGAATTGCCCCTACAGCGCGGCCGGCACCCATCTGCCCGACTGGACCTTCATGCGGCCGGTCTACTACAAGGGGGAACATCTTTTCTGGGCCTTTGCCAAGGCCCACCAGCAGGACACCAGCGGTTCCTGGCCCGGCGGGTATTTTCCCCGGGCCTATGACATCCACGCGGAAGGGATCATGATTCCGGCCATCAAATGGGCCGAAAAGGGCAAGCCCATAACCCATGTCCAGGAGCTCATCATGAACAACGTGCGCTATCCCGAGGCCCAGCGGCTGGATATGCGCGCGATGTTTGCCTCCCTCAAGCTGGCCGAAGAACGTATGATCAAGCTGACGGAAAAATACGGCAAAGAGATCATCCTGGGGGCCATAGACCAGCTGATCAACCGGATGGAAAAGATGGTGAAAAGCGAAATCGCCGGCATGCCCGACGGCACCTACTACGCCGAATCGTCCTGCGATGAAGACGGCACCCATCCGGACAAGCCGGTCACGGTCCGATGCGAGACGACCATCAAGGGCGACAAGCTGGTGTTTGATTACTCCAAGAGCGACCCCCAGACCGATTTTATCAGCAGCCCCTGGTCCAATACCCAGCCGCGCATCGCCGCGGCCTTTTTTACGGTGCTGGATCCGAGCGTTTCATTTTATCACAACGAAGGCAGCTTCAGGTCCTTTGATGTTATCGCCCCGCTGGGACTGGTGGTCCACGCCAAGTATCCTGTTTCGGTGGGCGGGTGTCCGGTCAACGTGGGGCTGCAGATTTTCGAGACCGTCCTTTCCTCGCTCGGACAGGCCATTCCCGATCGGGCCACATCCGGCTGGGCCCGGCCGATTGCCTTTACCGAGTTTGGCCTGGACCGGGCCAAGCGGCGTTATTTCACCGTGCAGATGAATTCCCACGGGGGCGCCGGGGCGATCCACGGGTACGACGGCTGGCCCCACCTGGGGATGTTTTCCGGGCTGGGCGGCTTTCGCAAAGGCTCCAACGAGCTGATCGAAACGCGGCTCCCCTGGCGGATCACCAAGTACGAGATGCTCCAGGACAGCCCCGGCGCGGGCCGCTGGCGCGGGGGTCACGGGGTGGAAATCGAATGGATCAGCGACAATGATCCGGGCTGCGAGCACACCATCATCACCGGTGACGCCGACGGGTTGTTCACCGATATCTATGCAGTGGCCGGCGGCCAGATCCCCAAGCGCAACCGGATGTACCTGGAGTTAAAAGCCACCGGCCAGCGCACGCCCCTTTACTCCAAACGCGGTCCCTTCTTCCTCCAGCGCGGGGACAGGGTGATCCAGTATGCCCAGGGGGGCGCCGGTCTGGGGAATCCTCTGGACCGGGATATTGAACTGGTCTGCCGTGATGTGAAGTACGAATACATCTCGGTGGAAGCCGCGCGGGATATTTACAAGGTGGCCGTCGACCCGGAAACCTTTGAGGTGGACCCGGAAGAAACCCGGCGCCTCCGCAGCGCGGCCACATAGGGGGAGGTGTATGTCTCTTGTAATGGAATAAGAAGCTTTAAAACGATAACCGAGGGAGAAGCAGAATGTATAGAGTCGCCATTGATGTGGGAGGAACCCATACGGACGGAATCGTAGTCACCGACGGGGGTGAGATTCGCATGGCCAAGGCCGACACAACGCCCCACGAGCTGAGCGAGGGCGTGGTCACCTGCTGTGCCAAACTGGGGAAAATGCTGGGAGAATCCCAGGATGAATTTTTTGGCAAAACCGAACTGATCATTCACGGAACCACCGTGGGGACCAACACGGTCCTGCAAAACCAGGAACCCAGGGTGGGATCCATCGTGACCCGGGGGTTCCGGGATGTGGTGGAGCTGCGCAGGGGGGCCCGGGATACCCTTTTCAATCTCAAGGTGCCTTTCCCCCAGCCGGTGTCGCCCCGCTACCTGAGAACCGAGGTCAACGAGCGGATATCATACAAGGGAGAGGTGCTGGAAGCACTGGACGAAGACAGCTGCCGGCGCGCCGTCCGGTTGCTGCGGGAGCGGGGGGCCGAGTCGATCGCCATCACCTACCTGTTTTCTTTTCTCAATCCGGATCACGAACGGCGCACGCGTGAGATCGTCCTGGAGGAATGGCCCGACGCGTATGTCTCGCTGTCCAGCGACGTGCTGCCGCAGATTGAAGAGTTTGAGCGTTTCAGCGCCACGTTGCTCGATGCCTACATCGCCCCGTCCATGGGCGGCTACATCAAGCACCTGGAGAAGGCCCTGGCCCGGAACGGTTTTACGGGACGACTGTTGATCGGGCAGGCCAACGGGAGCGTGGCAACGCCTGAAATTGTTCTGAATCGTCCGGTCTGGACCATCTCCTCGGGGCCGGCGGCGGCCGCACCGGTGGCGCTGTACCTGGGGGAGATGTTCGGCACCAACAACGTGATTTCAGTGGACATGGGCGGCACCAGTTTTGACATGCTGCTGGTGGTGGAAGGAGAGGCCCAGGTCAGCACCGAGGAGTGGGTCGGTTCCTACCGGCTGGCGGTTCCCATTGTGAAAGTGTCCTCCATCGGCGCCGGCGGGGGAAGCATTGCCTGGCTCGATCCCACCGGCGTGCTGCAGGTGGGGCCCAAAAGCGCCGGTTCCGTTCCCGGGCCGGCCTGTTACTGCAAGGGCGGGGAGTCGGCCACCCTCACCGATGCCGACCTGCTGCTGGGGTACCTGAATCCAGACAATTTCCTGGGCGGAGAACGCATCCTGGATATCCAAAAGGCCACGGCGGCCATTGAAACCCATGTGTCCCGCAAGCTGGGGCTGAGCGTTCGCAAGGCTGCCGGCGGCATCGTACAGGTCACGGTGCACAATTCGGCCGCGGCCATCCGGCGGGAATGTATCGACCGGGGCGTGGACCCCAGGGAGTTTCTGATGGTGGCCGGCGGCGGCGCCGGGCCGGTGCACGCGGCGCTGATCGCCCAGGAGCTGGACATCCCCAGGGTGGTGGTGCCGAGCGTGGCGCCCACCTATTGTGCCTACGGGTGGTTACGATCCGATATCGCGCTGGATTTCGTGCGCTCCAAGGTGCTGCCCGCCGAGGAAAAGAGCCTGCCGATCCTCGATCAGCTATATGCGTCCATGGAAGCCGAGGCCAGTGGCATACTGGGAGACGACGTGGAGATGCGCCGGACCGTGGATGCGCGCTACTACGGGCAGTTCCGGGAAACCGAGGTGGAAGTGCCCTGTGGAAAACTGGGTGCTGCCGAGCTGGTCAAGATCGAACAGGCTTTTCATCAGCGCCATGAGCGGCTTTTCAAATTCAGCGTGCCCGAGATGGAACTGGAGTTTATCAACTACCGCATCAAGGCTGTTCTCAAGACCGAGAAGGTGAAAATACCGAAATTGGCAAGCACGGAGAGGCCTTCGGGCCTGGCCTCTGCCCGGCAGGGTGAAAGGGAGTGCGTGTTCGGCGACACCGTGGTGAAGGCGGCGATTTATCTTGCCGAAAACCTGCGGCCGGGAGATACCTTTCCGGGGCCGGCCATCATCGAGCAGGAAATCACGACCGTGGTGGTGCCCCCTTCGTTTTCCTGCAGCGTGGATGATTACGGTAACGGCGTGCTGACTCGCATATAAGATGGATGAGCTCGTAAAAATATTACAATCGTACGAAAGGAGGCAAGGGTGAAGCCAACAAAGTTTGACTATTATGCTCCTTCCAGCCTGGAAGAGGCGTTTGGACTTCTCGAAAAGTACGGTGATGATGCCAAGATACTGGCAGGCGGGCAGAGCCTGATGCCGCTGATGAACATGCGGCTGGCTACCCCGAAGGTTCTGGTGGACATCAATCGGATTCCGGGGCTTGACTACATCCGCGAAGAGAACGGCCAGGTTGCCATCGGCGCCATGACACGGCACCGGACCGTTGAGACTTCGGCACTGCTGGGGGCAAGCTGCCCCCTCCTGCCTGCCGTGGCCAAGGATGTGGCGCATGTCCAGGTCCGCAACCGGGGCACTTTCGGCGGCAGTGTGACCCATGGGGATCCGGCCGCAGAGTTTCCGGCGGTGCTTGCCACCCTTGGGGGAACGATTGTCTGCACCGGCCCGGGCGCCGTCCGGGAAGTGTTTTCGGATGAGTTCTACCTGGGAATGCTCACGACCTGTCTGGAACCTGACGAGATCGTGACGGAGGTGAAACTGCCGAACCTCGTGGGGCGCAAGTGGGCCCACCGCAGCATCATGCGCACCCACGGCGATTTTGCCATTGCAGGGATCATGGCCGCCCTGTCGCTGGACCCGGGCGGGCAGTGTCGGGACGTTCACGTGGGAATGTACGGCGTGGGCCCCCTTCCTGTGCGCAGCGCCGAGGCCGAGGCCATCATCGAAGGCCGGCAGATTACCGATGAGCTTTTGCAGGAAGCGGCCCGGGCCGCGGCCGATGAAGCCCAGCCGGAGTCGGACCTGCGGGGCACCGAGGCGTACCGGCGCAAACTCATCCGGGTCCTCTTGCCGTTATGCCTGCGGGAAGCCGTCAATCAATCCAACTAACCATGCCAGGAGGGGTGACAAATATGCAGAAGCATTCAGTCCAAGTCAAGGTTAACGGAGTAACCTATGTCCGCGAAGTGGAAGCGCGTCGCCTGCTCGCCGATTTTATTCGAGACGACCTGGGTCTGAAAGGGACCCATGTGGGTTGCGAGCAAGGCCAATGCGGCTGCTGTACCGTTCTGATCAACGGCGAGAGTATCAAGTCGTGTCTCATGTTGGCGGTGCAGGCGGACGGCTGTGAAATTACCACCATCGAAGGGCTGACCCGGGAGGGTAAACTGCACCCGTTGCAGGAATCGTTCTGGGAGAATCACGGTTTGCAGTGCGGTTTCTGCACACCCGGCCAGTTGATGAATGCCCTTTATCTGCTCAAAAACAACCCGGATCCCAGCGAGGTAGAGATTCGCGAGGGGATTGCGGGCAATGTGTGCCGTTGTACGGGTTATGTGAACATTGTCAAGGCAATAAAGGGCGCGGCGGTCAAAATGCGCCAGGAGACGGCGTAGGCGTTTAATCTTTCCCCTTCCGGCCATTGTTCCTTTTATCGGATAAATAAAAGGGGCTCCAGGAGGGGTCATGAATTACGATTTCAGCAGGAGGTGATTCACAATGGCAACAACATCGTCAGAATCCGGCAAGTGGGTTGGAAAGCCGATGAAAAGAAAAGAAGACGAACGCTTGGTCATTGGGAAAGGAAATTATACGGCGGACGTCAGTCTGCCGGGCATGCTGCACGTGGCCTTGCTGCGCAGTCCTTACGCACACGCGAATATCGTGAGCATTGACACCCGCGAAGCCGAGGCGCTGCCCGGGGTGGTGGCGGTGGTCAGCGGCCAGGAACTGGCCCGCCAGACGGAACCCTTCGTGGTGGTCTTTCCCTCGAAAATGGTGGATTATCCCATGGCGGTCACCAAGGCGCGGTATGTGGGAGAGCCGGTGGTGGCGGTGGCGGCGGTTGACCGGTACGTGGCCGAGGACGCTCTTGAATTGATCCGCGTGGAATATGAGCCTTTACCGGCTGTCGTGGATGTTGAAAAGGCCTGCGATGCCGATGCTCCCGTGATTCACGAGGAACACGGAAGCAACCTGGGGTGGCAGGATGTATTTACATACGGTGATCCGGGCAAGGCTTTTGAACAGGCCGATGTCGTGGTGAGCGAGAGGTTCCATTTCCATCGTTTCAGCTCGACCCCCATAGAGACATTTGCGGCCGCCGCGCAATACGATGAGGGCAGCAAGGTCCTGACGGTCTGGTCGAATCTTCAGACGCCCATGTTCCGGCATTCGGGCCTGGCCAATGCCCTTAGAATCCCATCTCATCAACTCCGTCTGATCATGCCGGATATCGGCGGCGGGTTCGGCATTAAATGCGCCGTGTCCCAGTATCTGCTCATCACGGGCTTTCTGGCCATGCGCACGCGCCGTCCGGTCACCTATCTGGAAGATGCCCAGGAGCATTTGTCCGGGGGAGCGCACGGCACGGAGCGGATATCCTACGTTCAATTTGCCGCCAGCAAGGAAGGTAAAATCCTTGGGATGCGTTTTCGCAGCCTGGATGACGAAGGCGCTTTCATACGTCCGCCCGAACCCACCGGGGTTATTTTGTGGTGCCATGCCACCACCGGAGTTTACGAGGTGGAAAACGTTGAAATCAACTGCGCGGCGGTCATCACCAACAAGTGCCCTGTGGCTCCCAACCGGGGCTATGGCCGCATGCAGCACCAGTTCACCATCGAGCGCATGATGGATATGGTGGCCGACAAACTGGGGATGGACCGGACGGAGATCCGGCGTTTAAATCATATCCCGGTGGAAAAGATGCCCTGGACAGGACCCAGCGGGGTCCTCTACGACAGCGGCGACTATCGGGCGGCCCTGGATAAATTAAAAAATCTTGTGGACTATCAGGGATGGCGGCAGCGTCAGGCCGCAGCGCGCAAAGAGGGGCGTCTTATCGGATTGGGGATTGTCAACCTGATCGATCCGGGCGCTTCGAACCTGGGCGAGATGACGCTGTTCAACCCCATGTTCCGCGCGTCCGCTGCCGCCGAGGCGGCCAGCATGCGGATGGATACGTCCGGTAATGTGACGGTGGCGCTCGGGTCCGTGCCCCAGGGCCAGGGGCACGAGACGGTGACGGCCCAGATGGTGGCCGACGAGCTGGGCATCACACCGGACAATGTTTTCGTGCGCCCGGGATTTGACAACACCACCCATCCTTACGCCGGCGGTTCCGGCACCTATGGGAGCCGGTTTTGCGCGGTGGGCTCCGGCGCGGTGGTGGGGGCCGCCCGGAAAATCCGGGGCAAAATACAGAGACTGGCTTCCAGGCTGCTGGAGGCTAAACCTGAAGATATCGAACTGGCCAATGGCCGGGTGTTTGTGAAGGGGGTGCCGCAGAAAGGTATGCCCATCGCTCAGATCGCGGCCATATCGTACTTTAACCCGGTGATGATGTCCGGAGAAGATGAGGGGGGCCTGGAGGCCACCTGCACCTACAATTACCCGAAGGCCAACATGATGGACGAGAAAAAGCGGGTCAACGGCGCCAGCACCTATTCAAACGCGGCCCATTGCGCCGTGGTGGAGGTCAATGAACATACCGGGCAGATCAAGGTGCTCGATTATGTTTCGGTCCACGATTCAGGAACCCTCGTGAACCCGGCCATCGTGGATGGACAGCTGCACGGCGGCATTGTCCACAGCCTGGGCGCTGCCCTGTACGAGGAGTTCGTCTACGATGAAAACGGCCAGCTGCTCACAGGGTCCTATATGGATTACCTGCTGCCGCGGGCCACCGAGATTCCGCCCATTAAGGTTTCCCACATGTGCAGCCCATCACCCTTTACGGCGCTGGGCGCCAAAGGCATGGGCGAAGGCGGCGGTCCGGTTCCGGCGCTGCTGGCATCTGCCGTGGAGGACGCCCTGAAACCGCTGGCGATCCGGATCACGTCCTCACATCTGGCGCCGGAAAAAATTTTGTCGCTGATTGAAGCGGCGCGGGAGCGCGCGGCGGCATAGACAGAAAAGGCTATTGCAGCTCCGGCCCGGCTCCGCGGCCGGGTGCCTTGGCATTGAGGTCATAATCAAACAACCATTTATCCAAACATAGAAAACCTGGTCCTCGGGGCCAGGTCAGAGATAGATGGCTCTGCCTTGGCGTTTTGGGTCTAAAATTACAAATTCCAAGCACCAAATTACAAACAAATCTCAAATTCCAATATTCAATGACCCAAAC
>JAUYIZ010000171.1 GCA_030688615.1 Desulfobacterales bacterium | reverse complement strand
ATCTTGCCCAGCTTGCGATGGATTTGCCTATTGAATACAAGGTGCCGAACAAGAAAACGACCAAGAGAATCCTTAAGGACGCCTTCAAAAAAGATTTTCATGACGTCGGCATCGGCTGGGTCCATGAACGCTTAAAATACGGCATGCCTGAGGCGATTGCGACTATCGATAGTGTCATCGAAAGGCAGGTCGCAGCGGCTATTTCCGATGACGAACTTATACATCATCCCCTTGGTGGCATATTGGGATCAAAGATGAACCTGCTCCTTTATGATCTGTTTGAGCATATATTTTTCAAGGGTTGGGACCATCGAGAACCACAGCCTCCGGAGGATTCATTGCTGGCGAGAGTATGGCCCGAATAATCTGCATCAGCAAATATCCGCCTCTTGAAGGCGGCATCGCGGCCAAGACGTTCTGGTTGTGCAGAGCTTTAGCCGAGCGGGGCCATACCATGCACATTGTTACAGATCAAGAAAATATCGACGCCGATTATTCTTCTCCTGACTCCAAATTTGATCTCTCCATAAAAAACCTCCATATCCATCGGCCTGATGAGAAAATCCCCTGGCACATCCCAAATGACGCCCACCCTTCGTTGGCCTTGTTAAACATTGCCTTGGAAGTCATTGACCGCTACGGGGCTGATGCGATTGATACGGGATACCTCATTCCCTATGGTTTGGTTGGCTGCCTGGCCGGTCAGATCACCGGAATTCCTTTCATGCTTCGCCATGGTGGCTCTGATTTGCACAAATTCGTAGAGGTAGGGCTCTGGCGGCACCTGATTTCGAAGGCATTTGCAAGCGCCTCTGCAATAGTGACAGACATGGAGAATTCTGAGAGATTTTACGAACATTCGCAACGTGTTGTTACTGTGCCGCCATATATTCCCAACCCCGCTTTCTTCAAGCCTTTGACTAACGAGGCCCCAAGGCCCACGTTAGCGCTCATTGGCAAGGCCAATTATCATTGGCGTCACAAAGGGTGGCATAGAGTAGTGGAAATCATGAAATCCCTTGGGGATCGATTCCATTACCTGGTTCTATCCCAGGGGACCGGTTTCAAGGATTTCAGAAAATATGTTGAAGCGCGACTGGATTTACCTGTCGGATGGAGAAGCTTTGTTCACCCGCTTGAAATGCCTTCCTTGCTCCAAGCTATAAGCGGTGTATTTTTTTTGCAGCAGGATTTGCCATTCCCGGTTTTTTCCAACCTGGCAGCGGAAGCTCTATACTGCAATGTTACCATCATTACTGACAGGCAGGGTATGATGCAAAACCTAAAGAAACAAGGGCTACAAGTCGATGCTGAATCCCGCCATATATTAGTCGTCCCAAATGACCAACCAGATAAGGCGGCAGAAACAATCAACAAATATTTTGAGCATGCCATCCCTTGGCAAATCGACATTAGTCGCAGGGAAGCGGATTATGCTGCCTATATGCAAAAAAACGAAGAAGTTATTTTATCAGTCTTTAGATAAATGTCGGTACTGTCAAAAATTTTTATTGCGAAGCGCCAGATAGGACTCCCTCAACTCTACAAAGCTGGTTCCTTCTTTGATGTCGCTTTCTCCTTAATTGCTTGTAAAATCTTTTCCGGCGTGATCGGCAGATCTTTGATCCGCACGCCCACGGCATCATAGATGCCATTGGCAATGGCCGCCAGGGTGGAGCACGAACTGGCCTCGCCGGCGCCCTTGGCGCCGAAGGGCCCGTACGGGTCATGGGTATGAATATGCCGGACCACCGCCTCCAGCGGCACATCCATACTGGTGGGCTGTTTGTAATCGCGCCAGGTGAAATTCAGCGCGACGCCCTTGTCATCGTAGAGGGAATCTTCGAAAAGGCCGTGACCCATCATGTGGGCCGACCCTCCCAATACCTGCCCGTCCAGCAGGAGCGGATTTATGGGCTGGCCGGCGTCATCCCCGTGGGCCGCCTTGATCAGAGTTACTTTTCCCGTTTCCTCGTCCACCTCCAGTTCGATGGCCGTCGCAATAAAATCCAGGCCGTGGGCCAGATTGCCCTTGCCCGTTTTCCAGTCCACCAGATCGATGTCCGTCGCCGCCCAGTACCCTCTGCCGTACAGGGGCGTGCCCTCCTCATAGTATGCCTTGCGCACCGCCAGGATGAAGTCGATGCCTTTGGCGGGATTTGATTTGACAAAAATGCGCCGGTTCTTAAATTCCAGGGTCTCCGGATCGACCGCCAGCAGCTTTCCGGCCGTTTTGGCCAGCTGGCCCTTGAGGTCCCTGGCCGCCAGAATCGTGGCGTTTCCGTCCCAGAAGGTGCAGCGATCCCCGAACATGCCGGAATCGAAGATGGTGGTATCCGAATCGCTGACCCCCTGTACCATGTCTTCCATGGAAAGCCCCAGTATTTCAGCCGCCATCTGGCAAAACACCGTGTTGCACCCCTGCCCGAGTTCCGTACCGCCATGCGTGACGATGACGGTGCCGTCTTCAACCAGTTTGAGAATCACCGACGAGCCGAAGTGGCCGCCCAGACGGGGTCCGGAAGGATGGGAGGCGCAGCTGAAGCCGATCCCCCGCCCCTTGGGCCGCCCGGATCTGCTCTCCTCCCATTTTATTTCCCGGGCGCTCGTTTCGATACATTCCGTCAGACCGGATACATCCACCACAATGCCGTTGGCGGTTGTCCAATTGTCAGTTACGGCATTCACTTTCCTTATCCGGACCGGGTCGATCCCCAGGTCGTCGCCCACCATGTGCAGCAGGGAATCCAGGGCAAACTGGGCCAGAACGATTTCCTGCCCCCTTACCGTGCCGCAGGGCGCCCGGTTGGAGTATGCCAGTTTTCCGTGATATTGGATGGCCGGGATCTTATAAGGGATGTTCAGGAAGGCGCCGAAATAGTAAATATTAAAGGGCCCGATACCGCAAATAGGGCCGCCCTCGAGAACACACTGGGCGTCAAGGGCGGTAATTTCTCCACTTTTCTTTACACCGATCTTTAATCGGGCGTCCATGGCATTTCGCTGCCGGTAGGCGGCCAGGACTTCATCGGCGTTCAGGACTATTTTTACGGGCCGGCCGGTTATTTGGGCCAGCCTTACGGCCGCGAAATCAACATCAAAAGGGTCATGTTTTCCTGAAAAGCCGCCGCCCACAAACGGGTTTACAATTCTCATCTTGGACAGGGGGATATTCAAGGCGCGGCACATGTGGCGCCACGTGATGTACGGGCTCTGCTTGGACCCCTGGAGAAGGATCCGTCCGGTCGGATCC
>JAUYIZ010000062.1 GCA_030688615.1 Desulfobacterales bacterium | reverse complement strand
TCCGAGCGGGCCTATGTCCACATCCGGGACTCCCTGCTGAAAAGCGGCGCTTACGTCGGACAGAAGATCCCCCACCTTGAATTGGGACGCAGGCTGGGGATCAGTCAGACGCCCTTGCGGGAAGCCCTGTTCCGCTTGGCCGCGGAAGGCCTGATCACCCATGAGAATAATAAAGGGTTTTTTCTGGCGGAACTGAGCAGCGAAGAAGCCGGAGAGATCTATGAAATACGGGAAATCATTGAACCGGATCTGGCGAAAAAGGCTGCCATGCGGACCACGGCGGCGCAGGTGAAGATTTTTTCTAAAATCCTGGATGAATACAAAAAGCTGATGCCGGAAACCTACAGCAAACTGCGGTTGTTGACGGATAAAAAATTCCACATGGAGATCGTCAAGCTCTCCGGAAACAACACCCTGGCGCAAATTCTGGATAAAATTTATAATATTTTCATTTTTAAGAGGCCCACCGAGCACCTTTCCCCCACCCGCAGCCAGGAGGCCTATACGGAACATTTGGAAATCCTTGAGGCGCTGAAACTGAATGACGGGGACAAGGCCGCGCAGCTTATGCGAAACCATATCCGGCAGCAGCGTGATTTTGTGCTGGCAGATATTTCAAGCCGGCTGCATGGAGAGTCCATGGTGAGTCTGGCTTCGATGAAGTAATCCGGAAAAATATAAAGGTAAACAAGGAGGGATTTGGAATGGCAAATGAACATCTTAGAAGTTTGAGGTCAACGCTCGAGTGGTTAGACAAGGAAGGGCTGCTGCTTGAAACCGACCATGAGGTTGACCCCAGATGTGAAATGACTGCAATCCAAAAAAGCCTGGACTGCGGTCCGCCCATGCTTTTTAATAAGGTCAAGGGCTATGACAATGCCCGCCTGGCCACGAACGTATTCGGTTCGGATAAGATCGCCGCGAAAATGTTCGGCTGTGAAAATCGAAAGGAATTAAAATTTAAAATTCACGAGGGCATCCTCCAGCCGCTTGCGCCGCGGATCGTCGAGGACGCCCCGTGTCAGGAAGTCGTAATTGATAAGGATATTGATCCCTGGCCGGTCATCCCCATGATTCAGCACACGCCAAAAGATCCGGGGCGAACCCTCGGAGCGGGAAAGACGCTGGCTTCTCCCAAACAGTTCTGGGGCGGCTGGCATATTTCCTATAACCGCATGAGTTTTCGTGAAGACCTGCACTGGACGGACAAGGCAACCTTTCAGATTTCACCCGGGTCCCACACGGATCAAATTGCGACCCACTTTTATAGAAAAGAACCTATTCCGTTCAGCATCAACATCGGCATCCCGCCTGCGGCAACATTGATGGCCGGTGCGGGATTCATGTACACCATTCTCCCGCGAGGATGCAATGAGCTGGGCATCGGCGCGGCCGTGCAAGGATTTCCGATGGACGTGGTAAAATGCAAAACCATCGACGCTTATGCCATTGCCGAGGCCGAATATGTTATTGAAGGATATCTGGACACCACCAAGAAACTCTGGGAGAGCCCTCTGGCGGAAAAAGACCAGGTCCAGGGCGTCTATCCCTTCCATCCGGAATGGTCGGGGTATTTCGGCAAGGCCTATCGGACGTGGCAGTTTAATGTGACCGCGATTACCCATCGGAAAGACAAACCCATTTATGACCCGCTGGTGGTCCATGGGTATGAGGACCATAACATCGACGTGCTGGCCCGCGAGGCATGTTTTTTCGAACTGGCAGAGCGGATCAGCCCGGGGTTCTGTGTGGACACGCACATTCCCATGTGCATTCCGGATTGGGGAGGCGTCGTGTTCCAGGTAAAAAAGAGACGTGCCAGAGATGAGGGTTATCCCCGAAATATTCTTGCCGCGGCTCTTTCCACTTCACTGGGCGCCCGTTTCGGCATGGTGGTGGATGCCGACATTAATATTTATTCCGCCGATGATTTGCTGTGGGCCCTGGCCACCCGGACCGATGCCGTGGACGACATCATGGTGGTCGCGCCCGGCGGCATGGGACAGACGTTTCAGCCCGCCGAACGCAGTTCTGCCGGGGATAAACAATGGATCCAGGGCAATATCCGTTTTTCCGGAGCGATCGGCATCGATGCAACCGTACCCTATCAGTACCAGGACGCTTTTGAGCGGGCCAGTTACCCGGTTGAAACGGTAAACATTAGCAACTGGTTCACCGACGAGCAAATTCAAAAGGCAAGATCGTACCAGGAAGCTTATGCCAAATGGTTTTCAGAATCGGGGATTTAGCCTCTTGACCGGATTAACCGGATAGACCGGATAGTCGGCAGGATGTTTGTCATTTGTTTTTTAAATCCGGACCATCCTGTTCATCCTGTCTGATATAAAGGAAATTCTTGTACGATAAAGCTACGATGGTGGTAATATGGGAGAGAAAAAAAAATTATTGGAGAAATGCCGTGTTCTGGATCTGAGCAACGAGCTGGGTTTTTTGTGCGGCAAAATATTCGGCGATCTCGGCGCCGACGTGATAAAAATCGAGCCTCCCGGAGGGGACCCTTCCCGCAATGTGGGCGCCTACTACAAAGATATTCCGGATCCCGAAAAAAATCTGTACTGGTTTTCCTACAACCATAACAAACGCGGGGTTACCCTGGATATTGAAACAGCCAACGGCCAGGAAATTTTTAAGAAGCTGGTTCAAAGCGCCGACATTCTGATCGAGACCTTTCCGCCGGGATATCTGGCTGCCTTAGGTCTGGGGTATGACGTCCTGAGCAAAATCCGACCCGAACTGGTGATGACCTCCATCACCCCCTTTGGCCAGACCGGCCCCTATAAAGATTACAAAGGGTCGGATCTGACCTTTATGGCCATGAGCGGTTTTATGTCTCTGGTGGGCGAGCCCGACAGGCCTCCGGTCCGCGTCACCGTGCCCCAATCCTGCATGTGGACGGGGATGCATGCGGCCGCAGGCACGATGATGGCCTATTATCACCGGGGACGATCCGGTGAAGGTCAGCAGGTGGATGTTTCGGCCCAGGCGAGCCTGCTTTGGGCCTGTTCGATTGCGCCTTCCTTTTACGACTACAACCGGGAGGTGCCGAAAAGGGCAGGGGTGTTCATCACCGGCCGGAGTATCACCGGCGCAAAAATGAGGGCGGTGGAGGCCTGTAAGGACGGCTATGTGAATTACATCATCTATGGCGGTCCGGCCGGGATCAGGACCAGCAAAAGAATGACCGAATGGATGGAAAATGAGGGCATAGCGCCCGACACGCTGAAAAATAAAGACTGGTCTAAATTTAATATTTCCACGGTAACCCAGCAGGAGATTGATGAGATCGAGTCTGCCAATAACGAACTGTTAAGCCGGACAACCAGAAGGGAATTCTTTCAGCGCGTGCTCGAACAGGACATGCTGGGGTATCCGGTGGCCACCTCGGAGGATATCCTGAAGGATGAACAGCTCCATGCCCGGAACGTGTGGCAAGAGGTCGAGCATGAAGACCTCGGGGAAAAAATCACATATCCTTCTTTTTTTTCGCTGTTTTCTTCCATTGATTGCAACATCTGGCGGCGGGCGCCCTTGATCGGGGAGCATAATGAAGAAATCTTTACAGAACTCGGGTATGAAAAGGCAGATCTTTTAAACCTGAAGAGAGCCCATGTCATTTGAGGAAAGGTGACCGTTCACGGTTTACAGTTATCGGTTCACGGTTTAAAAAACAGAAAGTTGCATAGTTCATTGAACTGTGAACCGATGACCGTGAACGGTTACGAGGAGAGTAAGGATACAACACAGGAGATAATACTATGACAGCAGGGGTATTTGACGGAATCAAAGTCGCCGAGTTTGCCGCCATTGCCGCCGGACCGCTGATCGGCAAATTCATGGCCGATCACGGCGCCCAGGTCGTGCATGTTGAGTCTTATGCAAGGCCCGACGGCTTTCGGGCCAACTATCCGCCCTTTAAAGACAATAAACCCGGTCTGGATCGTTCCGGCGCTTTTGGCATCTGCAATAACAACAAGATGGATATCACCATTAATTTGAAAGCGCCCGGCGCCATTGAGGCAGCCAGGAAACTGGTTCAATGGGCGGATGTGGTCACCGAAAACTTTACGCCCGGGACCATGGAAAAATTGGGCCTGGGATATGAGGCCTTACAGGAGCTCAAGCCGGATATTATCATGCTGAGCACCTGCAACCAGGGACAAAGCGGTCCCCATGCACACCATCCGGGTTTTGGCTCCCACCTGTCCTCATTGTGCGGTTTTACGTCTGTGACCGGATATCCGGATCGGGAACCTTCCATATTATACGGCCCTTATGTGGACCACATCGGCGTCGGTTACGGGTTGATTGCACTCACCGCCGCGCTGGAAAACAAAAGGGTCCACGGGCAAGGTCAATATATCGACACGGCGCAATATGAAGGCGGCATTCAGTTTTTGATTCCGGCCCTGCTGGAACAAAGCGTGAACGGCAGAACGGTGGAACGGGATGGAAACCGGCATGTTTTTGCGGCGCCGCATAATACATATCCCTGCCAGGGGGAGGACCGCTGGTGCGTGATCAGCGTGTTTGACGATCAAGAGTGGAAGGGGCTCTGTGAGGTCATGGGCAGAGAAGATATGATTTCCGATGCGCGATTCGCCACGGTTTTGGCCAGAAAAAAACATGAAGAGGAGCTGGATAAAGAAATCGCGGCATGGACATCGAAACAGACCGCTGAGACAGTTTTTCACAGGCTGCAGGCCCGGGGCGTAAACGCCGGCATGGTTCAAGATATCGGAGATTTGTTTGCAGATCCCCAATTAAACCACCGGGGGATATGGGCGCCGGTAGATCATCCGGTTGTCGGCAAGCACCATGCCGAGGGCCCTCCGTTCGCCTTGTCTAAAACACCTTTTAAGATTGACAAGGGGTTTCCCTGTATCGGCGAGGACAACCACCGGGTGTTCACCGAGTTCCTGGGTTACTCTGAAGCCGAGTTCAATCAGATGAAGCAGACCGGCGTGATCGGGTAAAGGGGGAAAAGGACAGTGCCATGAAGATACATGAATACCAGGCCAAGGAGTTGTTCAGGAGGTTTGATATCCCCGTGCCGGCGGGCGCGGTGGCATCCGATCCGGAAACGGCCCGGCAAATCGCCCGGGATATGGGTGTTCTGCCCCTTGTGGTCAAGGCGCAAATTCACGCGGGCGGTCGCGGTAAAGGCGGGGGCGTTAAAGTCCTGCGGGATTTGAATGAGGTCCGCACGGCAGCCGCCGGGATGATCGGGATGAACCTGATAACCCATCAAACCGGACCGGATGGAAAACAGGTTAAAAAGGTCCTCGTGGAGCAGGCCCTGGAGATCGCCCGGGAACTCTACCTGAGCATCGTTCCGGACCGGAAAAGTGCCAGGCATGTCGTGATGGTCAGCCGGGCAGGGGGGATGGACATTGAGCAGGTGGCTGAAAAAACGCCGGAACAGATTACCAAGATCTATATTGATCCGCTCCTTGGGATCCAGGCCTTTCACTGCCGGCAGGCGGCCTACGGGTTGGATTTGCCGCCGGCGATATCCCAGCAGTTTGTCCCCATGCTGCGCTCCCTGTATAAACTCTTTGTGAGCTATGACTGTTCTCTGGTTGAGATCAATCCGCTGGTGATTACCACTGATGGTAAGATTCTGGCACTGGACGCCAAAATCAACTTTGACGATAACGCTCTTTTCCGTCATAAGGATATCCTGGAATATCGCGATCTGAATGAAGAAGAACTGCTGGAAATCGAGGCTTCCAGGTACAACCTGAACTACATTAAAATGGACGGCAATGTCGGCAACATGGTCAACGGGGCAGGCCTGGCCATGGCAACCATGGATATCATCAAGCGGGCAGGGGCTGAACCGGCCAACTTTCTGGACGTCGGCGGCGGCGCCAACGCTGAAATGGTCGAAAACGGCCTGCGAATCATACTCAGCGACAAGAATGTCAAAGCGATATTGATCAATATTTTTGGCGGAATTCTGCGCTGTGACGTTTTGAGCAACGGTGTTGTCCAGGCGGCCAAAAACACCGGCATCGAGGTCCCGGTGGTCGTGCGGATGGAAGGAACCAATATCGAGGAAGGCCGGAAAATCCTGACCGAATCCGGACTCGGTCTGATTTTTGCTGCGGATCTGAAGGATGCGGCGGAAAAAATCGCAAAGATTGTCAGAAAAAAATAAAGGTAATTGTTGAAAATGGGCATATTTGTGAATAAAGATACACGGGTGGTGGTTCAGGGCATAACCGGCCGGGAAGGTCAGTTTCACACCCGGCAGTGTGTTTTGTACGGCACGCAGGTGGTCGCCGGAGTAACTCCCGGCAAAGGCGGGCAGAAAATGGATGCGGTGCCCGTTTTCAACACGGTGAAGGAAGCCGTCGAAAAAGCGGGCGCGAATTGCAGCCTGATTTTTGTACCGCCGGCTTTTTGTGCGGATTCCATCATGGAGGCGGCCGATGCCGGGATAGAACTGATCGTTGCGATTACCGAAGGGATTCCTGTATTTGACATGATGAAAGTGACCTCTTTTTTGAAATCTACCCGGACGCGCCTCGTCGGGCCGAACGGTCCGGGGATCATCACGCCGGGTGTGGCCAAAGTCGGCATCATGCCCGCCCATATTCACAAGCCCGGAGGCCCCATCGGCGTGATATCCCGTTCAGGAACGTTAACTTATGAAGTTGTCAACCAGCTGACCCTCCAGGGCATCGGGCAAACGACCTGTCTGGGCATCGGCGGAGATCCTGTCGTGGGTACCGGTTTTATCGATTGTCTGTCTGCCTTTGAACAGGACGCGGACACCAAGGGCGTCGTGATGGTCGGGGAGATCGGCGGAACGGCGGAGGAAGAGGCGGCTGAATTTATCAACCAAAACATGAGCAAACCCGTGGTCGGCTTTATCGCCGGGCTGACAGCGCCGCCGGGAAGACGAATGGGACATGCCGGCGCGATTATCGACGGGTCGTGCGGCACCGCCCAGGCGAAGATAGAAGCCTTGCGAGAACACGGCGTGCACGTTTGTGAAGACCTGGGGACGATCGGAAGTTTCTGTGCCAAAATATTTTAACCCTAAAAGATAAGGACTTAAATTATGGAAAGAATCGTTGTCGGCATGTCCGGTGCATCCGGTGCCATTCTGGGTATCAGGCTGTTGGAGGTTTTGTCAAATTCTGATTTTGAAGTTCATCTGGTAATCTCGGGTTCTGCCAAAAGGACCATCGAGCTGGAAACCGACTGGAAGGTGAAAGACGTTGAGGCCATGGCCGCCCAAGTCCATGATTTTAATGACATCGGTTCATCCATTTCAAGCGGCTCTTTTCGGACCCGGGGAATGGTGGTTATTCCCTGCTCCATTAAGACCCTTTCGGCCATTGCGCATTCTTTCAACACCAACCTGCTGATCCGGGCCGCGGACGTCTGCCTGAAGGAGCGGCGGCGCCTGGTGGTGGTACCCCGAGAAGCGCCCCTGCACCAGGGACATCTGGAAATTATGCAGCGTGTATTTGCTTCGGGCGGCGTTATCCTGCCGCCCTTTATGACCTTTTATCATCGCCCGCAGTGTCTTAATGACATGATCAATCATCTGGTCGGCAAGGTTTTGGATTCCTTTGATATCGACAACAACCTCTTTAAAAGATGGGGCGAAAAAACGCCAGCGTAATGCCGCTCTCATCGTAAACGGATCTATTGACCTGATCGGATCCTCCGGAGGCTTGGTGCTTTTGGAGGCAGCCGGTCACCCAAAATTCGGTTTTGGAGACAACCATGGGACATAAAGACCTGAGGGACTGGTTGGCCCGGGTGGAAGCAATGGGCCAGTTGAAAAAGATTGAAGGCGCCTCGTGGGATCTCGAGATGGGCGCCATCACGGAACTTCTCTATCACGACGGGAAAGGCACGCCGCCGGCGGTTTTATTTGATAAAGTCCCCGGATATCCGGCGGGGTTCCGCACCCTGTTCGGAATGACCTGCTCGGTGGAACGCATGTGCCTGTCTTTGAACCTTCCCCTGGTCAAAAACGGGGTCGAACTGGTGCGCGCCTACCGCGACAAGCTGAAGGATTTTAAACCGATCCCGGAAACGCTGGTCACGGACGGTCCTGTGCTGGAAAATATCGACAGGGGCGACGCGGTGAACATCCTGAAATTTCCGGTGCCCCTTCACCATGAAGAGGACGGCGGAAGGTATATCGGCACCGGCTGTTTGACCATAACCCGTGATCCGGATGAGGGCTGGGTCAATTTCGGCGCCTACCGGGTAATGGTGCACGATGAAAAAACCATGGGGTTTTACATCTCTCCGGGCAAACACGGCCGAATGCAGCGCGAGAAATATTTTAAAAGGAAAGAACCCTGCCCGGTGGTGGTATGCGTGGGGCAGGACCCGTTATTGTTCCTGGCATCCGGCAACGAAGTTCCCTATGGATTATCCGAGTACGCCTATGCCGGAGGCTTTAAAGGGGAATCGATCGAAGTCTTTCAGGGCGAGCACACCGGGCTGCCCATTCCGGTTCGCGCTGAAATTGCCATCGAGGGGGAATCCCTGGCCGGTGATGAGAAATTAGAAGGGCCCTTTGGCGAGTGGTCCGGATACTATGCCAGCGATGCCCGGATGGAGCCTGTCATCCGGGTTAAAAATGTCTATTACAGGAGCAATCCGATCCACACGTGCGCGCGTCCGGGCCGCCCGCCCTCTGATTATTCCTTCAGCAAAGGGGTGGTTAAATCCGCCATGATATGGGACGAAATGGAAAGAGCGGGAGTGCCGAATGTGCGCGGCGTCTGGTGCCATGAAGCCGGCGGCGGCAGAATGTTTAACATCGTCTCCATCCAGCAGTCCTATCCGGGTCATTCGCGGCAGGCGGCCATGGTCGCCTCCCAGTGTCATGCGGGCGCATATCTGGGCAGGTTTGTCGTGGTGGTGGACGAGGACATCGACCCGTCCAACACGTTTGATGTGCTCTGGGCCATCGCCTCCCGGGTGGAACCGTCCGAATCGATCGATATCATCCGCAGCTGCTGGAGCGGCCCCCTGGATCCCCGTGCGCACCCGGACCACAAAGGCCTTAACTCCCGGGCCATCCTGGATGCCTGCCGTCCCTATTTATGGAAGGACAGATTCCCGGCGGTGGCCGAATCAAGCCCCCGGCTGCGCGAGGCCACCATGAAAAAATGGGGGGAGATCATTTTTCCCGCCGGAGTTTAAGGGGGTAATGAAACTGGAGGATACACACATGGTCGATCAAAATAACGAGGAAAAGTACACGGACGGAGCGGCCGGCCAGAGCAAGTACGGCAAACCCCGGCTGTATGTCCGGCAGCTTTCAGGTCATACATACAGCCTGGCCGAGGAATTGAAAAAACTCAGAAGCATTCCCAGGGTCACCAAGGGCAAGGACATGAAATTCGAGAAGGGGCCGCAATTTTTCAACTGCACCATTTTAAGTCCCATGCGCAACAGCGCCCAGTCCCTATATGCCCACATGGTGGTGATGGCGCCCGGCGGAAAATCCCAGAAACACGGCCACGTCAACGAGGCGCTTTTTTACATCCTGGACGGAAAGGGTTACGATGTCCATGATGGAAAACGCGCCGACTGGAAGGCCGGAGATGTGGCCATCGTTCCCAACGCCACGGTGCATCAGCATTTTAATGCGGACCCGGACAATCTTGTACGCGCCCTGATTATCAAGACCAAGCCGTTTTTCCTTTTTATGAACATGCTTTTCCAGGAGATCGTCGAAGGGCAACCCAAAACACCCGTTCCGGGACATGAAAATTTTAAGCCCAGTATCACTTGAGGCGGAGGTGACCCATGAGTTACGGCGATAAGAAAAACGCGATGATGCGAAATATGGAGGCCGACTATTATCAGGAGCGGCTGCGGGAGGTCTCGCGGCGGCAGGAAAAGCTGGGGGATTTAAAAACGGTGGTGTGTGCCGAAGACATGCCGTGGGAAGTGTGCCCGCAGGGCACCCTCAAGCATCTGGTCAATGAAAAAATGAACACCCGCGCGAACACGGTGGACCTTTGCATGCAGATTGTTCCGGCCGGCGGCCGCAGCGGCAAGCATCGTCATATGGCCGAGGAATACATGTTCATCCTGGAGGGCAAAGGATACTCGCTGCACTGGGATGTTGATTTTGATCTGGATGAGGCCTATGCCTGGACGGCCCAGGACACCCCGTCCCGCTGGGAATGGGAAAAAGGCGACTCGGTTTACATCCCGCCCAATACGATTCATCAGCATTTCAACGCAGAGCCGGACAACCCGGCCCGTTTCCTTTCCGCAGAAAGCCGGATGTTCAAATTCATGGGCCTGGATGATCTGGAACAACTGGAAAATGCACCCGAGTTTGAAGAAAAGAAGGGAGAAAAGCCATGAAGGAAGATCAAATCCGCAATGAGGTCGCCGCCTGCGTGCGCATGCTGGAATTTCTGGGGCTGATCGACTACAGCGGGCATGTGAGTTGCCGGATTCCGGGGGCCGCAGATTCCCTCTTTATCAACGCCTGGGGCGCAGGGCGCCATGCGTTGGGCCCCGGGGACATCATAAAGATGGATCTGGATGGAAACCCTCTGGTAAGCACCGATATCGTTCCTTCTGAAAAACATATCCACACCTCCGTCTATCGGGCGCGGCCGGACGTCAACGCCGTCGCACACCTTCACCCGCCCGTCACAACCGCCCTCAGCGCGGCCGGAAAGGCCTATCTGCCGGTCATGCACCACGGGGCCATATTTGCAGATGGGGTCCCGGTCTATGATGATTGCAGGCATGTGAACACCGTGGCCCGCGGAGATGCCGTGGCCGCTCTCCTGGGCCCGCGGCGGCGTGCCTTGATCATGCGGGGCCACGGGGCGGTGGTGGTGGCAGAGAGCGTGCGGGCGGTTTTTTACGCGTCAGTGTATCTTGAGGACAATGCGGAAAAACTCGCCGAAGCCTATAAAATCGGCCAGCCGGTGGCCCTCAGGGAAGAGGAACTTGAACTCAACCAATGGGCCTGGCGGGAGCCCCAGTTTCAGAAAGTCTGGAACTATTACCAGGAAAAAACCGGGATCAATTTCGGCGATGCCGCATAATACTTCTGTAGAAGACGGCAAAGTAAAAAGCTTCAAATTCAAGGCGCGCAAATCCTGAGGAATGAGGTGTACTTAACGTACCCCGCAATGACGAAGGATGCAGCGCAACGTCCCGCCAAAGGCGGGAGACTTTTTACGAAGCCGTCAGAATTGGACCTGCAGCAAGACGTCAAACAGCAGATAAAAAGAGGCGGTGACACACACGGCCAGTGAAACGGCCCGTTTCCAGCTTTCCTTGGCTTCCAGCCGGGTCAAGCCCACGATAAAAGCTCCCACCGCGATCAGATAGTTGACAAAACCAAGCAGCACGATAAATCCTGAAAGCCAGAGGATTAGGCGGAAAACCTGCCACCAGACGGCCTTGCCGGACGGCGGCGATCCGGTCTGAGATTCTGGTTTTTTCTGTGGTTTACCCCGCGGCAAAACATCCTCGCTCAAAATCCCGCTCTGGGTGATAAAGGGTAAATTGGGTTGAACCCCGGGAAAGGCATCAAAAAGAAATTGAAGAAACATCATTACCGTGCCGATAATTCCCAGGCCCAGGGGAATGGAGCGTGCCAGGGGATTGTAGCTGAAAGACATGAGGGTAATGGTGATAAAAAAAGCCAGAATGACCAGGTCATAGAGCACGGCATCGGTAAACCTGAATATTTTCTTCTTTTCCGGTTCGATCCTGGTTGCCATTTTATGTGCCTTCAGGGCTTGCTGCGGCCCTGCGTTTTCGAAGAAAATTTTGAACGAACGGGATGGCGATCATACCCACGGTGACCAGAAAAAGCCCCAGGGCGATGGGCCGGATGAAAAAACCTTTGATCCCCCAGAGCATCAGGGTCTGGTGAAAGGTTTTCTGTGCCAGGCCGCCCAGCACGATGGCGATGACCACGGCAATCCTCGGAAAACCAAACCGTTTCATGGCAAAGGCCAGGATGCCGAAAACCAGCGACAACACGACGTCGTGGATCATCCCGTGGGTGAGGTAAGAGCCCATGAGCGCCAGCATGAAAATGACCGGCGCCAGGAGGCTTGAAGGGAAAAAGGTCAGACGGCTTAAATATCCTGCGCCAAAAAGACCGATCAAAGAACAGATGATATTTCCGGCAACCAGGGTGTAGATGAGAACCAGAATAATTTCGGGCCGGTCCAGCATCATCCTGGGCCCGGGTTCAAGCCCCATCACGATCAGGGCGCCGAGAAACACGGCCATTTCGAGACTCCCGGGAATACCGAAAATTAATGTGGGGACCAGTGCGCCGCCATCCTTGGAATCATTGGCGGCTTCCGGTGCGATCACCCCGCGTATGTCGCCGGTGCCGAAAGATTCAGGGTTTTTGGAAGACTGAACCGCATGGCCGTAGGCGATGAAATTGGAAACAGCGCCGCCGACGCCAGGAATAATGCCGATGATGCACCCGATGGAGGAACAACGCAGAAAAAGACCGAAATTGCGAAAAACCGACAGGATTCCCTCCATGACGCCGCCGATTTTTCCGGTGTAGGGAACCTGGGAGATTTTTCCCTTTTTAAGAAAAAGATCGATGGATTCGCCAACGGCAAAAAGCCCGATAAAGGCAGGCACCAGGCGAATGCCGTCCCACAGGTAGTCGCTGCCGAAAGTAAAACGGGCAGAGCCGGTGATCGGATCGTAGCCGATGGTGGAAAACGTCAGTCCAAGGCCGGCGGCGGCCAGACCTTTCCACAGGGAGCCCTGGGAAACCACGGCAATGACGCTAAGACCCATCAGGGCCAGCATGAAGTATTCCGGGTAGGAAAAAAGCAGGACCACATGCTTTCCGATGGGCAGCAGGATGGTAAGCACCAGGGCGCCGAAAATTGCCCCCAGACATGATGCTGTGGCGGCAGCGCCGATGGCCATGCCGGCTTTTCCCTGCTGTGCCAGGGGAAAGCCGTCAAAGCAGGTGGCCGCGCTTTGCCCGGTGCCGGGAGTGTTCAGCAGGATTGCCGGGATGGAGCCGCCGAAAGCAATCGAGGACATGGATCCCACCAGCAGTACGATGGCCAGGTTGACGTCCATGCCGTACGTGATGGGCAGCAGCAGCGCCAGAACCTGAGGTCCCCCCAGACCGGGTAGAATACCGAACAGCATGCCCAGCAGCGTTCCGAGCAGAAGATATAAGGGGGCCGGCCAGGACAAGAGAATTTGAAGCGCAGGCAGAGCAGATTCAAGCATATGCAACTTCCAAAAAAAGGTGGCTCACTGGCGATATTTTAACAAAAGCTGTTTGTATTTTGTCACTTCTACAATGGCGCTCTGAACCATTTTGGCCGTCTCTTCGGAGGTCATGGGCAAGGGGCTCCGGTTGGCTTTTTTCATCTTGGCTATGAACTCCGGGTCGTTGGTGGCATCCCAGAAGGCCTTCTTCCAGATATCGGCGACATCTTTTGGCAGACCGGGGGGGGCTCCCACGGGCCGGTACATGCTGACGATGTCCAGCAGGTCCCCGTAACCCAGTTCCCCCACGGTGGGCACATCGGGCAGCAGCTCATGGCGTTTTTTGCTGTAAACCATCAGAGGGATCAGCTCGTTGGAATCGATGATGGAACGCTTCAGGGTGGATATGGGATACTGGACCCAGTCCAGATCGCCGCGAATCGCCCCGAGAATCGCTTCCGTGCTGCCCACGTGCGGGATCGGCTTCATTTTGATGCCGATTCTTTCAGCGGCGATGACGGTCCCCAGGCCGGCGGTGGAAGAAAGGCCCACAACCCCGGCGGTAATTTCCGGGGCTTTTTTCAAAGCCTCGATGGTTTTGTATTTTGTCTTGGATGACAAGGCGGTGACATACACGACCTGGCTGATATTGCCGAGCCAGGTGATTTGGTTCAGATCAAATTTTGCGGTCCCCAGGACCTGGTTGACCGCATTTCCGGGAAGGTTTAAAATGGCCACGGTGTGGCCGTCGGGCTTGGCCCGGTACATTTTGTTAATCCCGATGTTCCACTCGCCGCCGGGCGTGTTTTTCACAACGATATTGGGCTTTCCGGGCAAATGTTTCTGCAGGTAGGGGATCAGCATGCGCGAGGCGGTGTCAAAACCGCCGCCGGGGCTTACCGGAATAATGTAGGTAATGGTTTTGGATGGAAACTTTGCTTCCGCATTCCCGCCCGTCATGGCCGGAACAATCAGAAATGCCAGAAAAAGGATGCATAGTAAGCGCTTGGTGTTTTCGGGTGTCTTTTCAGTCATTTTTCCCTCCTTTTCGTGGATGGTTTGAGATAACACTGATTAGAAATCGCCCCACCTGTCGTTAAAATGCCGCCGCCATTTGGAAAACACCTCGGATCTCAA
>JAUYIZ010000162.1 GCA_030688615.1 Desulfobacterales bacterium | reverse complement strand
ATTTGTAATTTCCCAGGGTGGCAATGCCGAACAGCCCTACCACGGATCCCAACCCGTTCGACATGCTCAAATAGCCATAACCTTTGGCGCCGGATTTGGTGATGTCGGCGAAAAAGGGGAGAAAGACCTGGCTCATCTCATGCTGGAATTCACGGAGGGCAAATACAAGTACCAGTGACATGATCAGGCCGCTGGTGGCGGCGTACACGAGCCCCTCCTTCATATTGCCCCAGCTGCCATGTTTTTTGTTGCCGGCAGGCGTGGGGGGCACTTCAGCCATAAGCAGCCATAAGATGGCAAGCCCCATGCCCAGGGCTCTGACGCCAAAGAGCATCGTGGTGCCAAAGGTGAAAATAAGGTACCCGGCAATAGGAGAAGAAATAATGCTGGCGGTCCTTACGGAGATTGTATCCATGGCGATGGCATTCATCCACTCTTCCTTGGGGGTTAAATTGGGGACAATCGCAGCACGAGCCGGATGGTTAAAGCCTGTAAGCACGGCGCCGAAAGCGCCGGCCAGCAGGAGGTGCCAGGGAGCAATAGTGCCGAATTGAACCAATGCAAGGAGTACCACGGATATGACGGCGCCGGCTGCAAGGCAGTAAATAAGGAGCTTGCGCCGGTCAACCCTGTCCGTCATCACCCCGCCCACGAGGGAAAATAAAATTAGGGGGGCTACCTTGCAGACCGCCAGCAGGCCCAGGTAATAAGGAGATCCGGTGAGCTCCTTCAATAACCAGACGATCGCCATGGTTTCCATTTGCTGTCCCATGTGTTCGGTGCAGGAGCCAAACAAAACCATGCGAAAATTACGGTAGCGCAGGGAAGAAAATGTGCGTTTCCAATAGGGAAGGGGCTTGGGCTGAAGATTAGCGGCATCTGTCATTTGCATGGTTCCTTTCTGGGAAGGTTAATATACAAATATCACTTTAAAAGCCGATCGTGACTTCATGGAAACAAATTTCTTTGATAAGACCTTTTTGCCAACTGAAACATATAAAGGAAAATCATATTTTGTGTCAACAGGTTTCTAACACTTTCTAAAACAGTCGTTGCAGGCCTCCAGTAATTCCTTCCGGATGGCGGGACTACGATTCATTCAAACATAGAAGCCTGGTCCTTTGGGCCTGGTCAGGGAAAGATGGCTCTGCCATGGCGTTTTTGGTCTGAAATTACAAATTCCAAGCACCAAATTACAAACAAATCTCAAATTCCAATATTAAATGACCCAAACCTTCCAGGACGGGACAACGTTTGGATTTTCGAATTTGGGTCATTGGAAATTGTTTGATATTTGTAATTTGCTATTTGTAATTTCAAGCATACAATGAACTTCCAACAAAGCAAATCCCCTCCGGGGATAACCAAAGCCTGGTCCTCAGGGCCAGGATATTTACTCCCGGCCGGCAGGGGGCGTTGACCCGAGCAGCTTGCTGATGTCGTCCAGGATCACATACAGGGCGGGCACATAGAGCAGGGTCAGCACGGTGGCGGCCAGCAGCCCGAAACAGATGCTCACTGCCATGGGAATAAGAAACTGGGCCTGAAAACTGCGCTCGAGCAGCAGAGGAAAGAGTCCGGCAATGGTGGTGATCGATGTCAGCAGCACGGCCCGAAACCGCGCTTTGCCCGATTCCCTCACGGCGGTGTGAACGTCTTTGCCTTCCCGGACCGTGCGGTTGATAAAATCGATAAGGATCAGGGCATCGTTGACGGCGATACCGGACAGCGCCACGATGCCGAAAAGACTGATCATCGTGATCTGCAGCCCCATGATCAGATGGCCGGCAATCGCTCCGATCAGGCCGAAGGGGATGGCGAACATGATGATAATCGGCTGGGTATAGGAACGAAACTGGCCGGCCAGCAGCAGGAAAATGCCCATCAGGGCGAATATGAATCCTTTCTTCAGGCTGTCGAGGGATTCCCGCGTCCTTTTTTCCTGTCCTTCCAGGTCGTATTTTAACCCCGGAAAGCGTTCGATCAGTCCGGGAAGAAAACCTGCCTTGAGTTCGGCCACGATCTGACTGGCATTGGCAATGGATTCATCCAGGTCCGAGATCACGGTGATTACCCGCTTGCGGTCTGTCCGGTGGATCACGGAATAACCTCTGGAGGAAGTAATGTCCGCCACTTCTTCAAGCGGAATCTGCTGTCCTTTACTTGTGCGGATACGCAGCCCTTCCAACCCCCAGATGTTTTCCCGATCCGGCCGGGCATATCTGACCCGGACTTTCACATCATCCCTGCCCCTCTGGATACGGAGGGCTTCATCTCCATGGAAAGCCTGCCGGACCTGTTTTGCCACTTCTGCCATGGTCACCCCCAACGGCTTGGCCCCCTGTTTGACCTGAATCCGCAGCTCGTTTTTCCCGGGCTTGAAATCGTCGATGATATCAAATGTTCCCGGGTACGAAGCAATTTCCGCCTTCAGTTCATCGGCCGCTCGCCTGAGCCTGTCAAAGTCATGACCGGTCAGTTGAATTTCGATGGGATTGCCCCCCGGCCCGCCGTGCATCACCGAAAATGCAAGACTGTCGATGCCGGGAATTTCTCCCACAAGGCTTCGCCAGCGGGCCAGAATGGTGTGGGTGGAAAGCTTCAGCCGTTTTTCCGAGGAGGCCACCTCAATCACGATCTGGCCCACATGACTGCCGGATTCCCCGGGTTTCCAGTCCTGCCGGGGGATAGCCCCCACCAGAGCAAAGGCGTTCAGCACCAGAGGGGCGGCATTTTTTCCTAAAAAACCGCGCAGATCAGAAGCGTTCAGTTCGAAAGCCTTGTTTTCAATATGCCGGATTGTTTTTTCCGTAGTTTCAATGGGCGTTCCCAGGGGATAATTGATATCCACCATGATCCAGCTGCTCTCTCCTTTGGCAAAGAAAACAAAAGGCACATACCCGCCGGCCACGATGCCCAGGCTGATGATGAGCACGGCAATGCCCATGGAAAGGGTAAAGTATCTGTTTTTTACAACATAATTTATCGCGGGGGCATAATAGGATTCCGTGAAACGGACAAGCCCCTTTTCCATTTTTTTCTGCAGGCGCTCATGCCAGACATGGATCCGGGGAACTTTTTTCCCGGACCGGGCGAGGGCACGATTCAAGTGAGCCGGAAGTATCAAAAGGGCCTCGCCCAGAGATACGATCAGGATGGTGATGACGGCCTGGGGCATGACCGCTATAAATTTTCCCATGATGCCTTTGATGAACATCAAAGGCAGGAAAGCCACCACCGTGGTGCTCACCGCCATGACCACCGGCCAGCCCACCTCTGTTAAACCGTCCACGATGGCTTCTCTTGCAGGTTTTCCCTTGTTCAAATGGGTATAGATGTTTTCACCGATGATGATGGCATCATCAACCAGGATCCCCAGGGTCATAATGAAGGCAAAAAGAGAGATCATGTTTATGGTGCCGCCGATGTAGTCCAACACCACAAAGGCGCCCATAAAAGAGACGGGAATGCCGGCGGCAACCCAGAATGCCAGACGAAGGTTCAAAAACAGGGCCAGGCTGATGAAAACAAGCACAATCCCCTGAATTCCATTGCGCAGCAGCAGGTTGATCCGGTCTTCCACCAGGGTTGACAAATCAAACCAGACGGCAATGCCTATCCCTTCAGGCAGCGTCTGTTTATAGTTTGCAACCATCTTGCGGACCGTGCGGGAAATATTGATGATATCTTCACTGGTCGTTCGATTGACCTGAATAACAGCCGCCGGCTTGCCGTTGAATCTGGCCTTCATGTCCGTGTCTTCAAAACCGTCCAGGACGGCGGCCACCTGACGGAGCCGGACAATGGCTCCGTCCCGGCCGGTAATTAAGGGCAGCTCTTCCAACTGGCGGCCGGTATAGAGCTGCCCCTTGGATCGAAGCAGGATTTCGCCCTGACGGGTCTTGATGACGCCGCCGGGCAGATCAATGCTTCCGGTTCTTAAGGCCTGCACCACATCGTCGAATGAAATGCCGTACTGCCTGAGGTTTTCTTCGGAAACCTCCACCGCGATCTCATAATTTCTCACCCCCGTCAGATCCGCCAGAGAGATGGTGTCGGTGTCCAGCAGGTCGTCTTTGATTTTTTCCGCGGTTTCACGTAAAAGCTTTTCGGAAACATCGCCGTAAACCGCAACGGACACCGCCGGTTCCCGGTTGATGATTTCGGTGATGACCGGCCTTTCAGCATTGTCCGGAAAGGTGTCGATCCGATCCACTTCAGCTTTGATCTCATCGAGTATCTTCTGCACATCCGCCTGGGCGTCAAGTTCAGCGGTTATGGAGCCTCGGCCTTCATAGGCATTGGAAACGATGCGGGATATGCCTTCGATGCTTTTAATTTTTTCCTCGACCTTGATACAGATGCCTTCCTCCACCTCTCCGGGGCTTGCCCCCGGGTAGACGACGCTGACGTTGATCATATCCAGGGCAAACTGGGGAAACATTTCCCGGCGCATTTTCAAAAGGGTCAGCAGGCCGGCAACCAGGATAAGCATCATTATCAGGTTGGCTGTCACCCGGTTATGGGTGGACCAGATTGCAAGAGATTTCATGGGGAAGTTTTACCCGTTCTGACCCGCATCCCGTTTGATGCTCTGGAAAGTGGGGTTTTGATGACCTGTTCGCCATCGGCAAGGCCTTGATCGATATAGACAAATTCCTTAAATTGCCTGAGGACGCGAACCGGCCTTATCCTTAACAGATTATTTTCCATTACATATACGGTGTCGTCCTCGTGGACGACATGGCGGGGTAGCAAAACGATCCGGGCAACTATCCTGCCCTGGATGCGAACCCTGACAAACATGCCAGGCCGTAAAGATAAAGGGTCCGGTCCTTCTCCGGCAGCTTTTCCCGCATTCACCTCCACAATAAAGGGAAGCATTCGCGTCTGCTCGTTCATCTGGGCTTTGGGTCTTGACAGCCGCCCCTTCCATGCGCGCAGCATATCAATGGATCCGAAGGATACTTCCGCCTCCGGCAGTGCGCCCGGGGAAAAATCAGACGGCAGCCACCGTAAGTCTTTGGCCGGAATCTCGATCTCTATGTCCAGCGCACCGGCCTGGTAAATCCGGCCGAGATATTCTCCGGCATTGACATGCTGACCGTCTTCGATCAATTTTTCAAGCACCCATCCATCAAAGGGGGCCGTGACAAGCGTTCTTTCCAGGTCGAGCGCTGCCTGTTCCAGCGCCGCTTTGGCCGCGTCAAGGTGCGCCACGAGTTTTTCCCTTTCCGACCCGGTCAGTGCCATCTGGTTATTCAAATCCTGCAGGTGCATGCGGCTGGCAATGTATCCCTGCTCGGTTTTATCGAGGGTTGTCCGGGCGGCGACATTGGAGGCGGCAAGTTTTTTTAAACGCAGATACTCCGTCCGGGCCAGATCGACATCGGCGGTGGCAAGCTTGATATTGTCGCTCAGATTCGCGATCCGCTGCTGCAGTTGTTTGAGATCTGCCTGGGCCAGCCGGACCTGAATGCCGCGGCTTTTTACCTCCAGCGCATAGGTTCGCTGATCGATCCGGATCAAGACGTCGCCTTTTTTAACAAAACTACCTTCCCGGAAGGACGGGTGGGTGGCGGCAACCGGTCCGCGGACCTCGGCCACAAGTTTCAACACTTTCCGGGGCGTGACGGTTCCGAAGGCCTCGATCAGCATATTTGCATTTTTCGAAACGACCGGCAGGACTTCCACCAGGGCCCCGGTTTCAACCGGTTCTCTGCGCTCGGCTTTGGGGTGGAATTTGATGAGCAAAACCGTAATGGCAATCGCCAGCAGCAGGATCAGCAGAATGCGTCCCGCCTTATAAATGAAACCGTTGCCCGTGCCTTGGTTTTTCATGATGAGATCGGATGCCGTTGTCCGTGAAAGCTTGGGGATAGGGTCTCGCTCCCGGTGCCGGCTATCCCTTCATCCCCTTAATCTTGTCGGTGAGCTCGGGAATCAGCTCAAGCATGTCCGCCGCCACGCCCACATCTGCAAGCTGGAAAATCGGGGCCTTGGCATTTTTGTTGATGGCGACGATAAAAGGCGCGCCCTTGATGCCGCCCATGTGCTGGAATGACCCGCTGATACCCAGGGCCAGGTAGACCTTGGGTTTCACCGTCAGTCCGGATGTTCCGACCTGGCGGGATTTCTCAAGCCATTTCGCATCGACGATCGGCCGGGAACATGCCACGTCTGCGCCCATTGCTTTGGCCAGGTCAAGCACCATGCTCATGTTTTCTTCATCTTCGATGCCGCGGCCGACAGATACGAGAATATCCGACTTGGTGATATCCACGTCACCGGCTTGGGCCGCAACAATTTTCAGAAAACGGCGGCCGCATCCCGGCAGCTCCCCTGGGATTGCCGCGGCGGATTTGTCAATGACGGCCCCCTGCAGCGTCCTGCTTTCATCGGCCTTGAAGGCCCCGGGGCGGATGGTCGCCACCACACCGCCGGAAGCATCGCAAAGGACATGGGTGCTGACCTGTCCGCTGTATTCTTGCCGGACCGCTTTTAACTGCCCGGCCGTCAAGCTTTCAAAATCGACGGCATCGGGCAGAAAGGCCGCTGCCAGTTTGACGGAAAGCCCGGGGGCAAGATCCATCCCGAAGTGATCATGGGCCATAAGCACGATACTGCCGGCGGGGATGATGGATACCAGAAGGTTCCGAATGACTTCCGCAATGGGGTGTGAAAGTAACGGGTGGTCGATTTTCCAGACCTCCTGATAAGCGGAGGAAACTTCTTTACATACGGCATCTAAATCCGGTCCGGCGCCCATGACAATGGCGGTTGCGGCGGCATCCGGAATTATCTTGCGCGCGGCCGTGGTCAGTTCAAGCGCCGTGTCGTCCACCGTCGCATTGCTGTGCACAATATATACAAAAACCTGAGGGGCCATTATTTGATACCTCCTTTGGATTTTAGCAGTTCAGCTAATTTTTCGATGATTTCTTCGGTACTTCCTCCCAGCATTTCCGCGCTATCACCAAACTCCGGTATAAAATAATCCACTCGTTTGACTTTTGCCCCGGCCGGACCGACGGATTCAGGAGACAGCCCGAGCTCGGAAAGACCGAGAACGGGAATATCCAGTGAGGCGACTTTTCGAATTCCGCGGATACCGACATACCTGGGTTCATTGATCCCGGTCTGGATCGAGAGGACGCAAGGCAGATCGATCTCATTTAATTCCTGATTGCCGCCGGCGATTTCACGGCCCACCTTGATTTTTTTGTCATCCAGCACTTCAATGTGGTTTACCAGCGACGCAAAGGGCCAGTCGAGCATGGCGGCCAGCATGCCACCCACCTGGCCGGAACCATCGTCCGCCTGGGCGCCGGTAAGAATGAGGTCGTAATTTGCCTTGTCCACATGCGCCTTGAGTATGGCGGCGAGCCCCTTGCCGTCTGAACCGCCGAAGGCGGGATCCGACAGCAGAATCCCCTGGTCTGCGCCCATGGCCATTTCCCTTCGCAATACCTCCTCGGATTCCTCGCCCCCGACAGAGACCACGGTGATGCTGCCTTGCACCTTGTCGCGGATCTGAATGGCTTCCTCAACCGCATAATTGTCCCATTCGTTGACGGAATAGACCAGGTCGCCCCGGTCAATATCGGAACCGTCCCTGTTGACGCTGATTTCATTTTCAGAAGTGTCGGGAACTCTTTTAATACATACCAGAATGTCCATATTGTTCCTCCCTTAATTTTCTATAACCAGATGCCGATCCACCAGTTCGACCAGATCCATGACCTGCATTTTCCCTTCCAGGCCGCTGGTCTTGATGGCATCTTCAATATTCACCATGCAAAAAGGACAGGCCGTAACAATTACGCTTGCGCCCGATTCCAGCGCCGCCTCCACCCTGAGTGTTCCCATGCGGGTTTTTTCGACCGGTTCATAAAAAAGCATGAGCCCGCCGCCGCCGCAGCAGAAGGATCGGTCTTTGCACCGGGTCATCTCCACCCGCCGGGTGCCCGCAATGGCGTCGATCACGTTCCGGGGCGCATCATAAATTCCATTGTGCCGCCCCAGATAACAGGGGTCGTGATACGTGTAGATTTCCTCGGGGTTTTCGACCCCCTTGAGTCTGATTTTACCGGACAGGATATGGTTTTCAATGACTTGACTGATGTGCGCCACCGGCGGAAGACCGGTATAATCGTTTTTAAGCGCATTGAAGGTGTGGGGGTCCGAGGTCACGATGTTTTTTAAATCCAGGCTTAATATGGCCGCGGTGTTTTTGTCCTTTAAATCGAAAAAAAGCATTTCCTCGCCGAACCTGCGGACCTCATGGCCACTGTCTCGCTCGGCGGCTCCCAGAATCCCGAAATCGATGCCCGCCGCGCTCAGGACCCTGGCGGTGGCCCGGCCGATTTCCTGTATGCGGTCGTCATAGGAGGTGATGCTGTCTACAAAATACAGCGTGTCGGCAGTTTCCTTCCCGGGGTCGAGAATTTTCACCTGAATATTTTCCGGCAGCGCCTGAATCCAATCCGCGCGTTTTTTTTCCATCTTCCCGTAGGGATTTCCCCTTTTTTCCAGTGCGCTCAAGGGTTTTTGCAAAGACTGGGGCACCATTCCCTCTTCCACCATCCCTCTGCGGAGATCCACGATCTTGTCGATGTATTCTATCATCAGGGGACATTCTTCTTCGCAGGCGCCGCAGGTGGTGCATGACCAGATTTCATCCTCGTCCAGGATATGGCCCACCAGGGGCCGGTCATCGGGGGCCTTTTTGGCAAATAAAGGGTTGGCGGCATAGGCATGGTTGCGACATTTGGTGGAAATCAGGCGGGGTGAAAGCGGCCTGCCGACGGCATGGGCAGGACACTGGTCCGAACACCGGCCGCAATCGGCACAGGAAAAAAAGTCCAGCACGTGCTTCCAGGTGAAATCTTTAAATTTTTTGACGCCGAAAGATTCAAGGGCTTCAATCTGTGTTTGGTCGGCGCCCCACTTGACCGGTTTGACCGTGCCTTTGTCAAGTTTCATGGAAAAAAGGTTGGGAAGAGCTGTCAGCAGATGGAAGAACCTGCCGAAAGGAAGAAAGCAGAGAAAAGCAAAAAACGTCAGGTCGAAAAGATAATAGGAAAACAGGTGAATGCCTTGAAGGGCGGCAAGCGGCATCCCGTCCAGAATATGCGCGGCCAGCCAGATTCCGGTTCCGGGGATGATGATTTTCAGGTCCGCGGCAGTCTGAATCTGAGCCGCGGCCAGGCTGCCTTCGAAAAACATGTCCGATGCCACGATCATCAAGATGAAAGTTAGACCGAAAACCGTTTCCCGGGTGTGATAGTTGCCGTATTTTTCAGGAACAAGGTATCGTTCCGGTTTGAAGCCGACCTGCCTGATGATGGCAACGCAACAGACCGCCAGCAGCACCGTCGAGAAGATATCTTTGAGCATCCCGTAAAAAAGGCCGACAACGCCCCCCAGACCGGGCAGAACGAAACCGTCGGCAATCCCGAGGAACACCAGGCTGATCCATCGCAGGGAAATGATGATAAAGCAGGATAAAAAGCAAAGATGAAGCACACTGATCGGCAGATATCTGGGCATGCGATGGTGCGGCACCATAAAGGTGTTTATTACGCGGGTTTTAATGCGATCGAATCGCGGATCCGGAGCGGCTTTTCTAAGCGGCGCGAGGCGCCTGAAAAAAAGACAGCCTAAAAAACCTGCGGTGAGCAAAGGGATTAAAATCGAAAATATTACGGCAGGAACGCCTAAAATCGTCGCGTTGGCCGGAGCAGTCAGTGCAGGTCCCATTTTCTATTTTTCAGTCTCCCTTCCTGATAAAAAAATGAATCAACCTTGATGTTCTCGTAAAAAGTCAAAGTTGGGGTGGCTTCGTAAAAAGCTCTAAATTCAAGGCGCGCGAATGTTGTGTCGCGAGGCGTACTTAGCGTACGCCGCAGCGACAACGACAGGAAGCGCAACGTCCCGCCAAAGGCGGGAGACTTTTTACGGAGCCATCAACCTTGATACCTCTATTAGATGTCATACGACTCTGTCAAGGAAAATAGCCGCAATAATTTAAATATATTATAAAATAATTTATAATATATTTCAAGATAAGATTCCCCGGAAAAGGCCTTTCTTGACAACCGTTTGAATTTATTTTACTATACCAAACCGAAAAAGGGGAGGTCAGTGTGATTCAGGGAGACAATTATCGCGAAAAGCCATGGCTGGCAAGTTATGAAAAAGGCGTTCCGGATGAAATCGACTACGAGGCGGTATATCTTCCCGGGTTCTTGGAGCGTTCGGCCGCCAGATTCCCGGATGCCATGGCGCTTCTTTTTCAGGGCTATAAAGTCAGCTACCGCGACCTGAACGCCATGGTCAACCGGTTTGCCCGGTGCCTGTCTGATTTCGGCATCCAAAAGGGTGACAGCGTCGCCGTTCTTTTGCCCAATCTTATCCCTTGTGTCGTGGCATACTATGCCATATTAAAGGTCGGCGGCGTTGCCGTGATGAACAATCCCTTATATTCGGACCGGGAGCTTGCGCACCAGTTCAATGATTCAGAAGCCAAAGTCCTGATCACGCTCGATTTGCTGGCCAACCGCATGATCGATTTGAGACCCGCAACCCGGATACGGCAGATCGTATGGACCTGCCTCGGCGATTATCTCCCGTTTCCCAAAAATATTCTGTTCCCCCTGATGGCAAAAAAGAGAAGCCTCGCGGCCCATGTCCGGCCTTCCCGGCAAGTCTATCCATGGAAAAAGCTTTTGCAAAAACACCCGCCGGAGTTTTCGGGCATTGAAATTGCCCCTGATGATATTGCCATGGTTCAATACACCGGAGGGACGACAGGGGTTTCCAAGGGAGCTATTCTGACGCACGGCAATCTGAGCCGGCAGACCCAGCAGATCGCTTCGTGGTTTCCTTCATTTGAAATGGGCGCTGAAATTATGCTGGGGGCGCTTCCCTTTTTTCATGTCTTTGGCCTGTCGGCTGCCATGAATTTTGCCATATATATGGGATGGGGTAATATTTTGATCCCCAAACCGCAACCGGGGCCGTTGCTGGAGGCCATTAAAAAATTTAAACCCACCTTTGCCCCCCTGGTGCCCACCATGTATATCGGGATTCTGAACCATCCGGACATCGACAAAGTGGACCTGACTTCCATCAAGGGGTGTTTTTCCGGCAGCGCGCCGCTGCCCCTTGAAGTGATCCGGGAGTTTGAAAAAAGGACCGGGGCCGTGATTGTCGAAGGATTCGGTTTGACCGAATCGTCTCCGGTTACCCATATCAATCCTTTTTCCGGGGCAAAGCGAAAGGTCGGAAGTGTCGGGCTGCCCATACCCGACACGGAGTGCCGCATTGTCAGTTTGAAGGACGGGGAAACAGAAGTTCCGGCGGGGCAAAGCGGCGAACTTTTAATCCGGGGCCCCCAGGTGATGAAAGGGTACCGGAATATGCCGGCGGAAACCCGTGACACCTTGAAGGGCGGCTGGCTCCATACCGGCGATATTGCGTCGATGGATAAAGAAGGTTATTTTTTTATCGTCGATCGCAAGAAAGATATGATCATCTCCGGCGGCTACAACGTCTACCCCAGGGAAATCGACGAGGTGTTCTATGAGCATCCAAAGCTGCAGGATGCCTGTGCCATCGGCATCCCCCACCCCAGCCGGGGAGAAGCGGTCAAGGCTTTTGTGGTGCTCAAGGCAGGGCAGAGCGCAACCCAGGAGGAACTGATGACATACGCAGCCTCCAGGCTGGCCAGATATAAACTTCCCGTCGAAATCGAGTTCAGAAAGGAACTGCCCAAGACCAACGTGGGCAAGATTCTGAGAAAAGAACTCAAGGCCGAGGAGATGGCCAGGATTAAAAATCAATAGCTGCAAAGCTCTGTGGTTTCTGTCAATAAACGTCAATATTTTCATTTCTCGATAAACCATCCTAGAAAATCATTATCTTGGCATTTATTCTTGATTAATGGTACTGAATACATAAATCCTCGACCCATATTCACATCCCGCTGGAAAAGAAATTCGTATAAAAAAATGCACCCTGCGAAAAAGAGAGGAGGATTATCGCATGCTTTTTATCAATAACGACTAAGTGGCACAAGTTCTAACTATTGAGGATACCCTGAGAATACTGGAAGTGGGCCATAAGGAACTTGCAAGAGGCGATCTTGCCGGCAGGCCGCGTGTGGACATCTATACCGAGACGGGCAATGCGGATCGATTTCATCGTTGGGGAACCATGGAAGGATCGGGCAAAGGTCTTCAGCGATTTGCAATTCGGATGAAATCCGACGTTGTCAGCTGGCCGGAAAGATTTGGGGTTCAAGTCGAGGACAAGTACTGTGTCAGGCCAGGGAAAAACCATCTGGGAATCTTAAAAAAACCTTCTGAAAAATAGTTTTTTATGCCTCACCCAAAAGGTCTGGGAACCGAAATACCCGGCGAGCTTTTCACCCGTGTAAGATAAACTAAAAAAGAAAACACAGTTTTTAAGGTGAAGGGAGGGATTTGATGAAATGGCATTTAACGACCGATGTAATTGTGGTGGGCGCAGGTTATGCCGGTACCCGAGCGGCAATAGCGGCCCATGACGCCGGCGCAAAAGTCCTTATCCTCGAAAAATTGAGTCATCCGGGCGGGATTTCGGTCATGTCCGCCGGCGCCGTCCTCTTTGTCACCGATAGGTCTGCGGCCACTGAATATTTCCGGCATCTTTCCGGCGGCCGCGTGAGCGAGACCATGATTGCTGCCTTTGCAAAGGGTTTGGCCGACAATCTGGCAGATATGCAGCAGCTTGCCCGGGTGGACGGCGCGTCTTTTATTATTCAGGAACGTCCGGGCATCTACCCGTTTCCGGGCAGAGAATGTTTGGGCGGCATGCGGGTGACCCACGTTCCCGGCTTTAAAGAATTCAGCTGGTATCCTTCCGCCAGCGGTTATAACGGCGCTAAACTCATGGCGATGCTGTTGGATAATTTGAAGGACAGACAAATTTCCATTCAATGCGACACGGCGGTTCAAAAGCTCGTGGTAAATTCTCACAAGCTGATTGTGGGTGTGGAGGCGCAACATAACGGAAATCAACTCAACATCCAGGCACGCAAAGGGGTTGTCTTGGCTTGCGGTGGATTTGAGTTTGACGAATGGGCCAAAAGCCAGTTTCTGGAGACAAAGCCTTTCTACAGCATGGGAAGCCTGGCCAGTACAGGGGATGGCCTGCGGATGGCTCAGGACCTGGGCGCACGGCTGTGGCATATGTGGCATACCCATAACTCCTATGGGTTTAAATATGATGATTTTCAACTGGCGTTTCGCCACAGCATCGGCGGGCCCAGGTCGAGTTCGGGCGTGGATGGAAAAGTTTCTGTAATGCCGTGGATTGTGGTGGATACTTTCGGACATCGCTTCATGAACGAATTTCCACCCGCACCCCAGGATACATCGGGCAGACCGCTGGCGCATTTTGACCCGGATCTTCCCGGACATCCCCGGATCCCCTGTTATTTAATATTTGATGACGAGGGGCGGCGGAAAAGGCCCGTGGGAGCGCCATTGGGTTTTCCGGAACAGTTTCCCGGCGGCAAAAGATATAAATGGTCCCATGATAACAGCAAAGAAATCGAGAAGGGCTGGGTTGTCAGGAGCGATTCGATCCGGGAACTGGCCGCTGTCATAAAACAGCAGTCCAATAATTCGGCCAGAATGGACTCTGAGATACTGGCGCAAACCGTTGACCAGTGGAATGCAGCCGTGGACAAGGGTGAAGATGCCGCTTTTCAGAGATATCCGGATACCATGATGCCCATAAAAACGCCTCCGTTTTATTGCATGGAGGCATGGCCCATCATTACCAATACGCAGGGAGGACCGGAACACAACGCGGACCGGCAGGTTATAGATGTTTGGGGCCATCCCATAGCGCGGCTTTATACGGCCGGCGAGCTTGGATCATTTTTTGGCCATATTTACGAACTTTCCGGCAATATCGGCGAGTGTTTCTCAAGCGGCAGAATTGCCGGCAAAGCGGCTGCCGGGGAAATAAGTATGGATCCGTCAGACTGATGCTTTGGAAAGTTTTCTTTTCGGACGTCTCAAAAAAGATAACAGTTTGAAAAATAAGTTAAAAAACGATCTCAGACATATCGCAGGTTTTGGCGGTAGATGATAACCTGTGGTTTCTGCAGATACCAAACGGTTATTGTCCCGTTAACCTACCTCCAAAAAATCAATATCTTGTTTGTTTAGCTTGTCTATGCTATTTGTCGCAGACAACAAACATCAACCTGAAGATGAGATAGAAACCGGTTTTCTCACATCAAACATGGAGGAATAGCACATGAACAAATCAGGCAAAAAATTTTTAATGGTAATGGTTCTGGCGGTCTCGGTTGCCGTTACATTAATGGGTTACGTAAAGGCTGATGCTCAATGGGAGGCGGAATGGCAGAAGACGCTTGAAGCCGGAAAAAAAGAAGGCAAGGTGGTGGTGTATGATACCATCCTGGGGCCCGCAATGAGAAAACAGGCGCTTATTTTCGGAAAACAGTTCGGAATAGAACTGGAGGTTACCTTCGGACGGGGCTCACAATTTGGACAAAGACTCCGCAGGGAAAAAGCAGCCGGGATGAATTTTGCCGATGTTGTAATTGCAGGAGGTAATACTAGTTTTAGTATCAAGCAGATAGGTGTGACGGAGCCTTTGGATAACAAACTGATACTGCCGGAGGTTATCAACCCGAAGCTCTGGTACACGCTGGACCGTCTCCCGTGGTTAGAGGATGCCAAACATTTCTTCCATTTTTATGCCTATCCGAATCGTGACATAACCATCAACACCGACCTTGTAAAACCGGGGGAAATCGAATCGTGGCAGGACCTTCTAAAACCCCAATTTAAGGGCAAGATCGTATGGAGCGACCCCAGTGTGGTGGGAAGCGGCTTCAATGGTTTTGCCACCAACATCATGAATAAGGTGACCGATGAGAATTACTATCGCCAGCTGGTGGCCACCCAGGATATCACATTATCAAGGGATCTCCGGCAGATGGCAGAGTGGCTTGCCCGAGGGAAACATGCTGTGGCTGTTTCGATTCCAGGCCCTCAGATTGCTCAAATGTTAGATGCCGGCGCGCATATTGCTTATGTAACCGTCAAGGAAGGTACCTATTTAAGTTATGGCGGCGGAATTGTGGGCGTAGCTGCCGAGGCGCCGCATCCGAACGCAGCCAAAGTATTTGTCAACTGGCTTCTCAGTAGAGACGGGCAGGATTTTGCCCAGAAGGCCACCAAATACATGTCTGCCAGAAATGATATCCCCATCGACGATGTCAACCCCCAAAGCAGGAGGAAACCCGGAGAGAGATACTTTGTTGCCGCCAACAGCATGGAGAAATGGATAAATGAGGACCAGAAGAAATATCTTGCACTGGCTAAGGATATCTTCGGACCACTGATCGGCAGGTGAATTCGGGAAGCGATCGCATTGTGTCACCCATCTTACCAATACAGGAGGATTCAATTATGAACATCGATGAACTCAACACTAAAAAAACCGGCCTTCTTTTCTTCGATATGCTCAACGTCTATTACCATGGGGCATCGGAAGAGGCGAAGAAGAAAAAGAGGCCCATGGTCGATAATGCGGTACGTTTAATGACATCCGCTCGTGAGCACGGTATCAGAATATTCTACGCAATGGCCAATCATCGGCCCGACGGCGAGAGTCAGAGCCTGATTTTAACGGACACAGACATGCGGTTAAATCCCTGGCCCAACGGCGAATGCAATCCATCTGTTCACGGTGCGACGGAGGGTTCCTGGGAGCAAAAGGTTATTGTTGAGCTTGAGCCAAGACCGGAAGATTACATCATCCCGAAATATCGCTGGAGCACATTTCATCAGACCTATTTTGACTTGGCTTTGCGGACACAAGGCATCGACACGCTTATCATTTCCGGTGGTGCTGTCAATATTGGTGTTGCTTCAACAGCGTATGCTGCTCGCGATCTAGATTACAACGTGATTATCGTCCGCGATGCTTGCAGCAATCAGGATAACGTA
>JAUYIZ010000152.1 GCA_030688615.1 Desulfobacterales bacterium | reverse complement strand
GGGCTGGACCTCTTTGCGACGCTTGTCGGGGCTGTCGCCGGAGCCGTGTTGGGAGCGGGGTTGAGCGGGAATTTTTCAGGTTCCATGAAGAGCATGACGACATGGACCGATGTTGCTTTTAAGGTGATAGGAAAGGCCGTGATGTACGGGATCATGGGCGGCAAGCAGAAGGGTTACAGCCTGACCCAGGATGGCGAGAAAAACCTCGATGCCCGGCTAGCTGAGCAGATGGCCAGCAATGGTGAAGGTTACGGGGGCTTCAGACTGGGAACAGCCGGTTTCTGGGCCGTCATGGCCAGTGAAGGAATAGGCCTTTTGAGCCAGGCGGTGAGTATTGGCATTTCATACGCGACTCAAGTAAAAAACTTTTCAGACCAATATGATGAGGCCATGGCGAAAGAGGTTGAACTCTATCGTGAAAATAATCCGGATAGTCAAAAAACGGACGATGAAATTGTAGCCAAGATTCTAGAAGATATGGGTGTGTCAGATAAAATCATTAAAGGCGTGACGAACGGGAGATTAAACGCCAGGGCCCTTGCCTTTGGATATATGAAAATAGCTGAGGCGAAGAATTTGAGAATTGCCCAGGAAGAGACAGCAAGAAAAGCGTTTATATCTGTCTTGGGCGCGGATGATGAACTTTCAAACGACGATTTATTTAATGCCGCACAATCTATTGTCCTGGGCGAGACGCCTGCCACTGCCGAGACGCTTTCTGCCGCCATGGATTATATTGCGGCAACCGCGGGGCTTGTGGCTCTCGTTGATATGACTCAGGATAACTTTGTTGCCCTCTTGGATGAAGCCGGCACCCCGGTGGGTGATATGAAGCTGGCTGATATTCGGCTTTATGAAAAGGCCGGTGAAAACTCAACGGACGGATCATTGGCCTGGACCAATCCGGAACTTGTTGCAGCTGCCACCGCTTTTGAAAAAGCCATGCAGGACTCAGGGCTGGCCGGATTGGAAGAGCTCCCCAAAACACTGGTTGGAATTCGCCAGGCCAATAGAGAAATACAGTCCCGATTGCAGAATCTGCTTTTCATGCAGTCGGCCCAAATGGGTTTTGAGACGATAATGGATAATCCTCCCAAGATGGGAATTTTTGAAATGGCAGGCACATTGAGTGCCATGAATATGGTGACGAGTTGGAACCAGCAGTATCAAGCGGTGCTTGAGAATAAGGAAATGCCTTCCGCCGTCAAACAGGATACGCTGGGCCAGCTCTCTGAGGCCGCAACCTTCATGCGTGTGGGCAATATGGGACAATTTCGCGACCTCATGGGGGATGTGGGGAATGCCTTGGCTACCTACAGTATCAGTAAATCCAGTGACCTCGCTACATTAACCGAAGGTTTAGAATCCAATCTTACGGAAAGCTTTGTTGACGCGCTGAATGACTCGGGTGATTTTACGGAAGCATTAAAGACGGTTGAAGACGGCGAACTCTCACAAATTGCGGAACAGATTTTGCTTAGTGAAAGTGCAAGTGAAGAACTAAAAGCCGCGGCGCGTGAGTATGTCAATGGGATGTTGAGCATTCAAATTTTAACACGGGGAGAAACGGTTGAAATTAAGGCGGAGATTTCCCAAATAACGGAGACAGATCCGGCCCTTGAAAAAATAGGGGAATTGAGGCAGGCCCTAGACGGATTTGAAAAAATGCTCGATCAGGAAGAATTTGGTTTGAACGACAAAGAAAAAGCCGCATTTAAAGAGGCCATTACGGCGATCAGAACCCTTTTGGACAAGGCCGAAGAAAAGGTTAAGGCCGGAGACTACGAAGGGGCATTCATGATGTTTCATGTTGCCCAAAGAGGGTTTAGCATACTCCAGCGAAATCTGGGGCTCATGAAAGAGATTAAGGATTCACTCTATGGCGATCCGGACTCTCCGGATTATATCACCGATCAGCAGCTTGCAGAGATGGGTGTGACCCGCGAAGAATTTGCGATCATGCTGAAGTCTCTAGTCATGGAGTCCGTCGCTATGGTGAAAGAGGCGATGGATGTGATGGCACAGGATGGGACGTCTGAGCAAATCGCCTTTAACTACGAAAAAGCGGAAACCATGCTGGACTGCGCCCAGACCTTGACAATGGCGGTGAATGCCTACATGGATCTTGCCCGCGCCTCGCTCCTCATAAGCGGAGAGGATGGCTATCTTAAAGATATGACCAGTGCGAAGGAATTAAAAACCGTTCTGGATGAGGCAACGAAACTCGTTGAAGAGGCTTATCAGTTGGCATCCGGCGCCGAAGATGAAAAGGGTCTTGAAGCGGCTCAAGGTAAACTTACGGTTGCTAAGCAGATGATTACCAGTGTGGCGGGAATTACAGAGCTCGTAACAACTTTATCTAAACTAGAAAACAAAGTCGGGAAGGACAATCCGGAATTTCAGAAATGCAAAGAGGCCGTGAGATTTGCAAGCCAAAAGTATCTGGAAATCATAAGCGTGTCAAGGGGCGGCAATATTGTGGATATGAATCCTGTGAATGCCCTGAAAGCCGTTGTCGTGATAGGAATGATGGAATTTGCCGGAGAGAACCATAATGAATCGGTGAAAAAGATCATAAGTGCATTGGTGCATGGGCTTGGCCTGGGGGACGACACACTCTTATTAACACCCGAAATTCTAGAAAAATTGATGGACTCTCTCGAGAAAAATCCTGAACTCTCGGAAAAATTGGCCCTCATGGGTGCGGCTGTCTTCGCACTGGAAGAACTTGAGAAGGTGGAAACCAAAGAGTCTGTGGATGCCGAAAGAAAAGAATCGGCTCGGACCCAGTTAAATCATGCACTTGATGCCCTGGCCGGTGATGATATGGCCCAGGCCAGGATGATCTTGGATGATGCCTATACACAATTGAGTCAAAACGCTGTTATTTTCGGGGATGCCGCTGAAAAATTAATCGAAACGAATGCCGTGATGCTGACGCCTAAAGGTATCTTTAAAGACATCGCCGTTTGTGAATTCATGGGGCTGATGAGTAAGGACCTTATTGCGAAATTCCGGTCCGCGGCCTACCGGGATCAATATACCGGTAGGAAGATGAAAGCGGCCGGAGCAGATGTTGCCGGATACCGTGCTAATGTCATGGAAGCGCGCAAAGTCTTGGAAGATCCTACAAGTTCCAAACGTGAAAAGAAGCTTGCGGCGCAGAAGGGGGCTTTTTATGTTTCGCTCGTTCAGACAGCTGAGGCAATACAGACAGGGCTTATGAATGGCAGTTTGACAAACGCTGAGGCTCAGCTTGCCTTAGCTCAACTGAAAGATGCGGACAAAAAATTCCAGCGCATGAATACTCTTTCGAAATTTCCGATTTTCTCCGGAATTGTTTACGCTCACAGGGAAGATGTCGCCGGCCAGGCGGCTCGCGTATTGACCGTTGTTACGGTACAGCAGAGCATGTACAACATAGGGAAACAGTTGGAATCTCTTGAAGGGCAGATTGAGACTCATCCGGAGCTCAAGGAAACTTATGATGAACTCAAAGCACAGTACGAAAAATACTCTGTGCTTGTGGATGCCGGAAACTCTCAAAACAAAATAGATCACTTTATCAGCGGCAGGGCTACGTTGTGGGAGCAGTTCTTGATGGCGAATAATCTTTATAGTGGGTCCTTCTACGGAGCCGAAGGCGAACTACAGGCCCTGAGCATTATTGCGGAAGGCATGCAGGTTGAACTTGGGAAGGCAAGCACTATGGCGGGGCTTAAAGATGCATACGGTGTGCGCGTTGTGACGGAGGAGGAATTTGCGGGATTAGACAAAAAAGAATACACGGCCGTCAAATATGGCGACGGCTATCTGATCTTAGAAAACTCAAAGTTTGAGGACTATAAAAAGAGTTTGACGATTTTGGCCAGTATACCGGGAGTCAATGTTAGCGCTGAGGGCGTAACAGCTGAAGCCTTCATAAATATCGCCAGGGATTATATGATCGCCACGGAAGAGATTGGCACTGCGTTACAAAGCGATGTCTCACTAAAAGATACCGCAGCTGCGCTAAGCTCCTGGATGAGCGAGGTTGGGACCTTTACGCAAGTCTATTCACAGATGGACGTGATCAGGAAAATGGCCGCGCCGGTCCTTCATAAGCAGCTTGAAAGCCAAGCCCTCTTTGATAGAACTGATTTTGATATGACAGAAGAGGAAGTAAAATCGCGTTATTATAAAGGCAAGGAATTAGATTCAGAGGCATTGGCAATGCAAACCGCGATTATCCCGGACATGAAAGAGACTGTGAATCTATTTGCCAAATCCTTTGGCATTACGGGCGAGGTCACGGAAGCTCAAATCCGACAGCTTGTCTCTGTCATGCTTGCGGGACATGTGGATGCAATTGAAAACACGCGTACAACAGGCAAATA
>JAUYIZ010000147.1 GCA_030688615.1 Desulfobacterales bacterium | reverse complement strand
TACGTTTTTGGTTTGCGCAATGATTGAGAATTAAACTTATCGGCGCAAGGCTAAAGGCGAAGGGCTAAGGGAAAAAACAAGGCAATCCGGCCTTTCGCCCTTAGCCTTTAGCCATGAGATTATTGCCGGGCGTGATCGTTTAATTATTATTATTTCGCAAGTTTCGGAACTTCAGTTTGTTAATCCTTGAAGGCGTCAATATGCCTCTGCCACTCGGCCAGGACGGCTTGCGGATCCCCGGCTTTGCCTTTCTTGGCCGTCGCGATCCATTTTTCCACTATCGGGGCAGCCGCCTTCCTCCAGGCGGGCATTTCCGCGGCCGCCGGTTTTCTGATTTTTCCGCCGCTATCGACAACGGCTTTGGGACCTTTTGTCGCCTCGTTATAGCTCTTTTCCGCCGCCGCAACATACGTCCGGGACCAAATTTCCGTAAAAATCTTCTGGTCCTCCGGCGACATGCCATTCCAGGCAGCCGCATTCATGACCATTGCCTGGGCGCCGCCGGAAAAGGACATGTCATAAAAATACTTGGCTACCTCCCACAATTTGTAATCCCAGATCTGGGACCAGCTTAACAGAGAAGCATCCACCACCCCCCTGGACATGTTGACATAGGTATCGGGAGGTATCTGGCTCACCTCGGCGCCGCCGTAATTGGAAATTATCTTCATCTTGCTCCCCGTTCCGCCCACCTTCAGGCCTTTGAAGTGCTCCGGAAGGTAGATCTCCTTTGACTTGGAGGCAAGTATATAAGGGTTCATCTGATGGTACCCGAACAGTTTAAGCCCTTTGAATTCCTCCTGCATCTGTGGATTTTTCCGGTACATCTCCATGAGGGCATTACCGGCGGCAAGCCTGCCCTTCAGAGAGTTCGGAAAATCGAGGACGGGTAAAAGGGTCACGGAGGTCAAGGGCACGCGCTTCTCGATTTGTCCCATGGATACATTGGCGATCTGCGCCACCCCGGACAGTACCGAGTCGAAACCGGCTATCCCTTTGAAGAGCGTCTCGCCGGGATAATATTCCACCTTGTACCGGCCGTTGGTCCGTTTTTCAAACTCCGGGCCCAGCATTTCCCAGCCGTAGGAAAATGATTTTTTCGAGGGCATGGTATAGGCCCAGCGCAGTGTCTTTTTCTCAGCCGGCTCGGATGCAGAAAAGGCAGGCAAAGCCCAAACCGCTGTCAGGACAAATATCGCCGCGTAAATCAACATGTTTTTTTTTCTCATAGGTTCCTCCTTCTGTTATTAAAATTTCAAAAACCCGTCACATCATGCGAATGAGCCAAAGGCTCAGCCATGGAAAAGCCACCAGGATCGCCAGAATAAACGCATCGGCAACCAGAAAGGGCACCACGGATTGATAAATAGTGCCCAGGCGCACCTCGGGCAGGGCGCTTGCCATCCCGAAAAGGTTCAGACCGAAGGGCGGGGTTATGAACCCGATTTCACAGATAAACGTCATCACGATGCTCCACCAGAAAAGGTCGTAACCCATGGCTTCGACGGCCGGATAAACGATGGGAATCGTCAGGATCAGGATGGCGTAGATATCGAAAATACAACCGAGCAGGACGTATATCACCATTAAGATAGACAGTATGACCATCGGGTGTAGGGGCAGATGAATTATCCAGTCCGTGGCCAAAAAACTGATTCTGGTTACGGCCAGAAAGGCGTTGAATACGAAGGCGCCGATCAAGATGAGAATGATCATGGCCGTTATCTTGCCTGCGTCAAACAAGGCATCAAAAATGCGCTTGCGGGTCCACTGCCCTCTTATGAGCGGGACGATAAAGGTAAAAAAAGCGCCCACCGCGCCGGCCTCGATGGCCGTGAAAAATCCGCCATAGATGCCCCCCATGACAATCAAAAAAAGCACCAGCACGGGCCAGGTCTTAAAGGTGTCGATGAGCTTTTCCCTGGGGGTGCTTTTCGGCCCGCGGGGGGCGTCCTGGGGATAGAGCGTGCACCAAATCAGGATAAGAATGATATACCCCAGGGCCTGGACAATTCCCGGCACGATACCGGCGATGAACAGCTTGCCGATGGACAACTCTGCCAGAATCCCTATGATGACAAAGGCATTGCTGGGAGGGATCATGACATCCATGGAAGCGCCGGCGCATATGGACCCCAACGCCAGTTTTTCATCATATCCGGATTTTTTCATTTCCGGATAGGCGATCTTGCTGAAGGTCACGCAACAGGCCAGACTCGAACCGCTCACGGCCGAAAAGACGGCCACGCCGGCCGTGGTCGCAACGGCCAGGCCGCCTTTATATTGCCCGACAATACTGCGCCCAAAGTCGTATATTTCCCGTCCCATGCCGCTTGCCGCGACAAAAGAGCTCATGAGCATATAAAACGGCACCACGGCAAAATGAAAATTGTTTGTCTTGTCAAAAGAGATCAATGCCATGTTGGAAAGGGCGGCCTGCCATCCCCCGATCATGGCAAAACCCAAAAACCCGCTGATCATCAAGGCCAGGCCGATATGCACTCCCAGGAGCATCAAGGCCAACATCAGAAAAATACCGGCAAAGCCAATTTCCACGGGTGTCATTTCTTTTCCACCTCCCTCAGGCTCATATAGATATCCATCAGCAATACAACGCCAAACCACCCGAAACCCCAGGCCAGGGCAATCATAAAAGGGACAAAGGGAAGCCCAAGGATTTCACTGGTATTCCCATGAGGCATCCATACGTATTTTATTGCCAGCAGCAGCATTTGCCAGCTTACGATGGCGGCCGTGACCAGGCAGACGCCATAGGCAAATATGTCCAGCCACCGCTGCACGCGGCGGGGGAACATATCGTACAGCAGCGTTACCCTCAGGTGCTTTTTTTCGACCTGACACAAACCCAACCCCCAGGTTGATGCGACGATGAGAAGCAGGCCCACAATTTCCACGGTTCCCCGCACGGGCCGATTGAAAAAGTCCCGTCCGGCGACATCCGCCGTCACGAAGAGCATCATGAGAGCGAGAATGCTGCATGCCAGGACAGCCATTGCACGGCTTATAAAGAGGACCACGGAATAGAGTCTTGACCCGTCCGTTTTGCCCACGGTTTGCTGTTGCATCAGCCTCCCCTTTTCTGCCCAGTCGCGCCGCCGTTCACTGTGCCGAAATTTTCGCGCGGCGGCTCGCGCTTCTTGATCTGCGCGGTCAGACCGGCTGTTTCATTGCGGAAATTCCCAGGATTGATATTTATCGGAGCCCCATGAGCTTGAAGAAAAACTGCTCCGATCTTGCCTGGTTTTCCTGAGAGTAAATATTCTCTAAATCACTAACGTCGATGATGCTCATGTTCTCGATGGTGGCGCCGCGGTCCATAATCCATTTGGCGATTTTGCCCGGTTTAGTGAACCGGTAACTGTAAACCGTGAACGGTTACGTTTCTGACAATCTCTATCGCAACATAGTGAAGCTTGAATTCCGATTGCCAAATTTTTCGGACTTATCAGTTCCTTGACATTCATAAAACAGCAGGATCGAATACTATGGTATCTCTTGACACGTTTTTTAGGTGAGGCACATTTGTCAGCATCATGGACCTGCTCAACTCGCCGGTCATGATTCCCAATACTTTAGCTACTCCTTCCGCGCCTGCTGCAGCCAGCCCCCAGCATATCGGACGACCGATGAGAACTCCTCTGGCGCCTAATGCCAGTGCCTTCAAAACATCGGTGCCCCTCCGGAACCCGCCGTCTATAAGGACCTCGATTCTACTGTCTACCGCCTCAACGATTTCCGGAAGGACTTCAACAGAAGCCTGGCAGCAGTCCAGAACGCGGCCGCCATGATTCGAAACGACAATGGCGTCCGCCCCGGCATCGACCGCCATCAATGCATCCTCTACCGTCATGATCCCCTTTATGAACAGGGGCAGGGTTGTCACCTGCCTTATCGCTCGGATTACCTCTGTGGTCAGGGGCATGTTGGGAAGGGGTTTGAGCCGATCTTTTATCTTTATTCCCATAAAATCATCGGCGCACAATCCGACGGCACAGCAGCCGTCCGTTTCCGCTTGTTGAATCTGGGCAAAAAGTTTCTCTCTGTCTTTCAGTGGTTCACTGGTCCAGGCAACCGGCGTACCGGCAACCCCGACGACCTGTTTGATGGAAGCCGTGGAGGACGATCCTAAAAACATCATCGCGCCGGCTTTTTCTGCACCTTTGGACAGTGCAATTTCAGCCTCCGGATGCACTCTGCCCATGAAGGCAAACGGTGCTACGATCAATGGGGTTTTAACCGTCTGCCCTAAAATCGTCAAACTTGTATCGGCGGTATTTATGCCATTTATGACCCGCAACCTCAACATAATTTTTTCAAGCGCCAGACGATTGCGTTGCAGGGTAAACTCTGTTTCAGTTCCGCCGTTGATCCACTCCCATATTTCTTTTTTAACTTTCTGTTCCGCTAAAGCCTTGATTTCCTCAAGTGTCATATTTTCAATTTCAGTTTTTTTTGAAGCCATGATTTCACCTTTCTTTTTCCAAGTTCCACCAAGAGCCTTGAGATATCATCATCGATTCAATCTTTTCTTACATAATCATACTCCGGTAAAGGAGATGTTCTTCTGGTATTTTTTGATGACCTTCTCCCGGAATTCGCGACTGCTCCGGCTGACGACCGGAAACTTGTCCCGCCATTCAAAAGGCCTTACGGCGTAGAAAACGGCCCTGCTGTTGGTATGGTCGCCGGAATCTCTCTTTGCCAGAGGCATGCGTGGATCCAAAGGAGTGCTCCAGCATTGATCAATAAGGTCGATGTTGGTCTTGGGATCCACGCGTGTCATCATGGCCCACAGGACTTCTTTAAGATTTGTCGGATCAATGTCTTCATCCACCACGACGACATACCGGCCGTTGCGGGCCGTGGCCGAATAATTCAAAGTCGCCATTGCGGCCTGCTTGGCATGCCCGGCATAACGCTGTCGAATTGCAACCACACACAGATAGGGAGAATGGCAGTACACGCCGGTCACGTCCTGAACCCCCGTACTTTCCAACTGATCCCACAGAACCCCGGCATCCAGATGGAGGTCAAATCTCCAGGCCCCGGTCCACAGGGGGGCTTCTTCACTGATAATGGGATTATTCCGGTGGTAAAGCGCCTTTACTTTTATGATCGGCTGGGGCTCTTTGGTGCCGATGGATCCGCCGGAATAGTAGCCCGGCCATTCCCCGAACGGACCTTCCGGACGGCTCTCGATTTCCGGGGGGGGCACTTCTCCCTCGATGGCGATTTCCGCGCTGGCCGGTATGGGCAGGCCGGTGACCGGTCCTCTTACAATTTCAAAAGGCCTTCCGATTAATCCTCCCGTCATGTCCAGCTCGGACTGACCCCAGGGAATTTTGGAGTGGGCGGCCATAAACGCCACCGGATGCCCGCCGAATACGGCCACCACCGGACAGCTCCTGCCCTGCTCCCAGTATCGCATGCAGATGAGCCGGCCGTGCTGGCCCGGACTCATCCACAGGCCCAGGGTATTGCGGTCATGAATCTGCATGCGGTACGTGCCCATATTCACAAAGCCCCCATCCGGGAGGGCATTGATGAGATTATCCCCGGTTCCCAGGTAACGTCCGCCGTCCTTTTCATGATAAATGGGCGCGGGAAACTTGAAAAGGTCGATATCATCACCCGTCCTGATATTTTCCATGA
>JAUYIZ010000141.1 GCA_030688615.1 Desulfobacterales bacterium | reverse complement strand
GGAAAATAGCCATTTATGGATGGGCACTCGTTAAAGAAGCTTCTGATTCCAGTTCCACAATCCAGGCCTTTCCCGAAGCCTTACATCCTTGGGCACAGATTCAACCAGGCGTACGAACCGGCGATATCCGGCCTTTTTAAGCTCATCTTTCCGGTCTGTCAGATTCACCTCCCAGTTGGGATACACCCAGTAATCAGACCCATATTGTTTCACCCAGGCCTGTTCGTTTTTGGGGCTGGTAAAAAGTTTTTCAACGGATAATTTTTCAAAGAGCGTGCGGGAAATGCACAGGGGCCAGCTTCCTGCGATTACGATTCCCAGCGGGAGCGGGCTGGATTCAGGGATCTTCAAAAAATCCTCCCGCCCGAGTTCCGGACTGACGATCGCCCCTGTAAAGCCGATGGTCTTCAGGCGGCCTATGGCCAGGCTGTTGGCCAAATTACAAAAAGGCCCGGCCCAGAGGGTCAGCTCCTTCGCGTCCGGGAACAGGCCGACCTGCCACGGCGCATTCAGCACGAATTTCGCGGCGCCCTGCCGCCGGACGTGGCGGATGAGCGCCTTTACCTCGCTCTCATTGTCCGGCCAGATGACCGGAGAAAGCCACCACCAGAGGCTGGATTCACGCCCCCGGCCTGCATCCCGGGTTTTATCAGACAGCCAGTAGCCCGTATCCGCCCGCTGGTTTTCTCCCAACGGTTCCCGGTACACGCTGTCTTCAACGACCCCGGGTGCTGTTTTGGACCTCCCGGGCAACCGGGCCTGAAAGGATGCGCCTTCAGCAATTTTGCCGGAGGGCAGCGTACCCAGCTTTTTCTCAAGTTGATCCACCATCTTCTGAATCGCATGTTCGGACCGGTCCACCAGAAAAACCGGCACATGCTTGTCCGGACTTCTCCGGGTCAGGCCTGTAAAAAAGAAACGGCTTTTCGGCGGCACATACCGGTTGACCCGACAAACCTGATGCCAGGGCGCGTCTTCGTATCCGATGCGCAACAGGTCTGACGGCAGCAATTCCTCCCGGGCAAAAATATACGGCTGTGCGGGTGTGCCGTTAATTTTTCCCACCAGAAGTCCGGAGCCGGTTTCCATGTCAGCCTGAATGGGGATCTGGGGCCTTTGCGGCAAAAAATAATAATGGCTTCCCTTCCGCCCCAGGGCATAGTCCAGGAATTTCAGCGCTGTCTTTTTCATTTGAGGATCGTGGGCATGATCTCGCAACATTTGATACGCCTTGACGGTGTAATAGACATAATGGGGGCCTTTTTTGCGGCCCTCGATCTTCCAGGCGATCACTTCCGGAATGTCCATCAGGATCTTGACCAGCACATCGACACTTAAATCAAGACATGAAAAAAACCTCTGGGGTTGGTCGTGCTGGCGGTAAAGTCTCCGGCACGGTTGCACGCACCGCCCCCGAAGCCCGCTTTTTCCCCCCAGAAAACTGCTCCAGTAGCATCTTCCGGACACACCGTAGCAAAGCGCCCCGTGGACAAAAACTTCCAGACGCAGATCTGCCGGACAGGCCGCCGCCATGGTCTTGATTTCGTCAATGGAAAGCTCCCTGGGAACAACGACCCGGTGGACGCCCAGGTTTTGTCGCACCGGTTTTAAAGCCTCCGGAAAGCTGACATTGGCCAAGGTGGACAGGTGCACTTCACCCGGGAACCCCACTTGCGCGGCAAGTGGAACCAAGGACAGGTCCTGGACGATAATCGCATCCGGTTGCACCCACCGGACAAGTTGTTCCAGGAGCTGTCCGGCCGGGTTCACCTCCCCGGGCTTCAGCAACGAATTCAGGGCCACATAAACTTTGGTTCCATTTTCATGGGCCAGCTGCGTTAACGGGGCCAGCTCTTCAATGGAAAAATTCTTGGCCTCCATGCGGGCTGAAAAAACTTTCATGCCGCAATAGATCGCATCGGCGCCCGCGGACAAGGCAGCTAAAAAAGATGACCTGTTGCCCGCCGGCGCAAGGATTTCCGGGCGCCGGCTGTTTATTTTGTCTTTCTCCATGGATGATCCCTTCCCTTGATCTGCGAGCCTATCACTATCTGCAGCCGTTATAAAGAATGAATTTTCTTTTGACTTTTTTTGTATCAGCTGCTTTATTCGCTTTTGAATGATACATGCTGAGAAAAGATCCTGAAAATCCTCTTGATCTTGTCAAATAAAAAAATGAACAGAGGTGAAATGCCATGCATTTGCGAAAACGAATTCTGGTCACCGGCGGAGCCGGATTTCTGGGATCCCATCTTTGTGAACGTCTTTTAACCCAGGGGCACGATGTCCTTTGCGTGGACAATTTCTTTACCGGCACAAAAGACAACATCAGAGCACTTCTTGACCATCCCTACTTTGAAATCAAACGGCATGACGTCACGTTTCCCCTCTATGTGGAGGTTGATGAGATTTATAACCTGGCATGCCCCGCATCCCCGATCCACTACCAGTTCGACCCGGTTCAGACCACCAAGACCAGTGTACACGGCGCCATTAACCTGCTGGGGCTTGCCAAACGGATCAAGGCCAAGATTTTTCAGGCATCCACCAGCGAAGTGTATGGGGACCCTCAAGTTCATCCCCAGCCCGAAAGCTATTGGGGCCATACCAATCCGATTGGGTTGCGCGCCTGCTACGACGAGGGCAAACGATGCGCCGAGACCCTGTTTTTCGATTATCACCGGCAGCACCGATTGCGGATTAAAGTCGCCCGGATCTTCAACACCTATGGCCCGCGGATGCACCCCAACGATGGCCGGGTCGTCTCAAATTTTATTGTTCAGGCCCTGAAAAATGAGCCCATCACCCTTTACGGCCGGGGAAAGCAAACCCGCTCCTTTTGTTATGTGGACGATCTTATTGAATTCATGTTGCGGTTCATGGACTCACCGGATGATTTTACCGGGCCGGTCAATGCGGGAAATCCAGTAGAGTTTTCCATTTTGGAACTTGCCGAAAAAATCATCGATCTTACCGGCTCGCATTCAAAAATCGTATTCAGGCCCGTCCCGCCGGACGACCCCCGGAGAAGGAAACCGGACATCCGCCTGGCCAAGGAGAATCTTGGCTGGGAACCCAGGGTTTCCCTGGAGGAGGGACTGAAACACACCATCCGGTATTTTGACACCCTTTTGCAGCAGAAATAGACCTGTTGCCAAGCCCCTGGCAATTTCAACCGTGAACCGGGCGATGGTTGAGAGTAACCGTTCACGGTTATCGGTTCACAGTTCACAGTTTTTTCAATGAATGTCTATTCTTTTTTACACCGTGAACCGGTAACTGTAAGCTGTGAACGGTTACGGTTGAGGTCGCCGCGCCATATCGCTTCTTGACTTTCCCCCCCGACCAGGATAAATATGGGCTACTATGTCCGATATGGTGAAAATACATCCCGTCCCCATCGGAAAGGGGTTCCCGCTGGTTCTGATCGCCGGGCCGTGTGTCATTGAAGATTATCAAACGACTTTTGACATCGCCTCGTTTCTGAAAGATCTTACCCATAGGCTGGGCATCCCCTTTATCTTCAAGGCTTCCTATGACAAAGCCAACCGGACATCCTTGAGCTCTTACCGGGGCCCGGGACTGGCCGACGGGCTGAAAATTCTTGCTGAAATAAAAAAAGAACTCGCTGTCAAGATACTTTCAGACGTTCACGGGCCCCATGAAGTTGCCGCGGCGGCACAGGTGCTGGATATCATCCAGGTCCCCGCACTACTGTGCAGGCAGACCGATTTACTTACGGAAGTTGCAAAAACCGGAAAACCCGTCAATGTCAAAAAAGGGCAATTCCTGTCTCCATGGGATATCTCGCATGTTATCGAAAAGATCACCGCTTCCGGGAACGACCGGATTATGATCACCGAACGGGGCTCGGTTTTCGGTTACAACAACCTTGTGGTGGATTTTCGGAGCATCCAGATCATCAGAGACATGGGGTGGCCGGTAATATTTGACGCAACCCACAGCGTCCAGCTTCCCGGAGGAGAAGGAAAAAGTTCCGGCGGCCAGCGGGAATTCGCACCCGCCCTGGCCAGGGCGGCAGTCGCTGCCGGGGCGGATGGAATATTCCTGGAAGTTCACAAGGATCCGGCCCAGGCGCTTTGTGACGGGCCCAACTCTCTGCAGCTGGACGGCCTGGAACAGCTGCTCACCCAATTTTTAGCGATTCGCAAGGCGGTGGCGCCGTGAGCATTACACCGGACCGGCTCAAGTCAATCAAACTTTTGCTTCTCGATGTGGATGGCGTCCTGACGGACGGCAGCATCATTTATAACGACCAGGGGGAAGAAACAAAGGTATTCAACGCCAAAGACGGCCTGGGTCTTCGGCTGCTCATGGAAGCCGGGATCAAGGTCGGCATTGTAACCGGCCGGCGTTCGAATGCTTTGAATCATCGATGTAAAAATCTGGGAATTAAAATCATTTTTGAAGGGGTTAGCGACAAGTCTGCCGTGCTGAATCGAATCATGGGAGAGACCGGCACCGGCCCCGAAGAAATTGCATTTGTCGGGGATGATCTGCCGGACCTGCCGTTGATGCGCGCTGCAGGGTTTTCTATTGCCGTTCACGATGCGCATGAAACCATCCTGAAACAGGCGGACCTGATTACTTCCGCAAACGGCGGCCGCGGCGCGGTAAGGGAAGTCTGTGAATTAATCCTCAAGGCCAGGGGGCTTTGGGAGAACGCTCTGGAGAGTTTCGGTAATGCCGGAAATAAAAAATAGACCCGCAAAAAAAATAAAGCTTCTATTTCTGGCGCTCATGCTGGTTGCTTCCGGTGCCATCCTGTCGGTTTTTATCGGCAGCCGGCAGTCGTTGACCCGGCCCGGCGGCATCCTTTCCTCGCTTGCCGGCAAGGCCGCCATATCCATGGGCAGCGTCCAGCAAACCGCTACCCGCGACGGAAAAAAGGAATGGAGCCTCTCTGCAAGTTCAGCGCGTCTGATGGATTCTAAAAAGGAAGCCTTTTTCAACGACCTGTCGATCACTTTTTTCACGAAAGATGAAAACAGGATTTATCTCACCGCCAGCCGGGGAATCCTGACAACGGATTCAAAAAATATCGAGGTCCACGGCAACGTGATTGTACAAAATGGCGATTACCAGCTGAAAACCGAGCAATTAAGCTATTTACACGATCGGCGGGTTATTTTTTCAAAAGTACCGGTCACCATCTCAGGGCATTTATTTAATTTCGTGGCCGATTCCATGCGTTTTGATCTGAATTCCAACACGACTTCCTTTAAAGGAAATGTCAGGGGGCTGTTTCATGAGAAGATCCCGCTTTAGCCGGCTTCCCGTTTCAAACGGATCATTATGGCGCCTGTTTCTCATCCCGGCTTTGTACTTGGTCCTCTGTATCGCCGGCGCCCAAGCGCAAAACCCTGTTGGCATCAGCCGGGAATTTGAAACTGAAAAGATTCAAATTTCAGCTGACAACCTCATAACGACCCATGCCATGCACATTGCCGAATTTTCAGGAAACGTCAGGGCAACTATGGGAACAACGGTAATCGTCGCGGACAGGCTCAAGATTTTTTATGCTGCAAAACCGGAAAATACCGGAAAATCGGCTCCAATAAAAGAATCGATTAAAAAAATAACCGCCGATGGAAACGTTAAAATAAATTTCGACGATAAGGTTGCCGTGGCAAACCATGCGGAATATATAACAGAAGGGGCGACCCTGGTTCTATCGGGAGCCGATTCAAAGATTACCAGCGGCAGCGACTCCATATCCGGCGCTAAAATAACATACCACAAAACCGATGGACGTATCCGTGTAGAGGGCGATAAAAACAAAAGAGTTGAGGCGGTGTTTTTCCAGGGCAAGAAGTTGTAACCCGATGGCGACCCTATCCCTTCAAGATCTGGTTAAAACTTATCATGGCAGACCGGTGGTCAATCGTGTGAGCCTGGATGTCCACAGCGGCTCGGTTGTGGGCCTGCTGGGCCCCAACGGCGCCGGTAAAACAACAACATTTTATATGGCGGTCGGCATGGTAAGACCGGAAAGCGGCCATGTCTTTCTTGACGGGGAAGACATCACCGGTTACCCCATGTCCTTGCGGGCGCGCAAAGGTGTAGGATATCTTCCCCAGGAGGCTTCCATTTTCCGCAAATTGAATGTGAAGCAAAATATCCTGGCGATTCTTGAGCTGCTCAACATATCCAAATCAGAGCAGGAACAGCGCGCGAATAATCTTCTGGAGGAACTGGGCATCAAACATCTTGCGAATCAGACGGCTCGTTCGCTTTCGGGCGGGGAAAGGCGGCGTCTTGAAATCACGCGCGCCCTTGCAACCAACCCGTCCTTTATTTTACTGGACGAACCATTTGCAGGAATCGATCCCCTGGCGGTCGCGGATATAAAAAAAATCATAACACATTTGAAAAACCGGGGGATCGGAATCCTCATCTCCGATCACAATGTCAGGGAGACCCTCGGCGTCTGCGGCACGGCATATATTTTAAACGACGGAGAAGTTATTGCATCCGGCAGTCCCGCAATGATTGCCGACAGTAAAAAGGTCCGCCGCATCTATCTGGGAGAAGAATTCAGGTTATAAAATGGCAATTGAACTGCGACAACAGCTTAAACTGACGCAACAGCTGATCATGACCCCTCAGTTGCAAATGGCCATCAAGCTGCTGCAACTTTCCCGTCTGGAGCTCATAGACGTTATACGCCAGGAAATGGAGGAAAACCCCGCACTGGATGAATCACCGGAAGCCGAAACGGATGAGGAAGTTTTTGAACAGGCGCCGCCGGTCGAAGAACAAAGTTCTCCGGAAAAAGAGGTTACCGTCGAAGAAAAAATTCCCGAGGATATCGATTGGAGCAATTATATTGATGAGTACAATACCCCGGGCAGTTCAAATTTTGAATCTGAATTTAAAGAAACCCCGAAATATGAATCCTTTATCGCCCAGAAAGAATCCTTGAGCGATCATCTTCTCTGGCAGCTCCTGATGACCTCGCCGTCTGAGGAAGAAGTAAATATCGGCAGCCTCATCATCGGCAACCTTAACAAAGACGGCTATCTGGAAGTTTCGCTTGACGAGCTTGTCCACACGAGCAACGCTTCTTTCGACAAGGTCCAAAACGTCCTTTCTGTTCTGCAGACTTTTGATCCCATCGGCATATGTGCCAGGAATTTGAGTGAATGTCTTCTGATCCAGGCTGAACATTTCGGCCTCAGCGACCCGGTCATGGTAGCAATTATTAAAAACCATCTGAATCATCTCGAGAATAAAAATTATAAAGCAATATGCCGATCTTTGAAAATATCTCTGAAGGAGGTCCTGGCGGCAGTCGATTTTATTCAGGGCCTGGAGCCCAAACCGGGGCGCCTGTTCAGCGATGAGGAGCCGCAGTATATCAATCCGGACATTTTCGTGTATAAAACAGAAAATGATTTTGTCATTGTTCTCAATGACGACGGCATCCCCAGACTCCGCATCAGCGCCTTTTATAGAAATTCCATCCTGCGGGGTGATGTCATTTCCAACCAGACCAAAGAATATATCCAGGAGAAGCTGCGTTCCGCAGCATGGCTGATCCGCAGTATTCACCAGCGCCAGAAAACCATCTATAAGGTTATGGAAAGCATATTGAAATTCCAGAAGGAGTTTTTCGAAAAGGGGGTTATCTATTTAAAACCCATGGTGCTCAAAGATGTCGCCCAGGACATCGGCATGCATGAATCGACCATCAGCCGTGTAACGACCAACAAGTACGCTTTTACGCCGCAAGGTATTTTTGAATTGAAATATTTCTTCAATAGTTCTATTAATCGTATCCATGGTGAATCGGTTTCTTCAGCCAGTGTCCAAGAGAAAATAAGGCAGCTTGTTGAAAATGAAGACGGCAAACAGCCTTATAGCGATTGTCAGATCGCGGAAATTTTAAAGGAGGACAACATTGATATTGCCCGCAGGACTATCGCAAAATATAGAGAAATGATGAAATTGCTGCCGTCCAATAAACGAAAAAAAATATAAGGAGTTCATCGATGCATACATCCGTAACGTTTAAAAACCTTGATCCTTCAGAGCACTTAAAATCATATGTCAGCGACAAGCTTGACCGGTTTGACAGATATTTGGATAACCCGGCCGAAGCCAATGTGGTCCTTTCTGTTGAAAAATTTCGACATATTGCAGAAATCAGCATCGCCGGGGACCGATTAAATATCATCGGGAAAGAAGAAACCGAAGATATGTATTCATCCATTGATGCGGCCATCGACAAAATTAAAAAACAGATCAAAAAAAGCAAACAGAAAATCCGCGAACACCGCCTGGGATTAAAATCCAGGACAAAAACACCCGTGACTGAGGAAATGCCGGCGACAGAAGAAGCATTATCCAGGGAAATCAAAATCGTCAATATTGACTACAAACCAATGGATGTTGAAGAAGCGGTGATGCAGATGGGGCTGGTCAGCCATAATTTTCTCGTATTTACCAATGCCAAAACAGACACGGTCAATGTCCTTTATCGTCGAAAAGATGGCCACTACGGATTAATTCAACCCAGCAGCACACCTGGATTTTAGCCGCGCCCGGAAGCAAAATGAAGATGAGCGCTGCAATCAAAACACGCACAGGTCTAAAACAACATGAAAATCATTGATTTCTTAGACAAAGAAGCCATTCTGACCGATTTAAAATCTGTTGATAAAAAAGGGGTGATCGATGAACTTGTGACACCCATCGCCGGCATCGCAGGGGTCAAACATGAAGATCTTGTTCGGGTGCTTATCGAAAGGGAACGTCTGGGAAGCACGGGCATCGGCGGGGGCGTCGGTATTCCCCACGGCAAGTTCAAAGGGCTTAAATCCCTTGTTCTCGGCTTTGGATTGAGCCGGACGGGCGTCGAATTTGAATCCATGGACGGCCGCCCCACCCACCTGTTTTTCCTGTTGATTACCCCGGAAAACTCCACCGGTCTCCATTTAAAGCTGCTGGCTCGAATTTCCAGGATTTTAAAAAATGAATCCTACAAACAGGGGTTGCTAAATGCTGCGGACCGTGATGAAGTGATCCGGATTATTAAAGAGGAGGACGAAGACTTTTAAATTTTGAAAGGACATTAAGCTGGACAACTCCATGGTGCCATACAGATGAACAGGCTGAAGATCGTCATTATAACAGGCTATGCGGGCTCGGGCAAAAGCACGGCGGTTTCTGTATTCGAAGATGCCGGATTTTATTGCGTGGACAACATGCCTGTGGCTTTGCTGGAAAATTTTTTACAACTTTCCACGGAAAGCAGTTTAGACGCCACCGGGTTTGCCTTTGTCATGGACCTGCGTGAAAAGGGGTTTCTTACCTTGTACCCTGAAATATTTGAATCCATTAAAAAACAGAAGTACGACCTGAAAGTCCTGTTTCTTGAAGCCGAAGACGAAATCATCCTGCAACGATACAGTCAGACCCGGCGACACCACCCCCTTTCCCGGGGCAGAAGCCTTTTAGAAGCCGTAGGCATGGAGCGGGAGCAGCTGAAAAATATGAGAAAAACAGCCGACAGAGTCATCGACACTTCCCGTTATAATGTTCACGATCTAAGAGCGGTCATCCGGGACATCGCCCAAAAAAACGAGACCTTTTTGCCCATGAAGATAGATGTTCTTTCATTTGGTTTCAAATACGGTGTTCCTTTTGAGGCTGATTTGATTATGGACGTCCGCTTTCTTCCCAGCCCGCATTTTGAAACAACATTGAAAGTTCTGGATGGCACCGCAGAGGCCATTAAGAATTATGTTTTAGACCGGGAAGAAACCCGGATTTTTCTGAAAAAATATCTCGATTTGATTGACTATTTGATCCCCCTGTACCAGAAGGAAGGAAAGTCGTATTTAACCTTAGCCGTCGGCTGCACCGGTGGGCGGCATCGTTCCGTGGTGATTGCCTGCTACGTTTTCGAACATTTGAAGCGGCCGGACCTGCAGGTCACCATTACGCATCGTAATATTGAGCAGTGATTTAGAAGGAACCGGGGTCTGAACCAGAAAGCAGCGCAACCGGCAATCACATTTTCGAATTTAAACAGCCCACAGGAATATTATGATAGGCATTGTCATTGTCACCCATCGTCAGCTTGGAGATGCATTTATTGATGCAGCCGGTTTCATACTCGGCGCCGAACCGGAGGCCATTACCTCGGTTTCAATCGACCTGAATGAAAACGCCGACCAGTTGCGCCAGAAAATTGCAAGCGGGATAAAAAAAGTCAACCAGAACGATGGCGTACTCGTTCTGACCGACATGTTCGGGGGAACGCCGTCCAATTTGAGCTATTCTTTTCTCGAGGAAGGTCGGGTTGAAGTTATTTCCGGCGTTAATCTTCCCATGTTGATCCGGGCCACCCATCTGAGAAAAGACTTAAAACTCAGCAACCTTTCAGAGGCGCTGGAAAAATATGGCAAAAAGAGCATTTCTCTGGCCAGTGGGATTTTAAAAGGAAACAAGAGGGGCACGTGACCCTTAACAATCGTTCCCTTCAGGGATCAGGTAAAGGACATATCTTATGAGTACCAAAATAGGTATTAACGGTTTTGGGAGGATCGGCCGTCTGGTGCTCCGGGCCGCTTTGAACCATCCTGAAGTTGAGGTGGTTGCCATCAATGACCTGACCGATTCGGCCACCATGGCACATCTTCTGGCCTATGATTCGGTTCACGGCAGGCTGGATAAAACGGTAACGTCCAAAGGGGATGCCATCGAAATAGACGGCCGCAGGATTGCCATTTTATCCGTAAAAGACCCGGCCCAACTCAAATGGAAAGAATTCAAGGTGGATATCGTGGCCGAATGCACCGGCATGTTCCGGGACCGGCAGAGCGCATCCAGGCATCTGGCGGCCGGTGCCCGCAAGGTAATCATTTCCGCCCCGGCCGAGGATCCGGATATCACCGTCGTCATGGGGGTCAATTCCAGCCACTATGACCCCCGGGAGCATCATATCATTTCAAACGCTTCCTGTACGACCAACTGTCTTGCCCCGGTAGCCAAAGTGCTCCTTGAAAATTTCGGCATCAAATCCGGTCTCATGACCACGGTACATTCCTACACCGGTGATCAGCGTCTGCTGGATTTTCCCCACAAGGATCTTCGCAGGGCAAGGGCCGCAGCACTGTCCATGATACCCACCACCACAGGCGCCGCCAAGGCGGTGGCCCTGGTGCTGCCGGAGCTGACGGGCAAACTCAACGGGCTGGCCATTCGCGTCCCGACGCCCAATGTCTCCATTGTTGACTTTGTCGCCACGGTCGAAAAGGAGGGCGTGAGCGCCTCGGATGTCAACGCGGCCATGAAATCGGCTTCAGAGGGTTTCCTTGCAGGCATCCTTGAGTTCAATGACCTGCCCCTGGTGTCCTGTGATTTCAACGGGGCTACAGCGTCTTCCATCGTTGATGGGGACTGCACCTACGCCATCGGCAACATGGTAAAAGTGCTTTCATGGTATGACAATGAGACCGGTTACTCCAACCGGATGGTGGATCTGGCCGCAATGGTGGGAGAACAGTTGTAAAAAATCTTTGGAAGGAAATGGACGTGGCAGAGCGAAGACCCTTGATTGCGGGAAACTGGAAAATGTATAAGACGGTTGACGAAGCCGTCCGCACCGCCGAGGAAATCGTCAGGCACGTCTGCCATGTCAAGGACGTGGATATCATGATTGCCCCCCCGTTCGTATCCCTTGTACCGGTGGCACACATTGTTGAAGGCACCTGCGTTGAACTTGGCGCCCAGAACCTTTCTGGGGCCGCCGAAGGCGCCTACACCGGCGAAATAAGCGCGGGAATGCTCAAATCGGCCGGATGTAAATACGTTATCATCGGTCATTCCGAACGCAGGCAATACTTCGGCGAAACCGATGGGACCGTCAACCAGAAAATAAACGCCGCCATCCAAAACCATTTAGTTCCTGTGATGTGCGTCGGAGAAACCGAAAAAGAACGGGAAGCAAAAAAAACATTTTCAATCCTTGACAAACAGGTCCGAAACGGTTTAGAAGGTCTTTTCGAAGATGATCTGAAAACTTTGGTTGTTGCTTATGAACCTGTCTGGGCGATCGGTACGGGAAAAACAGCCTCTGTTGATCAGGCTCAGGAAGTTCATGCGTTCCTGCGAAAACTGCTTGAAAGTATTTTCAGCGCGCAGTTTTCCGAATCCATAAGGATACTTTATGGCGGGAGTGTGAAACCGGAGAACATACAGAAACTGGTGGCCATGCCGGATGTGGATGGCGCCTTGGTGGGAGGTGCAAGTTTGAGCGCCGAGACTTTTTCTCAGATTATCCGCTTCCGATAGGTATTTGATATGTCAATCTTTATCGTTATCATACATGTAATCGTTTCTATCGCACTGATTATGATTGTTTTGCTGCAAACCGGCAAAGGCGCCGATATGGGCGCCGCGTTTGGCGGCGGAAGCAGTCAGTCATTTTTCGGCACCACAGGGGCTTCAACCTTTCTGAGCAAGGCCACAACCGTTGCGGCGATTGTATTTATGCTCACCTCCCTTTCGCTGGCCTATACGTCCGGTCACAAGAGAGGAAATTCCATCATGAAGCAGATACCCGCCCCTGTTGAGCAACCTGTTTCGTCGCCTTTACCGGATAAGAATACGGCCACCCCGCAGGACGCTCCGACACCGGAAAAGTCGCCCCAATAAAAATATTTAGACACCAAACCAACCCTGTGCCTAAGTGGTGGAACTGGTAGACACGCTATCTTGAGGGGGTAGTGGGGAGACTCGTGCCGGTTCGAGCCCGGCCTTCGGCACCATCAGTAAATATCCTGGCCCTGAGGACCAGGCTTTGGTTATCCCCGGAGGGGATTTGCTTGGTTGGAAGTTCATTGTATGATTGAAATTACAAATACCAAACAATTTCCAATGACCCAAATTCGAAAATCCAAACGATGTCTCGTCATGGAAGGTTTGGGTCATTGAATATTGGAATTTGAGATTTGTTTGTAATTTGGTGCTTGGAATTTGTAATTTCAGACCCAAAACGCCAAGGCAGAGCCAGCTATCTCTGACCTGGCCCTGAGGACCAGGTTTTCTATGTTTGCATAAACCCACACTGTCAGTGACCGACTCATGGCATCTCCTTTTGCTTTGAGGGTTTTTGACACTGGATTCCGGTGCACCGTGTTTGCCGGAAAGTACAATAGCGGGACCTTGTCTCAACTCAAATTCTATGTGTCCCGCTCACTTACGGGGCCGATCACACCGGTGCAGTAAGGGATGAAGGCCTTCATACGGCACGTTGCGCCATTCTTTGCAAGTTCCTTTTCAAACAGTTCGTGGATTTCCGGATCTTCGTCTTCGTACTCGACCTGCCAGCCGCCCTCTTTCATGCTCTTGTAGGCCAACATCGAACCGGAAGCCCCTTGTCCGGGTGCGATGAGGCCCATATCGCCCGACCGGAGAGCCAGGTAGCGGGCACGATTGGTCCCGCAGTTGAAATGCTGGTGGTAAGTATTGTCGCTGGGAACGATGACCATGGATCCTTTCTGCCAGTCGCACTTGATCATGTCGGAACGGTCTTCCTTGGTCCAGACCAAAGAATATCCGGCCGTGCCGCTGGCCAGCACCAGGTGCGCGCCCGGGCCGTGGCGGTGAGCCTTCTTGTAGGTGCCTATGGGAAATTCCGAGACGTGGTTCTTCATGTTGTTGTTGGCCATTTCCAGCATGGCGTTGATGCCGCCGGCTCCCCGCTCTTTGTAACAATACAGCGCCATGTCCGGAAGGTTGGGAATGAAGTTGGACTCCCATACCCGCCGTTTGTAAAGCTTGCCTTTGCCGCTGAAGTAGTCCTCTTCCCCTGAAAAACGGGAGCGGAAGATAAAATCGTTGTTAAACATGAAATCGTGGTCCCGGAACAGGCGCATCATGGGCGGGGCGTTGGTAACGGCAATGTAGCGGGCAGGCTCATTGCCGCTGCCGTTGAAATTCTGGTACCATACATTCAGCGGAATGGAAAAAAGGCTTCCGGCCTCCCACTCAAAACTCTGTTTGGAAGTCTCGCCGGTCCAGATCGTGGTGGCGCCGCGGCCCGAGACGACATAGAAGGTCAACTCGTACATGTGGTGCTCCGGCTCGGACTTGCCGCCGGGCTTGATCTGAACGACGTGACAGTCGTTGGGCATGTGGGCGTTGGGAATATGGATGACCGCACCGGCGCCACCTTTTCGCTCCCAGGGCCCCAGTTCGATCTTTGCAAGGTTTGTAAAATAGAATTCCGCATAGACTTTCACACCTTCCTTCTTGAGCCACTCCCTGTAGGCGTCGGCCTCTGAGTAGTCTTCAAGTCCCTCCGAAGGGGTTTCGGCAACTTTCATGTCAGTGTCCAGCATTACCATGATTGGAATCCTCCTTTAATGAAATAATACGAATTTGATTTTGAGCTTTGGCAACTACAAGGTCCTGATATGGCGCGAAAGATCCCTCTTTTTTCCCGCATTGCATTGAGAATCCCACATTTACCGGGGTTTTGAGCTTTTTTTCTGCGGGTCAATTATAAGAAAAAAACTTTTATACGTCAATAAATACCTCAAAAATCAGTCTTGTGGTGTTGGCCTGTCCATGATATTATAAAAAATAGGGAGGATCAGCACATGAAAAAAATGAGCGGGAAAAATTTCATCGTAATAATTATGACGATCTTTGTCGCCGTCACATTAATGAGTTACGCAAAAGCCGATGCTCAATGGGAGGCGCAATGGCAGAAGACGCTGGCAGCCGGGAAAAAAGAAGGCAAGGTTTCGGTGTATGTTTCTTCCATATCCCCGGGAGTGAGAAAACAGGCCCCAATTTTCGCCAAACAGTTCGGGATAGAACTCGAGGTGACAGCCGGCAGGGGCAATGCTTTATTAAGAAGGCTATCCACGGAAAAAAAGGCCGGGCTGAATCTGGCCGATGTGGTGATTGGGGGCGGAATCAGCGTGCTTGCGATAAAGCAGGCAGGCGTGTCAGGGCCTATGGAGAACAAGCTGATACTGCCGGAAGTCATCGACCCAAAGCTCTGGTACACTCAGGACCGTCTTCCGTGGCTTGACGATGCCAAACATTTCATCCTTTTTTATGCCTACCCGAATCGGGATGTATCCATCAACACCGACCTGGTAAAACCGGGGGAAATACAATCGTGGCAGGATCTTCTATCACCGCAATTTAAAGGCAGGATCGTATGGAGCGACCCCACCATTCCGGGAAGCGGCTCCAATGGTTTTTGCACCAATATCATGAACAACGTTCTCGATGAAAACTACTATCGCAAGCTGGTCGCCACCCAGGATATCACATTGAACAGGGATCTGCGCCAAATG
>JAUYIZ010000137.1 GCA_030688615.1 Desulfobacterales bacterium | reverse complement strand
AACCCCCGTCGGAGTCCCCCTGGTACATGTCGCTCCTGGTATCCTGGTTTCCCATGCTGGTCCTGATCGGCGTCTGGGTATTTTTTATGCGCCAGATGCAGTCCGGCGGCGGCAAAGCCATGTCCTTTGGAAAAAGCAAGGCCCGCCTGCTGTCCGACCAGTCCACCAAGGTGACCTTTGAGGATGTGGCCGGAATCGATGAGGCCAAGGAGGAACTGCAGGAAATCGTGGAATTTCTGAAGGAACCCAAGAAATATACCCGGCTGGGGGGAAGGATCCCCAAAGGCGTTCTCTTAATGGGCCCTCCCGGCACCGGCAAAACACTGCTGGCCCGCGCCATTGCGGGCGAAGCCGGGGTGCCGTTTTTCAGCATCAGCGGTTCTGATTTCGTGGAAATGTTCGTGGGCGTGGGCGCTTCCAGGGTCAGGGACCTTTTCGTGCAAGGGAAAAAGAATGCGCCCTGTATCATTTTCATCGATGAAATCGACGCGGTGGGCAGGCACCGGGGCGCCGGACTGGGGGGCGGTCACGATGAAAGGGAGCAGACCCTCAACCAGCTCCTGGTGGAAATGGACGGCTTTGAATCCAATGAAGGCGTCATCCTGATCTCGGCCACCAACCGCCCGGACGTTCTGGACCCGGCCCTGTTGCGGCCGGGCCGCTTTGACCGCCAGGTGGTGGTATCCCTGCCCGACATCAAGGGACGTGAAAAGATCCTTCTGGTCCACATGAAAAAAACCCCCACGGCGGCCGATGTGAACTCCCTGGTGCTGGCCAAAGGGACACCGGGTTTTTCCGGCGCCGATCTGGAAAACCTGGTCAACGAAGCCGCCCTGATGGGGGCCAAGCGCAACAAGGAAAAAGTGGACATGTTCGACTTTGAAGATGCCAAGGACAAGGTCTTTATGGGCCTGGAGCGCAAGTCCAAGGTCGTCAGGGAAGAAGACCGCAAGACCACGGCGTATCATGAAGGGGGGCACGCGCTGGTGGCGCGGCTGCTTCCCTGGACCGATCCGGTCAACAAAATCACCATCATCCCCAGGGGCCGCGCGGCCGGCATCACCTGGTTTCTGCCGGAAGAGCGGGACTTCAAATACAAGGACCAGCTTGAAAGCGAGCTTTCGGTGGCTTTCGGGGGCCGGGTGGCCGAGGAGATCGTTTTTGGCCGCATCAGCACCGGGGCCTCCAATGACATCAAGCAGGCCACCGATCTTGTCCAGAAAATGATCCGGGTCTGGGGCATGAGTGACAAGCTGGGGCCCCTGTCCTATGCCAAGCAGGACGAACACATATTCCTGGGCCGTGAAATCGCCCAGCACCGGGATTATTCAGAGGAAACCGCGCAAAAAATAGACCATGAAGTCAATAAATTAATCGATGAAAGTTACAAACGGGCCCAAAAGGTGCTGACAGAAAATATTGACATTCTGCACAAACTGGCAGCGCTTTTACTGGAAAAGGAAACGGTAATGGGCGCTGAACTGGATGAATTGATCCGTTCGCTGAAACCGGACGCGGCGTTCCCGGCCCCGGAAACCAAAGCCCAAAAAAAACAGGCCCCGGATGAAAAAACCCTTTGACAGGATTAACCGGATCGACCGGATTTTTAAAACAAAATCGGTAAGTTCTCAACAAGTTCTGGGGCATCACGTCATTCCCGCGCCCCCATCGTCATTCCCGCGCAGGCGGGAATCCAGTAACATGCTGAAAAGATTCTGGATTCCTGCTTTCGTAGGAATGACAACAAGCAGCCAACATGTCTTTCTACCAGAAGTTATTGAGAAGTTACCAAAATCGTCAAAATCCTATGGAAATATTTAAGCTTACCTGGGGTTCCCGTTGCCTTGAACTCGGCAGGCGCACCCGTATCATGGGGATATTGAACGTAACCCCCGATTCTTTTTCCGACGGCGGTAAATTTTTCAGTTTCGACACGGCCCTGGCCCGGGCGGAAAAAATGGTGCAGGAAGGGGCGGACATTATCGACATCGGCGGGGAATCCTCCCGTCCGTTTTCCGACCCTGTCCCTGTCGAGGAAGAAATCCGGCGCGTCGTGCCCCTGATCAAAGCCCTGGCAAAACGGATCGCCGCGCCCATTTCCATTGATACCGTCAAAGCGGAAGTAGCCCGAAGGGCCATCGAAGCGGGCGCATCCATCATCAACGACATCAGCGCCCTGCGGTCCGATCCGGCCATGGCGGACCTGGCGGCCCGATGCGGGGTGCCGGTGATCCTGATGCATATGCAGGGAATGCCGAAAACCATGCAGGTTTCCCCCGCCTATGGCGCGCTGGTAGCTGAAATCAAAACGTTTCTGGCAGATGCCATCTGTCGCGCGCAGGACAAAGGTATTTTAAAATCCAGGATCATCGTGGACCCGGGAATCGGGTTCGGGAAAGAAATCCGGCACAACCTGATGCTGATCAACTGTTTACATGCGTTTACACCCCTGGGGATCCCGCTCCTGATCGGCCCGTCCCGCAAATCTTTTATCCAGCATATACTCAAGCATGAACTTGGCCGGGACATGCCCCCGGACCTTGCTGAAGTGGAAACCGGAACCCAGGCCGCAGTGGCGGCTGCAGTTTTCAACGGCGCACACATTGTCAGGGTTCACAATGTCGCCCAAACCCGTATCACCGTAAATATCGTTGACGCCATCAAGCATGCCGGGGAACCCGTCGGCGCGTGAGGGCAGAAAACATATTGTGGGATATGCGCAAATTCATTCAATCCATGCTGCGTCACAAATATATCCTGGGGATTGTTCTTATAACAGGCATCCTGGCCGCTTTCATCTGGTGGCGCTCTCCCGGGTCCGTTTTGCAGGAAACCGAAATCATCATCCCGGTGGATCTCAGCCGGGTGCCCGCCGGACTGACCATATCCGGTCAGGAAATAAAGGGCATCGAGGTCGGTGTTCAGGGCGCCCCGGCCGCCCTGAAAGCCTTGTCCAATCACAAGCTCAAATACGCTCCGGAATTTTACGGCCTCAGCGAGGGAACGACCTCGGTTGTAATCGATAAGGCGCTCATTTCACTGCCCAAAGGCCTCACCATCCTCCGGGTCAACCCGCCCTCCATCTCCTTTCGGGTCGAAAAAGAAATCAATAAACAGGTCCGGGTGAACGTTTCTGTTTCCGGCAAGGTTGCCTCCGGGTATGCGGTGTCCGCCTCGGTCAGCAAGCCTTCATCGGTCATTCTGCGCGGCCCGACCAGCGCGCTGGATCCCATCGATGAGGTTGCCACAAAACCGGTGGACGTCAACGGCCTGTCGGCTTCGATCAAGAAAGAACTGGCCCTGAATCTTCCGGAAGAGGTCAAAGTCATTTTTCCTTCGGGGGTTCTGCTGGCGGAAATTGATATTCAGGAAAAAATTATCACCAAGAAATTTGAAACCGTGCCGGTCACGGGCAAGAATTCCTCTTTTAACTATAAAATTTCCCCTCGGCACATCACTTTTGAGATCCAGGGTCCGGAGAATATTCTCGAAAAACTTCACCAGGAAAACGGCCTGCAGGCCAGCGTCGATCTGAAGGATTTAAAACCCGGCGTCTATGTCCGGCACGCTTCCATCTCCCTGCCGGTTAAAACGACCCTGACCCAGGTATCTCCCGAGGTTTTTACCGTCACCGTTCTGAAGCAGAAACATCGGGAAATCAAAAAGAAAAAGAATTCAGAATCCAGGAGTCAGAAGTCAGAATGAAACGAATGCCTGCCAAGAATTTTCAGGATCTGGTTGTCTGGCAAAAAGCACATCAATTTGTTTTGTCAGTATACCGGCACAGTGAATCTTTATTAAAAAATCAACTTGAGGAGGTAAGCAAACTGCTTGAGGCATACCTTTCATCAATTCTGAATTCTGACTCCTGACTCCTGAATTCTTCTGTTTTGTTGACTATATACGAGAAGAATCAGAAATAATGAAAATAGGGTACAAATAAGGGGGACCTTTTATGCTCCTGGTTATCGATGTGGGAAACACCAACACGCTCATGGGTATTTATGACGGCCGCACCCTGGTCAAAAGCTGGCGGGTGCGCACGGAAAGAAACATCACCGAGGATGAATTTTTTCTTCTGATTACCGGATTGTTCGCCGGCGGCCGCCTGGATCTCGGCATCGTCAAAAAGACGATCATCTCCTGCGTGGTGCCCCCGGTCGTGTTTGCGCTGGATTCCTTCTGCCGCAAGTACCTGGGCAGGGCCCCATCCTGGGTGGATGCCGGATCCCTGAAAAAAATGCCCAACCGCTACGGCAACCCGGCCGAAGTGGGCGCGGACCGCATCGTCAATGCCATTGCCGCCTATGACAAATATCCCGTCAGCCTGATCGTCATCGATTTCGGCACCGCCACC
>JAUYIZ010000056.1 GCA_030688615.1 Desulfobacterales bacterium | reverse complement strand
CTGTGGCTACAAAATCCCGATACTTTTTTCGTGCCACATACCCGCTTTTACTAAAGTAAAAAGAAACGCCCAATTTCAACCCCGTCCCTCTTTTTCCCTCTTTTTCTTTTTCCAAGGCAACTATGGAATCATAGCCTGTTTAAGGAAAGATTTAAAGACGGTATTCCTTCCCTGGTGGATTGTGAATCTTTGAAGATTATCGGAAATGTTTTTTTGTAAAGGACGTACGCGTTAAAGGAAAGGTCGTCATTGAAAACCGGCGGACATCAAAAGCGGTGATCAAAGAAGGGACGACCTTGGATGGAGCTTCTATCCTTGATTAAAAACTTTATAAAATCTTAACACCCTTTGGACATAATCTTTTGTTTCCTGAATGGGCGGGATGCTCTGGTGCTGATCCACCACATCGGGCCCGGCATTATAGGCGGCCAGGGCCAGGGGGACCTTGCCGTTAAAACGGTTCAGCATTTTTTTCAAATAAAAGGTGCCGCCCATTATATTTTCCCTGGGGTTGTAGGGGTCTTTGATTTTAAAACTTTTTACATTTTTCGGCATGAGCTGCATGAGCCCCATGGCTCCCTTTTTTGAAACGGCCTGGGGGTTGAAATCCGATTCCGCCTTGATCAGCGCCTTGAGCAAATGAAAGGAAACCCCGTACAGGGCCGATGCCTCGCTGATATGATGATCATATTTGCTGGTGGAGTAAAATTTCCTTGTTTTCGGATAGCCGGTTCTCATGAAAAGCCGGTATTTTGAGGAAGTCGGCACATTGGTAAAATGAGACACCCCATCCTTGTCTTTATACAGGTAGATATCCGCCTGAACCGTCCAGGCAAAAATACCTGCCAGCAATGCGCCGCCGCATATCCCGATGAAACTGTTTTTAATCAAACGGATCATTCCAAGCATTTTCCCCGTTCCACTGCCCATTGTTTATAAGCTTTAAAAAAAATAAGCTGGAAAGTCAAGGGGCTTGTCTGAAATCCGACTTTTTACGAAACCGTCAAAAACATCTTGAATGTTTTCCGATAAGCTGTTATGGAGTAGCGGCTGTGGCAAATTTCCATCTCCTTTGATCTTTTGGTTTTTCCTGTGCCGTTGTGCTTAAATAATTCTTGTATGGTATGCGGATAAAATCATTAACCGCAGCGATCTCAACCTGGAGGATTACCTATGAATCAAGGTGGAGCCCATATCATTATGGACATACACGGCTGTGACCCCGGCAAGCTGGACGACATGGATTTCTGCAAAAATACGCTGGAAGGAGCAGCCATAGCTGCCAGATCCACGATCGTTAAAACGGCCTTTCACAAATTTGCTCCCCAGGGTGTTACAGGGTTTTGCCTCGTTCAGGAATCTCACCTTTCCATCCACACCTGGCCCGAGTGCGGATTTGCCGCCGTGGACATCTTCATGTGCGGCCGGGAAGGCGACCCCCAAAAAGCACGAAAGTACATTCTGGAGGCGCTGGGGGGAGAGGAAGTGCAGGTCATCTCGATTGAACGGGGGAAAATTCCCAGCTGCGAAAAAGATTCTTAACCATCATCCAGGTCTTAAAAACAGGCCTTAAAAAAATAGCATTGCTTCAACGGCACATCCTAAAATGCCCGTGACCTACCTGATCACTTTCACCGTCGCCTACTGCAGCATTATTTATGAGCTGCTCATGGCCCAGACCCTCTCGGCGTTGATGGGCAATACGGTGTTGCGTTACAGCATCACCATCGGCATTTACCTTGCCTCCCTGGGGATCGGAGCCATGCTCTGCCAGAAGAGCGATGAGCAGGACTGCGCCCGGCGGCTGGTTCGCATTGAGATTTGGCTCAGTGTGGTCGGCGGGCTGGCGGTTTTGATTTTGTCTTCGTTGGATGTGGTTCACAGATTTCTGGGAACCAATAATCTGTTCTATATTGCCGCCTTGGGCTTCGATTTCAGACCCGCTCTCTTCTTTACGCTGAGTCATGGGGTAATTGTGGTGATCGGGGTTCTTTCCGGCTTCGAGATTCCGCTGCTCATGGCCCTGGGCGAGTCGAAACGGCCCAACACCATGAATCTGGTTTTAGGTGTCGATTACTTCGGATCCCTGGTGGGCTCGGTTTTATTTCCGCTGATTCTGCTGCCCAAGCTGGGCCTTTTCGCCGTCGCCTACCTGACAGGGCTGCTCAATGCCGTGGCCTGCGGTCTTTTGCTGGTTTTCACTCCGACCAAACATAAGTTCCGTTACGCCCGGATCACCTGTTCCGTGGTTGCGGTGCTGCTTTTCCTCCTGGCCTTCACGCAAAATACCCAGCAGTTTTTTCTCAAGAAGTTCTATTACTACAAGCAGGTAAAAAGCATCAGTTCCCTGTTGAGCTCATTTGAAAATCTGCCCCGGATAGAGGAATATCGTTCGCCCTACCAGCGGATTCATCTGGTCAACGCGCCGGCGGACAATTCACAGAAAATGATTTATTCCCAGTACAGTGAAAAATTTGCCAGAGAACCTGATTTTCCAGAGGACCTGTGGCTTTTCTTAAACAACCAGTTTCAGATTTCCGCCAACACCGAGGAAATTTACCATGAATTTTTCGTCCATGTACCCATTCAATGGACGAAACCTCCTGAAAAAGCCCTGATCCTCGGAGCCGGCGATGGGATTGTGCTGCGGGAATTGCTCAAATACAGGCAGGTAAAGCATATCACGCTTGTGGACATCGACCCCAAGATGCTGCACATTGCCCGGCACCACCCTGATCTGCAGACCATCAACCACAATTCGTTTGCAGACCCCCGGGTCACCGTCATCGCTTACGATGCGTTCCTCTGGCTGCAGGAAACCCGTCAGAAGTTCGACGCGATCTATATCGACTTTCCCTCCCCCAATAATTATGACCTGGCCAAGCTCTACAGCGTCGAATTTTACTGGCTGGTCAAACGCTGCCTGGCGGAAAAGGGTTACGTGGCCGCAGACCTTCCGAGCGGCGAAGCGGGCCTTTGGGATGAATACTACAGCACCTTGCAGGCGGCGGGTTTTCACCAGATCCGGCCCTATGACGGCCGGCTGGAAAGCGAGAACGAAGGGATCCTGAAATTAGAAAAACTCTTCTTGCGCCAGGCCGCCATCGAGAAAAAAAATGACTACGGCTATCCGGTCACCACCAACGACCCTGATGTTCTGCGCCCGGTCTTCAATAACCTTGTAAGGGAAAGTTTAAAATCGGTCTTCCAGCGGTTTATTTTTTTACAGGAACGACGACAGGTATTAAACAGCGCCTTTCAGGACTACGGCATCCCACTGTACGTGCTTAACGAATCCCGTCTCAAGCTTGCCGGGAACGCACAATTCGACGACATATTCAAGCCGGACCGCGTGAACTCGGTTTTCCGCCCCACCATGCCCGAATTCGACTTTTTCACGGTGAGCGCGCCATATTAACCGGCCCCGGTGAAAATTTCCAGTCCAAAATTACCCTTGACAACCCCATCCGGTTTTGTTACCTTTTCCCATGGAATCAAACAACCGCCTGGTTGATTTTCATGCTCATAACAGGTTTTCCCGTCATCCACTTAAATCTATAACACAACTCAAGGTGTTATTAACCCGCAATCATGAAAGGAGAGTGAACCAATGAAGAAAAGGTCCCCATATTTCGCATCTGCCTACCTTCTGGCGGCTGGTCTTCTGGCGATATGGATATTTCAGCCGGTTCTGACCCATGCTGCGCCCTTCTATCAGGGAAAGACCATTGAAATCCTTGGCGAGTCCCGTGTCGGGGGCGGCACGGATACCATGGCCCGCATCACCGCAGCGGTTTTGCCGATGCACATACCGGGTAACCCGAAGATCGTCGTGCGCTCCATGCCCGGCGGGGGAGGGTCCATCGCCAACAATATTTTTTATGCCAGAGGCAAACCCGACGGCCTTCATCTGTTACAAAACTCCTCGTCGCCGGTCAGCATGCAGCAGCGGGGCAACGAAATCGTCAAATACGATCTCAGGAAGCTGGAGCACATCGGACATGTGGTGCGGGGCGGAAATGTGATTTTTATTCGGAAAGGAAAGATGAAAAATCTGCTGGACCCCAAGGCCGAACCGGCGGTTGTGGGCACCAAGGAAGGGGAAGAGACCTGGCTGGCCATGCTGATCTGGGGCAAGGAATTTTTGGACTGGAATATCCGTTTCATCCCCGGCTACACCGGCACCAGCGATATCGAGCTGGCGTTCCAGCGGGGTGAAGTTGACGTGTTTGGAACTTCCAACTCTTTTTTGATCAAACGCTTGCTGGAACAGGACATGATCGAGCTGGTCTGTCAGAACGGTACCTATAAAAAGGGCAAATTCAAGCGCCGTCCCGATTTTGCGGATGTCCAGACGTTTGAAGACCTGTTAGTAAGTAAAAACAAAAAACCCACCGGCGTTCCCTGGCAGGCTTACATTGCCTGGCTGGGCTCCAACATGGTGGACAAGTCCCTCAGCGCGCCCCGCAACACCCCGGAAAAATATGTGTCCATTCTTCGCACGGCTTTTGACAAGATGGGGGAAGACCCGAAATTCGACGCGCTCATCACCAAGATGGTAACCCCCGTGTACGACGTGGTCTCCGGCACAGACACCCGGGACGTTCTGGACCAGGTTCTGGGCGCGCCCAAAGAAGCCATCGACTATGGTATCAGTTTACAGAAAAAATTCGGTCTTATTGCCCAGTAACCGGGATATCAACAATAAAACCTAACCGATCAGGAGGAGAAAAATGAGGACAAAATATTTGGCAGGGCTCATGGGTTTTATTTTGTTCGTAACCTTGGGGATACTTTTTGTCGGCCGGGGGGATTCCGGGACAGGTTACACCTTGACCGTCACCCCTTCCATCGCCGCGCTAAGCGACCAGACCACCCTGACCGTCATGGGCTCCGGTTACGCACCCGGGGAGAAGGTTTATATCATGTTTGACGACCAGCTGGGGGTGCCCACGGCCATCGGCATCGTTCCGGTTGCCGATAAAAACGGGGCCTGGGTTGCCGAGTGGCGACTGGCTGATTATGCCGGCAGCGGAATTATCCCGGAAGGGGTCATCCAGATCCGGGCCGCCGATGCGGACTACAAGGTTTTTGCCGTGGCGCCGGTGGGCCTGGTGGACAACACCAAAGATCCCAAAACCTGGCCGGCCTGGGCAGCCGCAGCGGGAATAGCGCCCGGGCAGAAGAAAAAAAAGAAAAAATAGAACGAATCGCCGTCATCGAATTTAATAATTGCTTGACAGCCGGCCGGGTTATTGTTAGGGGAATCAGGCAACCGTATTTCTGGCCCCCTGTTTGAAATTTTCTACCCCTTTCAAAGGTGAATAAAAATGTGGGAAGCTTCTCTTGACGGTCTGATTCATGTTCTCCAGCCGCACCTGCTCCTTCTGGGCTTTTTAGGGATCGTTCTCGGCAGCGTTGTTGCCATTCTGCCGGGCATCGGCAGCACGGCGCTGATCGCCATGTCCCTGCCTTTTGCCATGACCATGGGACCCTATGCCGCCATCGCCTTTCTGGTTTCCATCGACGCGGTTTCCTCCACGGGCAGCACCATCACATCGGTGCTCACCGGGATCCCCGGCAGCAGCGGCTCCCTGGCCACGGTGGTGGACGGCTACCCCATGACCAAACGCGGAGAAGGGGCCCGGGCCATCGGCGCGGGGTTGTGCGTTTCCGCCCTCGGGGGCGTTTTCGGGGCCGTCGTCCTGACCTTTTCCTTACCGGTGCTTCGGCCCCTGGTGCTTTCCCTGGGTTCTCCCGAGTATTTCATGCTCGCGCTCTGGGGTATCAGCATGGTGGGTGTTTTGAGCGGCAAAGCGCCCATCAAAGGCATCGCCGCCGGCATCCTGGGCGTGATTATCATGACGGTCGGCATGGACCCCAAATCCGGGGTTCCCCGATACACCTTCGGGCAGCCTTATCTCTGGGATGGTATCCCGTTGATATTGGTGGCCCTGGGAATTTACGGCATCCCGGAGACCATCGCCATGGCGGCGGGCGGCACCAGCATTGCCCAGTCCAAACCCAAGTTAGGGTTCGGGTTGATGGAGGGCGTAAAGGACGGCTTCCGCCACTGGTTTTTAACCTTAAGAGCTTCCATCATCGGCACCTGGATCGGTTTTGTCCCGGGCATCGGCGGTCCGGTCGCGGCCTGGCTGGCCTACGGCCATGCGGCCCAGACCTGCCGGAACGGCAAATTCGGCCAGGGAGACATACGGGGAGTCATCGCCCCGGAAGCGGCCAACAACTCGGTGGAAGGCGGCTCTTATATTACGGCCCTGGCCTTTGGCATCCCGGGCAGCACGGCCACGGCCCTGATTCTCATCGCCTTCATGGCGGTGGGACTGACGCCGGGGCCTTCCATGCTCACGACGCAACTCAACTACGTGTTCGCCGTCATCTGGACTCTGGTCATATCCAACATCGTGGCGGCGGTTCTGTGCCTGGCCCTGGCAAAGCCCATCTCTAAAATGGCTTTCTGGCCCTTTCATTCCGTGGTTCCGGTCATCGTCGTCCTGTGTTTCATCGGCGCCTTTTCAGCCAACTTCGCCCTTGAGGATGTCGCCCTGCTGTTGATTTTTTCCGTGCTGGGCTGGTTTCTGCGGCAGCTGAACTGGCCGCGGCCTCCGGTCCTTCTGGGCATCGTTCTGGGCCCCATCATGGAAAAGTATCTCTGGCTGTCTTCCGCCCGATACGGATTCACCTGGCTGTACCGCCCGGGGGTTATCCTGCTGCTGCTGCTGATTGTAGGCACCGTGATCTTTCTGCCCCTATGGAACAAGAAACGGTATGAAAAACAGCTCTTGAAATCAGATTAGAGGCCCTAAAGAGGTTTACATGAACTTTCAGAAGAAAAGCTACTTCACCTTGACGCTTCTGGTCATTATGCTGGCGGCCGTGCTTTACTCTCTGCATTGGCCTTTGCGGGCCAGTATCCTGATTCTGTTCCTCGGGGGAATCGGCGTGGTTCTCTTTGCCGTCCAGCTTTTCAAGGAGGTATTTTCCAGTCCCTCGGCCAAGGAAGAAAAATCCGGCATGGACGTGTCGGTGGACGACAAGGATCATGCGGCCGCACGGCGCGCCAGAGTTTTCTGGGTCTGGCTCATCGGACTTTCCTTCGGCATCTGGCTGATCGGTTTCGCCGCCGCCACAACCCTTTTCGCTTTCCTGTATTCTCGGTTAAACGGCGCCCGCTGGCCGTTGGCCATTTTCACGGCGTTCCTATGCTTTGCCATCACCTACGGTCTTTTTGAACTGGTGATTCACGCTCCCTGGCCCCAACCTTTTCTGTGGCAGCTTATTTCGGGCTGAAACCTTTTTACTTCAGCCCCGGCTGCCCGCTGACCCGGGCCAGCACCCGGGCATATTCAGACTGTGACGTCTTTATTTTTTGAATGGTTTCATCGGAAAACCACCGGTTCAAATCGACTTTGTCCACGGGGTAGCGAGCGCGCTGAAATTCTTCCCGTGCGTTAAAGGGCACCGTGGCATCGATGCCCAGCCCCCCGTCAAATCCGCCGCCCAGGCCCCCCATGCGCTCCAGGGGCTGCATCAAGGTGCCCCGGCCGCCGCGGCTGCCGGACAGAATGTCGGTTTGCGGGTCAACCCGCGTCGTGATGGCCCACAGCACATCATCGGCATTGTAGATATCGATATCCTCGTCCACCACCACCACCATCCGGATCCCGGCCGTAGAACCCAGCGCCGCGGTCAGAATGTTTTTCTGGTAGCCCTCATCCCAGGGCCGGCGCTTTTTCACCTGGTAAATGATGCCGCCCTGAATGGTGACCCCGTGCAAGGTGTTCACGTCCACGACAAGGCCGGGGATCGTCCGTTCGGCGATTTCATAAAGCATGGCTTCCCTGAGAACCGTGATCAGGTAGGTGCCTTCGAAGGAAAAGGCCAGGGGTGAAAAAAAGATGGGGCGGTCCTTGCGGTGGGTGATGGCCGTGGCCTTGAATTTTCTGAAGCGATAGGATTTTCCCAGGTAACCGGGCCATTCCGGGAAAAAAGGTGTGACACCCGCCTTCTGGGACGCTTCGGCGGCGTCACTTTCCCACACGCTCTCGGTTTCCAGATAGCCTTCGATCACCCATTCCGACTGCGCAATGGCCTGGGCTTCCACCGTCTTGGCATCCACCGTTTCCACCGGAAATCCCTGCAGCCCGCCGGCAATGGCCACCTTGTCCGTTCCTACCGGTATGATGGCATGCACGTTGCCGCCGCCCGCAATCAAATTAACCGCCGGCGGCGTACCGATATTGATGGTCATGGGGATTCTCTCGTCGCGATGATCCATGTAGGCAATGACCCCCAGATGGGTGGGCGGCCCCCCCATGATGCTGGCCCAGTCGGCCCCCCGGAAATGGGTCCGGTTAAATGAAAGATGCGTGCCGCCGCGGAAGTACTTGGGGCCGACGAAGATATTGCCGCCGCCTAAAATACGCCCGGCGTCATTTTCAGTATGCTTGAGAATCGGAAGGGTGTTCATCACGTCGATCCCCTCGGTAATCACCACCTCCTGGCAGGGCGCCGTGCCGACCGTCACCGACGGGATGGGGTTTTTTATGGCCTCCAGACATCGAAATTTCATTTTCTTGGGGTCTTTTTCACCAAACATTTTGGCAATCCGGTCCATCCTGGCAAATAAATTGCCCACGTCACGCACGCCGGGATACCCTTTAATGTTTTCGAAAAGAAAGGCCGGCCCGTCTTCCAGGGCTTTTTGAATACCGGCAATTTCATAGATGGGGTCCACCTGGCCGGTTACAACACTGACCTCGCCTTGCCCCTTCAAAAACTCGATGGTGTTTCTCATACTGACCAAAATTTCCCGATTCATCAATACAACCCCCCTTGGATTCGTTGCTCGTTTTTCGTTGTTATATAGAAGATGTAACCTGCGCACCGGTCCGCTGGGCGCGCCACTGATTAATGCTGATGAGCGCAAAAGCTGTCAGTCCGAGGCCATAGAGCAGAACAAACACGGCCCCCTTCGAAGCGCCGCTTAAAAACAGCAACGCCGCAATCAAAAAGAAAAGAACCCTTTCATAGCGCCCGCAGCGCGATAGATAGTAATTGTTCATCCCGGCCTGAATACAGATAATGGCCACAAACATGCCCAGCAAGATAACGGCTTCCCGCAGTAGCGATCCCTGGGGCTCCAGGAGCAACATGGGGCACCAGATCAGCATGAAGGGAATTAAAAACCCGGCGATGGAAGGTTTTATCTCTTCAAAGGCCGTCTTCATAAAGCCGCTTCCGGCCAGGCTGGAGGAAACAACCGCCGCCGGGGCCACCGGCGGCGTGAGCATGGACATGACCGCAAAGTAAAACACAAAAAAGTGCGCCTGGAGCACGGTGAGCCCCATCTTGATCAGCACCGGGGCGCCGATGATGGCCACCATGATATAGGCCGGCGCGGTGGGAACCCCGCAGCCGAGAATAAGGGACGCTATCATGACGATGATCAGGGCCAGAAAAAGATTGCCGCCGCTCCATGTTTCCACCATCGCAGGAAGCCGGGTCCCCAGACCCGTCATGGTCAGGACCTTGACCATCACCCCGATACAGCCGGACGATATGCCGATCACCGCACCGGTGGTTGCCCCGGCCACAAAACCCTCCAGCCAGCCGGACAGTGTCGGTCGCGTCTCTTTCCGGATAAGACCGACGCCGATGGAGACGATAACCCCCCAGAAAGCCACATACATCGGGCTGTAATCCAGAATAAAGAGAAAGGTGATCACGGCCAGCGGCACCACAAAACAAGGCGCACTGAGGAGGATTTCCCGTATATCTCCCGTCTCATCGTCCATGGGCCACACGTTCATTTTCATGGCCTGAAAATGAACGTACAGCCCCACCGACAGGTAATAGAGCACGGCGGGCAAAAGCGCCGCCAGCATGATGCGCGAGTAGCTTATCCCCGTGAGGCCGGCCATCAAAAAGGCTGCTGCCGACATGACCGGTGGCATGATCTGTCCGCCGGTGGAGGCGGCCGCCTCGATGGCCGCCGCCTGCACCGGCCGGTACCCGGTCTGCTTCATCATCGGTATGGTAAAGCTGCCGGTAATGGCGATGTTGGCGCTCGGTGAACCGGTAACCGAACCGATCAGGCTGCTGGCGATCACCGCCGTCATGGCAGGGCCGCCTCTCATTTTCCGGCCGATGACCAGACCGAATTCCCGAATGAAGCGCGGCCCGCCCGAAACGGTTAAAATACCGCCCAGCAAAACGAACAAAAAGACATAATCGGCCGATACGGTCAGAACAAGGCCGTAAATTCCGGAAAACCCGGTGGACAGCTCGTACACCAGCCGGGTGAGGGATATGGGGAAGATGCCGAAAGGTCGCGGCAGCATGTGTCCCAGAAGGGCGTAGGCGATAAAGATCAATGCCACGGCCGTCAACACCATGCCGAGGGCCCGCCGGGTTCCCTCCAGCACCACGATGATGAGCAACGCACCGATGACCAGATCCGTACTGGTGGGAAACTCCATGCGGAACTCGATATCCAGGTAATAAATCTGAACATAGCCCACCGCAACCACCCCGGCCAGGAGAAAAGCAAGGGTCAGCGGCCAGAACCGCCCCGCCTTTTTCAGCGCCATCAGATAGACCAGCAGGATGGAAAACCCCAGATGGGTATTCTGGTGCTTGATGAAGTCCTGCAGGACATATTGGGTGGAAACCATATGGTAGGCAATCATCATCAGGGCAACGACGGCAATGACGATGTCAATGATTTTTCGGCTCCGCTCTTCCACAATATCCTCCACCCTCGGACCTTTGCAAAACGCTGGTTATTTCACGCC